>JBBIGZ010000064.1:0-16504 GCA_037447295.1 Chloroflexota bacterium | reverse complement strand
CACCTTCCCCCGGCCATAAGCCGCGCGGTTTGCGACCAAAATGTTGCTCGTAGATCTCCACACTGCGCTTCAGATGAGCAATAGCGTCATTCGGGTAAGAAAAGCGTTGCGGCATTTCCGCATCGGGGTTGCCGATTAATGCCAGGTTGGTATCGTAAATCAGAGGAAGGATCGGATGTGCATAGGGTGTAGTGGTGATCTCGATTTGCCCGCGATCTTGCAGTTCCTTGTGAATGGCGATCACCTGGGCCAGGATACGGCGCACCTCGTCAAAGAGCACCTTTTTATCTTCTTCCGAAAATCCGTGATCTTTGACCACCAGCGATTGGAGAGGCTCTTTGGCCAATTCATCAGGATCAATCCAGGCCAAGTTGAACCAGATTTGCAGATCGCGATAATCCTGTTCGGTGAAAGTTGTTAGGGCGCGAGCGATCGCCTCATCATCGGTTCCGGCGCGCTTATCGAGCAAAGCTCGGTAGCCGGGGAAGTGTCGGATCACCTTATCCCAGTTAGCATCGAAGAAGCGCCGCAGGATGAATTCCTTTTCTTCCATTGTCAGTTCGGCCGCCGGCTTTTCCGAAAGCACCCAATAGCGATCTTTGGCACCGTTGACGAAGTCATCCAGCTGACGGATGAGCACAGGGGTCAAGTTGAAAGTCACATGCACGGAAGGATATTTGGCGACCGTGGCGGCCATGTCGTAGTAATCTTTGGTAGCATGTACCCGCACCCAAGGACGGGTATAAATCCCCTGCTCGTCTTTATAGTAAAGCGGCTGATGCTGATGCCACATCAGGTTCAGATAAAGCACCTCTGTCGAAGAGGAAGCGGTTGCGGTGGCAGGAGCCTCCGTGGCGGTGGACATTGAAGGGGTAGGGGAAGAGGTCGCAGGTGCGGCGCAGGCTGCTAGGAAAGCAAATAGGAACAGAAACGAAAAGAGGGTTTGCAAGGTACGCATATTAACCTTTGACAGAACCAAGAGTTAGGCCGGAAATCAACCATTTGGATGAATAGAGGAAAAGTGCCATTACTGGGATGGCAATTAGCACCGAAGCGGCGGCAAACTTGCCCCAGGAAACGGTGAACTGCTGGGCGAAAGTGAAAATGCCTAATGGCCAGGTGAAAAATTCGTTCTTTTGCAATACGACCCGGGCTACCAGGTATTCACTCCAACCGCCCATGAAGCTAAACAGGAAGGCAATTGCCAAAGCAGGACTGGAGAGAGGCAAGATGATGCGGGTCAGCACTTGCATACGTGAAGCACCATCGATCAGCGCCGCCTCTTCCAGATCGACCGGGATTGTGTCGTAATAGCCCTTCAACGTCCAGATGGTGAGCGGCACCGAAGAGACAGAATAGGCGATGATCAACCCCAGCGAGGTGTTGATCATTTTGAGTTTTACGAGCATCACAAAGAGCGGTAGGAGCAACATACCTGCCGGGATCATCTGGGTGGTGAAAAGGAACACCAGGGCCGGGTTCCGTCCAGGAAAGCGAAACCGCGAGAAAGCATAGGCGCTGAGTGCCGCCAGAGCCACGCTGATGATGGAAGTCACCATCACCACCGAGAACGAGTTCCACAGCCATAGGAAGAAATCCGATTGCCGATGCTTTTCCGGCTCTCCGAAGAGCACTGCTCGATAGTTTTCGAAAGAGGCGTTTTCCGGGATAATGCGCAGGCTAGTAGTGAGTAGGGTATCGTTGGGGCGCAGGGAGATCGTTACCACACGTAGAACTGGGTAGACAGCGATCAGGCTGGCAAAGATGAGAGTCAGGTGGATCAGCAAACGTTTGAAGGGGCTATCCCCACGGGCACGGAAGAAGAACCAGCGGTAAAAACGATAGAGCGGATTTTTTGTGGACATTTCTGCCTCCCAAGTTTATTCGGTAGCGGCTTTCAGCCCACCGGTCACGCGCAGATAGAAAAGCGTGAACAGGAGCAGGATGAGGAAGATCACCAGGGCGAACATGGCGGTAAAACCATAGCGATAAAACTGGAATGCTGCTTTGTACATCGAAGAGACCAGGATATCGGTCTTCTCTTGAGGGCCTCCCTGCGTGATCAGGTAAATCACGTCAAACTTGTTAAAGGTCCAGATCACGCCCAGGATCACGGCCGGGGTAAGAACCGGCCGTAAGAGCGGTAGGGTGATGTAGCGGAACATTTTCCATTTGGAGGCACCGTCTATCTCCGCCGCTTCGTAATACTCATGCGAAATGCTTTGCAGACCTCCTAGGATGATTACAGCCATGAACGGAATGCCCAGCCAGATGTTGCTGATCAGCACCGAAACGAAGGCCCAGAAGGGGTCTTGCTTCCAGGATACCGGACCGATATGTTCGGCCAACCAGCTGAAAAGCGGCGCCAGAAGAGAGGCCTTGAGTGCCAAGCCCTCGAAAAAGTTATGAATGTTGTTGAGCATGATGTTGAAAAAACCGTAGCGCAGATCGAACTCATTGCGCAGCGCCATGGCGGCAATGGTGGTGGGAATAGCCCACGGGAAGACTAACAATGTGCGGTAAAAGCCTTGCAACTTCATGGGACGATTCAACAACAAGGCCAGAATCATCCCACCGGTTACATGGAAGGTGACGTTGATCACTGTCCAAAGCACAGTGCGCCAGAGCACCTCGAAAAATTTGGCATCTTTGGCCACGTTGCCGGTGAAGAGCATTTTCAGATTCTCCCAGCCGTAAATCAGGCCATAGGAAGCGTTACGGGTCGCCTGGGTTCCGAGGGAAGCATTGGAAAAGGCAAGCTTGATTTCAAATAGGAAGGGGTAAACGATCAGAAAGAGCACACCGATAAAGGCCGGCACCACCAGTAAATAGGCAAAGCCCAATCGGCTGGTGCGTGGTTGTGTGAGTCCTTGGATCAGGCCGAAAAGTGCAAAGATGATGCCAAGGAGGAACAGCCCACTTCCGAATGAGGCATTTTGCCGGGAAAGGATATTTGCCTTTAACAATCCGTCTTGCAGAGAGGCTGCCAATGTCACCGGGAAGGAAAAGAAGGCTTTGATGGCTCCTTCAGGCAAGCGGAGCAGATCGGTGAGATCGAAGAAGAAAACAATTATCTGGAGGGCAAGTAGCGCAAATATCCCCTGGATCAGGCGAACGGCCACAGTGCTTGCCCAATTGCGTGGGGCACGGAAGAAGAGCTGATAGAGATAAACTTCTACTGCGGCCATTCCACCCAGAATCGCTAAGACAAACGTAGCGATCTCTTGCAGACGGTCAACGATGATCTTGCTATTCAGTGAAATACCGGCCGCATACGGTTGGATCAGAGCACGGATCAGGAGGAAAAGGCCTAGTAGGATTGCAATCCAAAGTAAAGAGGGGAGGTATTTACGGAACATGGCATCCTCCAGAGATAGCAAAGGGGGGAGCCGAAGCTCCCCCCTCAAAAGGTGGTGTTATTTCAAGGTGGCGACGCACTCGTCAGCCGTTTGCTGGGCAGCTGCCGCCGCATCTTCTGGTGTGAGCGTGCCGGCCATCACACCTTCCAGGTTCGGCCGCCAGGCATCCCAGGCGCAGCGCATTTCGGGTGCCGCCGGCATACCACGGCCGTTGGCCAGGGCAGCCATCGAACCGGCCAAGATCGGATCACTGGTGATGGCCGGATCCTGGGCAACCTCTTTGTTGGATGGCAGGCGCTTGAACTGATCCAACCAGCGCTTCTGCACATCTTTCGATGTCATGAAGGTGATGAACTTGACCACTGCATCCTTCTTGGCCGGATCGTTCAAAACGCCTTTGTAGACCATGAAGTATTTGCCGGCGGTCATTTCGGTGTACGGGTTGCCGTTGATCGGCGGGACCGGAGCAACGCCCAGTTTATCACCAAGGGCATCCACATAACCACCCAGAGACCAGTCGCCGTTGATGATCATCGCCGCCTTGCCCTCTTTGAAGAGCGTATCGGCGCAGTTGTAGTCACACTCTTGCGGGACGACGCCATCATCCTTAAGCTGCTTGACGAACTTCAGGTAGTTGATGAAGGCTTCATTGTTGAACTGAGGCTGATCATTTTCATCCAGCGGCCAGCCACCGAATGCACCGTAGAAACCGGCGCCCCAGAAAGGTTCGTTCAGGTTATAGGCAAAGCCCTGAATGTCACCCTGTGTCAGCTCTTTGGCCTTCTGGATCAGTTCATCGAAGGTCTTCGGGGCCTCAGGAATGAGGTCCTTATTGTAGAGCAGCATCAGGTGGTTGCCGTAGTTATCCGGCACACCCCAAAGGACACCACCGACCATCGCCGGTTGGAGAGCACCCTCAAAGAACTGGCTAAGGAAAGTCTGATCGAAGAGCTGATCGCTCGGGGCAATGATATCCAGCTTGCTGAAGGGACCGGCGAAATCGTTCGGGACGCGCACGACTTCCGGAGCAGCCTCGGCCAGCGCCGCGGTTTGGAATTGATCGCGCAGTGCCTCGTTCTCATAATGCGTGCGCTCTACGGTGATGTTGGGATTGGCGGCTTCAAATTCAGCGATCAGTTGATCCAGGAAAACATCTACTTCCTCACCTTCCTGTTCCCAGAAGGAAATGGTGACAGGTTCAGCAGGTGCTTCCGTGGCCGGGGGTTGCGTTGGAGCTTCGGTGGCCGGAGCCTGAGTTGCCGGAGCCTGGGTTGCCGGAGCCTGGGTGGCTGGGGCAGCGGTCGGTGTGGCCGGACGGCATGCGCTGAGTGCAAAAGCGAGCACAAGCAGTGTGCTTAGCAGAGTCCAGATTGTTTTTTTCATGTCTTCTTCTCCTGAAATAATAATGTTGAAGTTTTAGATACGTATGGTACAGTGAAACGGTGCTTTTCGAGATTTGTCAGGTGTTTTTGCGATTCGCATCACCTCCTTTCAACGGATGGCCTGTTGGGTTTGAGCATCGAAGATATGGAATTTATCCATGTCGAAGAGTACTTCCACTGTGTTTCCGATGTGCATCTGGGCCCGTGGATCGACGCGGGCAATAAAGGTATGTGAGCCGCTGACCAGGTAAACATAGGTCTCGCTGCCCATCAGTTCGGTCACATCGACTCGCGCTTGTACTTTCTGCGGATGGGTCAAGGGCGGAGCGTAATTCGCATCGTGGATGTGCTCCGGACGAATGCCAAAGATGATCGATTTATCCAGATGGTTGGCATAGACGGCAGCGCGCTTTTCTGGTAGCGGCACAGCGAAGCTGCCGGCATCCACATAGATACGCCCACTGTCCTTACGCAAGCGTGCCGGGAAAAAGTTCATTGCCGGAGAACCGATAAAACCGGCGACGAAGAGGTTGTCAGGACGATCGTATAGGTTCTGGGGCGTGTCCACCTGCTGCAATTTCCCGTTGTTCATCACCGCAATCCGCGTGGCCATGGTCATAGCCTCGACCTGATCGTGGGTAACGTAAATGAACGTAGTTTGCAAGCGCTGGTGTAGCTTGGTGATCTCGGCACGCGTTTGCACGCGCAACTTGGCATCCAGGTTGGAGAGCGGCTCGTCGAAGAGGAAGACCTTCGGTTCACGCACGATGGCACGTCCTACCGCCACACGTTGACGTTGCCCACCCGAAAGCTGACGCGGCTTGCGGTCGAGCAAGTTGGTGATGCCGAGGATCTCCGCAGCCGCCTCTACGCGCCGTTTGATCTCATCCTTTGACACCCGACGCAGCCTCAACCCGAAAGCCATGTTCTCAAACACGGTCATATGCGGATAAAGCGCGTACGATTGAAAGACCATGGCGATATCCCGATCCTTGGGCGGCACATCGTTGACCACACGATCCCCGATCAGGATGCGCCCTTCTGTGACCTCTTCCAACCCGGCCAGAAGGCGCAGTGCCGTTGTTTTTCCGCAGCCGGAAGGCCCGACCAACACCAGGAACTCCCGATCTTCCACCTTTAAGTTCAGGTCGTCCACTGCGGTGACCGAGCCGAAACGTTTGGTGACGTGATCAAAAGTAACACTAGCCATCAAAACCTCCTTTAGACGATTGAAACATGACTTGCCGATCGTTCGTGTTCAATTACCTGGTGTAAGGCAAGCGAAATCGCCTGAACGACAGCGCCCATTGCCGAAGAACGTCGACCGAGCAGAGCGGTGGTGATCCGCACCATGCGTGCTGAAGCCGGCAGACTTCGCTTCTGGACCGTACGACGGACAGGCTCCAGGTACAGATCTCCGATTTGTGCTACCCCGCCCCCAATGACGATGATGGTCGGGTTGAAGAGATTGACAATTCCAGCGATGGCAATTCCAAGATGTTCACCGGCTTGGGCAATGATCTGTTGGGCGAGCAGATCGCCACGACGGGCGGCCTCTGCTACATCTTGAGCGGTGATCTTTTCCAATGGTATGGAGGAGAGTTGGGTGCGTATTCCTTTCCGAATCGCTTCACGTGCTGCACGCGCGATCGCTTTTCCTCCCGCATAGGCTTCAACACATCCGTAATTGCCGCAGCTACATTGCGGACCGTTTTCGTCAATGGTGATATGGCCGATTTCACCGGCAGAACCGGTTGCTCCACGATAAATCTTCCCATCTAGAAGCAGGCCGGCGCCGATCCCTGTTCCGGCCTTGATATAGGCCAGGAAGCGCTCCCCGCGCCCGGCGCCGAAGGCCCATTCACCGATGGCCCCCAATTCTGCATCGTTGTTTAGAGAAACTGGCCGCCCCCAGCGGGCTTTGAGGGTCTCTCGGATCGGGTAGCCATCCCAACCGGGCATGATGGGTGGGGAGATCACCGCTCCGGAGGCTGTATCGATCGGTCCCGGCACACCCATTCCGATTGCCAGAATGCTCTCCCAGCAAATGCCACTTTGCGCCAAACTCTCCTGGACGAGATGATGCATTTGTTCTAGAATTGGTTCAGGTCCTGCAGTAATATCGCTGAGAATTTCCCGCTCGTAGAGCACTTCTGCCGCCACGTTGGCGATAAGCAGGCTCATGTGAGAGGCGCCGAGGTCAATCCCTATCACGTTCCCATAGCCGGGGTTGATCTCCAGAAGGCGCGCCGGACGGCCTCCATTGCGCAATGGGCGAGGCTGTGCTTCTCGAACAATTCCTAAGGCGATCAAATCGTTGACGATGGCACTGATGGCGGCACGTGTGATCCCCAGCTGTTGCGCTATATCAACGCGCGAAATCCCTCCACCATGAAAGCGGATCAAGTCCAAGACGGCGTGTTTGTTAGCGCTCTTAACGATTGCCGTGGAGGGGAAATCAAGAGAGGGAAACATAAGCCGAAAAGCGGCAGAAAAAGGTACAAAGGCTAAGAAAAGTGCTTTTTCAAGCAGATTTGTGTTTACCAGTATAAGCACGTTGCGTTTGTTTGTCAAGAAAATTGACAATCTCCACGGATTTTTCAACACTTGAAGCGTGAGGTGGCCATTTGCAAATCCAAACGGCGAACTACCTTGGCGACCGATGAATTAGGCCAAGGCAGATTGATCCGGCGGCGCGATCGGCGGTTGACGTTTGCCATGGGTTGGTGAATCATCGTTTTGCCTTGTCTGTACAGGATAAATCACCGTACGCGCTGAGTTTGCAGACAAACGAACAGTCGCCATGTAGCAAAACCCTTGTCAAAAGAGGCTATTCTGAATAAAATAGACCCATGCAACGTAAGACGTTCTCGACCAGCGCCTTCTTTTACGGCTACTTCTATTTTTACGCCGTCCTCCGTGCGCGGGGTCGAGTCGTCACGCCATAGGCCATTTTATACATGATGCGAAAAAGGCGTGGGATAGACCCCACGCCTTATTTGTTTTTTGCAGAAAGGAGGTCCCTATGCCCATGCGTGCTTTGCGAGGAGCTACCACAGTAGAGGAAAACCATCCGGAGGCTATTTGGGAGGCCACCCAAGAATTGCTGGTGAACCTGCTAGAGGCCAACCAACTGGACCCAGGAGCGGTGATCAGCGCCATCTTCACCGTCACACCTGATCTGACGGCGGCCTTCCCGGCCACTGCCGCTCGTCGCCTTGGCTGGGATGCGATCCCGTTGCTCGATATGCTGGCGCCGCCGGTTTCCGGCGATCTGCCGCGTTGCATACGCGTGCTCTTGCATGTGGAAACGTCCCTTCCGCCACAGCGCTTGCGCCATGTCTACCTGCGTCGCGCCCGTCAATTGCGCCCGGAATGGGCAGGAGAGCCTCTATGACGCGCGTCGCGTTCCAGGGTGCTCCCGGTGCCTATTCACAAGCCGCCATTTGGCAGTTCATCGGGTCGGAAACCGAATGCCTGCCCTGCGAGACCTTTGAGGACCTGTTCCAGAGCGTCTTGCAAGGGAAGGCTACCCATGCCCTGCTTCCGGTCGAAAATTCCACCACCGGTAGCGTTCACCCGGCCTACGATCTGCTCCTGAAATACAACCTGCCGATTCAGCGAGAGATCATCCTGCGGATTGAGCATGCCCTGTTAGGGGCAAACGGCACCGATCTGGAGCGAATTCGGCGCGTCACCTCGCACCCACAAGCGCTGGCGCAGTGTGAATCGTACATCCGTCAGCGGGGTTGGGAAGCCATCGCTGCCTACGATACGGCTGGCGCTGCTCGCGAGTTGGCCCAAACCGCCGATCCACACACCGCCGTCATCGCCGGCGAAATCGCCGCCCGGATTTACGGTTTGCAAGTCCTGGCCCGCGGCATCCAGGATTGGCAGGAAAATTACACCCGCTTTTTCCTGCTCGGCAACGAACCGCCTCCCTATGTTTCCCCGGCCAAGACCACATTGGTGTTCGCCACAGCGCACGTTCCTGGAGCGCTCTATCGCTGCCTCGGTGAATTTGCTACCCGTGGCCTGAACCTGACGCGTATTGAATCCCGTCCCGATCGGCAGCGCCCGTGGCACTATCTCTTCTATGTGGACGTAGAAGGTCATGCCTCCGAGCCGCCGATGCAAGAAGCGCTCCTTGCCTTGGAACACCATACCACCTTCCTACGCCTTTTAGGTTCCTATCCGATAGCAGAGCAAACGAAACCATTTCGTGAACAGGAGGACAAATGATCGTCATTATGAACCATCAAGCAACCCCTACCCAAATTCAAGCCGTGATCGAGCACGTCGAATCCCTTGGTTACCGCGTGCATCGCTCGGATGGTGCCGAACGCACCATTCTCGGCATTATCGGCGATGAGCGCCCACTAGAGCCGGAGCACCTAGAAGCCTTTGAGGGGGTGGAACGTGCGGTGCGCGTCCTTCATCCTTTCAAGCTCGCTTCGCGCAATTTTCATCCCGAAAACTCTGTCTTCCGCATCAACGGCGTCCACATTGGCGGGGAGCAGATCGTGATCATGGCCGGACCGTGCTCGGTCGAATCGCGCCAGCAACTGTTTGAGACGGCGGCCGCGGTCAAAGAGGCCGGAGCGCACGTGTTGCGCGGTGGTGCTTTCAAACCGCGCACTTCGCCCTATTCCTTCCAAGGTCTGGGGCTCAAAGGACTCGAATTGTTGCGGGAAGCCCGTGAGGAATTCCACCTACCCGTGGTCACCGAAGTGCTTTCTCCGCAGGACGTAACGTTGGTGGCGCAATATGCCGATATTCTCCAGATCGGCGCCCGCAATATGCAGAATTTTGCTCTGCTGCGCGCGGTCGGGGAAACGCAAAAGCCGGTGCTCCTCAAACGCGGCCTGATGGCGACGATCGAAGAGTGGCTGATGGCCGCCGAATACATCCTGGCTCAGGGCAATCCGCGCGTCATTTTGTGTGAGCGCGGCATCCGCACCTTCGAGACCGCCACGCGCAACACCTTCGACATCAATGCCATCCCGCTCGTCAAGCAGCTCAGCCACCTGCCGGTGATCGCCGATCCTTCCCACGGCACCGGGCGCTGGGAATTGGTCACGCCGGTGGCCCGTGCCGCCATCGCGGCCGGCGCCGATGGGTTGATCATCGAAGTCCATCCCCATCCTGAACAGGCCTTGAGTGACGGCGCACAATCGCTACGCCCGGAACGATTCGCTACGCTGGTGCAGGAAACGCGACGCCTGGCCGAGGCCCTGGGACGGAGGGTCTGATGGGGCCGGGGTTTCCCTCGCTGGAAGAAGCCGGGATTGCCATCATCGGCCTGGGGCTGATGGGCGGCTCTTTTGCCCTGGCGTTGCGCGAGGCAGGTTTAGGGCATCCGTTGATCGGGATCGACATCGACGCGCACGTGCGCGCCCAGGCTGCCTCCTGCTTCGACGCCGTGTCGGCGGATCTGGTGCCGATCCGCCGAGCGCACCTTGTTGTACTTTCGGCTCCGGTGCGCGCCATTTTGCAGCTCCTGCCAGACGTTGCCGCCTACGCCGCACCCGAAACGATCGTGCTGGATTTTGGCTCCACCAAGAAAGTCATCCTGGAAGCAATGCGTCGGCTGCCTCCCCACATCCAGGCGATCGGCGGACATCCGTTATGCGGCCGTGAGCAGAGCGGCTTTTCCGCCGCCCGCGCCGATCTGTTTCGCGGCACCCGCTTTGTGCTTACACCGCTTGAGCGCACTTCCCCCCAGGCGCTACGGTTTGTCGAAGCATTGCTCGAGCGTTTGCAGATTCAACCCCTCTACCTCTCCGCCGAAGATCACGATCGTCTGCTGGCGCAGACCAGCCACCTGCCTTATCTGCTCTCTGCCAGCCTGATGCAACTCGCAGCGCAAAGCGGCGCAGAGGATGGGCGCTTGTTCCAGGTGATGGCAAGCGGCTTTCGCGATACCTCGCGCCTCGCCGGCAGCGATCCGCGCATGATGCTGGATATTCTGATGACCAACCGAAGGAATGTGCTGGAGGCGCTATCTGCCTTTCAGGGAGTGCTTTCTGAGCTGCGAGAGTGGCTGGAAAACCAAGAGGAAGCCTCCCTCCAGGCCTGGATGCAGGCGAACGCTCGTCAACGGCGTGACCTGGAGCGCTTCTTCAGCACACCCCGCCCTTAAGCGCTTCCTTTCCATTTTCAAGGCCCACCGCACACGGGCTGCAAGCACCGCATACGGTCCACCGTCCACGGTCCACGGTCCACGGTCCACCGTCTACCGTCTACCGTCCAAAATTCTCGATCTCCAACGGCGGCAACGCATCGGCCGGCTCAAAACCGAACACCCGGCTATAGAAGAATAGCTCTGCATCCAACGAGCGACGTATGTTCTCCGCCTTGCGGAAACCGTGTTGCTCGCCCTGGAAGAGCAAATAGGCCACCGGCAGCCCCTTGGCCTTCACCGCCTGGTAGATTAGCTCCGATTGATTCGGCGGCACAATGCGATCTTCATCTCCCTGGAACAGGATTAGCGGGCAGGAAAGATTTTGCACGTGGTAGAGAGGGGAACGTTGGCGATAGAGGTCGGCTTGCTCTGGGTAAGGGCCGATCAACGTGGTCAGGTAACGCGATTCGAACTTGTGCGTATCGTGCACAAAGACCATCAGATCGCTCAGGCCGAAGTAGCTCGCCCCGGCGCGGAAGACCTCCGGACGGAAGGTCAGGCAGGCCAGGGTGGTATATCCACCGGCACTTCCGCCGCGGATCGCCATTCGCTCTCGGTCCACCAGCCCCTGTTTGGCCAGGAACAGCGCTCCATTGCAGCAATCCTCCACGTCCACCACGCCCCAATTTCCGTTCAAGCGTGTGCGATATTCGCGGCCGTAGCCGGTTGACCCGCCGTAGTTGACATCGAGCACGGCGAACCCGCGCGAGGTCCAGAACTGGATCGAATAATTCAATACCGCCTGGGTAGCCGAAGTCGGCCCGCCGTGGCTGATCACCAAAAGCGGTAGGCGCTCTCCCGGCGGCGCGTCGAAATCATCGTTATGCGGCGCATAGAAGAAAGCATGCGCTTCCCCTTTCAGGCTGGGGAAAGTCAGGGATTGCGGAACGGAGATATATGCTTCCGGCACCTTTGGCTCGAACGCTAAATGGAGCGTTTCTGCCTCCCCGGAAGACGGCACGAAACGGATCAACCCTGGCGGACGGGTGGGCGAAGCGGCCTCGAACAGGGCAAAGCCTTCACCGATGCGGATCTTATCAAAGAACGTGTAAGGCAACTCGATCGGCGTCAGCGTTCGCTCCTCCACATCCAGCCAGGCCAGGTGCCAGAAGCCGTTCTGGGTGTAGGTGCAAAGGATGCGCCGCTCATCCCAGAAGCCGTACGTACTTACGCCGAAGACCCATTGCGGCTTGCCAAATTCCGCTTCCATCGGGTAGAGCGCTTCGATGCGCTCTCCATCCCAGCGATACAAATTCCACCAATTGCTGCGATCGGAGACGAAATAGAGCTTTCCATCCGGTGACCATTCCGGCTGGAAGATGGATTCCGCCGCACTGCCGGCTACTTTTTGCAGTCCATGCACCTCGCCGGCCTCATCCAGCTCGGCGATCCATAGCTCAGTGCCATCCCAAGGCATATTCGGGTGGTTCCAGGTCAGGAAGGCCAGGTATTTCCCATCCGGGCTCAGGCGCGGGTTGGAATAGAAATCGCTGCTGGAAACGATCACGCGACCGTTTTCGCCGCCTTCCAGCGGTAACCGCACCAGGGTATTGATCGCTTCCCCGCCTCCCGTGTGATCCTCGCGCACGCAGAAGATCGCTCGGCGTTGACGATCGATCACCAGATCGGCATAGCGGTATCCTTCCTGGGGAGTGAGGAGCTCAGGCGCTTCACCAGGACGATGACGATAGAGCCGTTGATCGGCAAAATTGGCAAAATAGATCACCCCTTCGGCGACGGTAAATGCCCCACCCCCATACTCATGGACGCGCGTGCGGGCATTAAAGCCGGGGGGGGTGCATTCTTCAATGCGGCCATCGGGGAAACGATGGCGGATTACATAGCGTCCACCTTCCAACGGGCGCATTTCGCTCCAATAGATTTCGCTGCCTTCCACGTGGGTTTCCATCACCGGCGCGCTCAGCGCGGTGATCAGCTCTGGAGTGATCGGCGATTTCCAGCTTCCATAGGGGGCAATGCGTTTTGTCATGGGCTCCTCGGCGAAGGTTCAAGATGTTCAAGAATCGGTGCCGTGTTACCACCCTTGCAAGAACGGCTCCCATTCCTGATATTGTTCGAGCATACGTCCGAAAAGGTACAGCGCAGTGGCCGGTGGTTCACGCGGCGGGCGGAGCAAATGCATGTGTGCTTCTTCGAGCGTCCGTCCACCTTTGCGATGGTTGCAGGCCGGGCAGGCAGCCACAACGTTGGTCCAGGTATGTTCGCCGCCTAAGTGACGCGGCACCACGTGATCGATGGTCAGGGGAACATCCTTGCGTCCACAGTATTGACAGGTGAACTCATCGCGCCGAAAAACTTCGCGGCGGCTGAGCTTCACACGCGGCCGTGGACGATGCACCATTTGACACAAGCGGATGACTGAAGGTCGGGGAAATCTCTGTGAGACGGTGTGCACATAGCCGCGTCCGTTCAGGACCAGCGTTGCCTTGCCTTCCAGGAGTAATCCCAGTGCCCGGCGCGTGGTGCAAATGTTCAGAGGCTCATAACTGGCATTGAGCACGAGAACCGGCTCATTCATGGAACGCTCGCAGAAGTGCTCAGGAAGAAGACGGCCGAGACGATCTTGCTAATTGAGCTAATTATAGCATAGTTGATCGCCTGCCGCGCCCTTGGGTGGGTGATGAGGAAATTGGAAAGGGGAGGGGAAGAGGGTAGTATCAAAGGCAAACGCAAGCGTTTGTTCTACGGCAAATGTCAAGCATTTGCCCTACTCAATTTTCCACAGGCGGATGCCGTTTTCACGTTCGATGAATTCTTCCAGGGTTTGGCGCATGGCCTGTTCGCTGCCGAAGAGCTCTTCGATTTGGGAACTGTAAGCGGCGCAGGCGCTGAACCAGGTCTTTTTGGCCCAAAACGAGACGTGAAAGAGGGCGCTTTGCAGGTTTTGGGTCTGAAGTTCTACTTCCTGCGGCGCTTGGAAGCGATAGGGGATTTCGGCATAGCCCCAGAAGGGACGCCCCAAGCGTTCAGTGGCTCGACGCACCAGCACATGATCCACATGCCCCCCGACGGCCAGCGGAGCGATCAGAATATCCTGTTCCCCCAAGTGTTCCTGCACGGCTTCGGCAATGCGATCGGCAAGATCGGCTTCTGCCTCGTGAGGCGGGACGAAGATATTTTCGTAGAGCGGTTGACCCTGCTCGTCTTGGCGATAGATGCAATCCAGGAACGGAAAATAGCGCCCCTTGACGACGAGCATGGCGAGCGCTTTGCGATCCTCTTCTCGCCGGGCGCGCACGGCCTGTTCGGCATTTTCAAAGCCCCACCGTGAATGCAAATAGGCTGCCAGCAAACCGCCTGTCTGGGGCGCAGGCACGCCGGCGAAGATCGTCCAGACCTCGACTTCCAGCTTGCGCTGCTGTTGTTCGGCGATCAGCGCGCCGCAGGAGAGCACGGCATCATCCAGGTGGGGCGAAAGGTAAATCCAGCGCACGGCTATTGCCGGGGGATGATGGTCACCTTGCGGTTCGGTTCTTCGCCGATGCTTTGTGTGATGACCCCCGGATGATCGCGCAGCTCCAGATGGATGATGCGCCGATCGGCAGCGGACATCGGTTCGAGCACCTGACGGCGGCCGGTGCGCATAGCTTGTTCGGCCATGCGTTGGGCCAGCTGACGCAATTGGCGCTCTCTGCGCTGACGATAGCCTTCTACGTCAATTACCACGTGGACCCAGGCTTCCAGATCTTTGCCGATGATCAGGCTGACGAGGTGCTGCAGGGCTTGGAGCGTTTCGGCACGGCGACCGATCAGCAGGTTAAGGTTTTTGCCTTGAATATCCACCTGGACGATGTGATGGGCCTCTTGCTGTTCGACGCTGCGCACGTTGACTGTCGCGCCCTCTATGTGCAATAGGCGCAGAATCTCTTCCAGGACCTGGCGCGTGCGCGCTGCTAAAGATTCTGCCGCGGCGCCGCCGGAGCTCACGACGGGCACCTCCGCCGAGGTCCCCGAAGGCTGATCCGCCAGCGCGCTTGCTTCGGACGGGAGCGAAGATTCAGGAGCAGTCAGTAGCCGAAGGCGCACGCGGACCTGTCGGCTTCCGAATCCCAAAAAACCTTTGCTCCCACTATCTAAAACCTCGATCTCGACCTGATCGGGTGAGGCGCCTAAGGTTTCCAGACCTTGTTGAATGGCTTCTTCAACGGTAGAAGCGGACACTTCAACGGAAGTTTGCATACTCAACTCCTATTTTTTCTTCTTGCCCGTTTGCGGCAGAAGGCCACGCCAATTAACTTTGCCCATCATCGCATATTGGATGATGCCCAGAATGTTGGAGATGATGAAATAGACGGAAAGGCCGGATGGGAAGGTGAGAGCAAAGTAGCCGAGGAGCAGGGGCATGTAGATGCTCATCATCTTGCCCATGGCAGCGGCTTGGGCGGCGGAGGGATCTTGCGGGTTCGCCGGAGTGGGCGGCATGGTGAGCTTGCTTTGCAGGTAGGTGGTGACGGCGACGATGATCGCCAGGGTGGGAAGGCCAAAGGAGAAGCTGCCGATGGTAATGGGGATGGATTCCGGCCGTCCCAGGTCCATCCAGAGGAAGCGATTGTTGAGCGGGATGAGGGCAGCAGCGTTCAGGAAGGGGTAGATGCTCCGCCCGAGGGAAAGCAGGCCATACGGAGTGCCGGCCAAGGCACGGATTAGGCTCTGGTAGAGGCCGATGAGGATGGGAAACTGGATCAAGGTCGGCAGGCAGGAGCCAAAGGGGTTGATGCCACGCTCTTTATAGAGGCGCATTTGCTCCTGGGCCAGTTTTTCGCGATCTTTGGCATATTTTTTCTGGATGGCCTGCCATTCTTTATCGTTTTGTAGCTCCTGCATGGCCTGGGCGCCTTTCAGCTGTTGAGCGGTGAGCGGCCAAGTTGCCAGGCGGATGAGGATGGTGAAGAGGATAATGGCCAGGCCAAAGTTCTGGCCGCTCAGGCCGTAAATCCAGAGCAGAAGGTTGGTGAGGGGGGTGACAATGAGCAAATCCCACATGAGCAAACACCTATTTCGGGTTAAAGGTCCAGAGGATATTGCCTTGGGCATCCAGGGCAATCAGTGCAGTGGCGGCGCGCATGGGCGCGATGAGGAGTAGGTTCGAGGTGGCAAAGGGCGGCGTATAGAATTGCCCTTCGAGCTGACGTTGCCAGAGCAGGTTGCCCTGAGGGTCAAAGGCTTGTAGATTGCCCTTTTCGCTGACGAAAACAATGGCCTCTCCAAAGGCAATGCCGCCGGCGACTACCGGGGACGAGAGGTTCTTTTGCCAGAGCAGATGACCATCTTCCCGTTGGAAGGCATAGATTTGCCCGGCCAGATCGCCGACATAGACATTGCCATTGACTACCACCGGGGTGCCCCAAATCCAGCCTTTGGTCGCTGCTTCCCAGCGTTTTTCGCCGCTCGGTAGATCGAAAGCATAGAGACGGGAAGCAAAGGAGCCGCTGAAGAGTCTACCTTCGGTCACGGTGGGGTGAGAGGCGATCGAGCCTTTGAGATCGGCTTTCCAGGCGAGTTGCTGGCTTTGCGGATCGATGACATAGAGATAGTGATCGAGGCCGGTGATGTAGATA
>JBBIGZ010000063.1:0-16718 GCA_037447295.1 Chloroflexota bacterium | reverse complement strand
AACGGATCATCTTTGACTTGAATTGCTGTTCATCAAATCGGTTCATCGTTCACCTCCTGTCTTATTTTACCCACTCCCCGACAAAATTGGAACACACCCATCAACGATGGCGAATGCAAGTCTTCTCAATGCTAATGCAACTGAGGAAGCACTGAAATATATCTGGCCCACTATTTCCATACCCAACAATCTGGCCTATAGGATTATTGATGGCGAGGTTTTCTGCGAACTCCTGGGCCCGCAAGTTCAAGATCGATATTGCATTATTGGTGGAATTGGGGCAGATATCTTTACGGCCTTGCAACAACGAGGGACCCTTGCGAGTCTGCTCGATCACATAACTCGCCACTATGAGGTTGATCGGGAAGAATTTATGGCGGACTTGATGGGATTTTTAGAGGAGGCCCTCAACGCGGGTGTGCTTCACCGTGGAAACAACAAGAGCACGAGTAAGACAAATGGTTTTCCACGCCCCAAAGAGGAGGTAGAAGAAGATGTGCTTAATGTTATGTACGAGAAAGCAGCTTCCAAAGCACGGCCTCTTAAAATATTCCTCGAACTAACTCATAAGTGTAACCATAGATGTCTGCATTGTTATCTTGGTGGTGAAACAACTAAAGCCAACAAGGGTTATGTTGAGCAAATGTCAACAGAGCGAGTACTGCACCTGCTTGAAGAAATGGCAGAGAGCGGTGTGTTGGAGTTGATCTTAACCGGTGGAGAGCCGACGCTGCATCCCAATTTTGACGACATTCTTAGACGAGCGGTAGAGTTGCGTTTTGCTGTGTCTGTGCTAACAAACGGCTCGCGCCTCGATGACGATCTCGTTGAATTACTGGCCTCGGTTCCACTTGCTGAGGTTCGGATTCCAATCTATGGCTTACAGGAGTATCACGAGCATTTTGTTGGCAACCCGTCATCATTTGAGAAAACCATAGGGGCACTAAGGGCGCTCCAGGAGGCAGGGGTTCATGTGGTGCCGACAAGCATCTTGACCAAGGACAATGGAAATGAATTGATTCAGCTTCGCTCCTTCTTGCAAGAATTTAATTTGCATCTCAATGTTAGTCCGTTGATCTTTCCTACTATTCACAGGGGCAAAGCGCCGGTTAAACAGAGAGGTGCGGATGATGGATTAGACAGGGCATTTTCAGAACTTGGCATACGATTGCGCAGACATCTTTGTGTCGCTGGAGTGAGCCGATTCCGAGTCACCCCAAATGGATCTTTACATCCGTGTGAAATGATTCCCCTTTCTTTTGGCAATGTCGCTCAAGGTGGTTTTGCGGATGTTTTGAACTCGAGTGTGCGCCAAGAGTGGATAGCGGGTTTTAATTCTTTGATAGCTAAGAAAGAAGAAGAATGCAAAAGGTGCCCTATTCGAGAGCACTGCGTTGATTGTGTGGGGCTGTCTTTTCTGGAGGGAGCGCAACTTACATCTAAATCTGCAGAAGCTTGCCGACTTGCTCATATGAGTTATCGGGTATGGGGGGCATAAAGAGGCGCCGTTGAAGAAAGTAGAAGATCGATAAGAATCAAGGATGATGTGTTTATGCAAAAGACTTTTGAACTTGCGAGTCCGTCGGACCATCATACATTCGAGAGAAATGGCATGAGTTTTGTTGTGCCCGTGTTAAACCCCTCTGCGGTTCAAGTGGTGGGCGCACCACGAGAACTGTACGAACCTCTCCCGGTAAACAACCAGCGAAGGGGTCTGAACTTCATAACGCTACATGTAACGGAGAAATGCAACTTCTCGTGCAGATATTGCTTTGTGGCCCCTAATTCTCGCCGCAACTTAGCGATGTCACTGGAAACTGCCAAACAAGCAGTGCGTTTGATTTACGCCAGTTCTGAGGACCGCGTGGCCATCCGATTCTTTGGTGGGGAACCGTTATTGAATTTCGAATTGATTGAAGAGGTCGTATCGTATGCCGAGAAACTCATGCATTCAGCAGGCAAAAGCATTTCTTTCAACATATTCACTAACGGGGCTTTATTGCGCCCCGAGCACGTCGATTTTTTTGAGAAACATCCGTTCACTGTGTTTTTGAGCATTGATGGAACAGAAGATACGCACGATAAACTTCGTCCCTTTCGAGGCGGTGCAGGCTCCTATCGCTTGGTATCTCAAAAGGCGAAGTTGCTTTTGGAGAGGATTCCATATCGGGTGTTGGCGCGGGCTATTGTGGATCCGCGAGACCGGGTCGTTTCTCTCGTTGAGGTAGCAGAAGGGCTTATTGATTTAGGATTTCTGTTTATATCCTTGGAGGTTCCTTGGGTCGATTCAAATTCAAGATTTGCTCTAGATGCTGCTTCCACGGAGAGGCTTAAGGATGAATTTACAAGGCTCGCCGATGTCTTCCTGGATCGAACGCTACACAAAAAAACTGACTTTTTTGGCTTGCATCAATTTGGAGGACTCCTGAGACACCTGACCGAAGGCATCTCATTGGATACCTATTCGTGTGGAGCGGGAGCTGAGATGGTGGCAGTCTCCACGGATGGTGCTCTTTACCCTTGCCACGCTTTTGTGGGCATGGAGCAGTTCAAGATTGGCCACGTGACCCTAGAGGAGACAGACCATGCCATTCGTGAACAGTTCATCCGCTATGGTAGCGAGACGATCTCGTCTTGCCAAACATGCTGGGCACGTTTCTTGTGCAGAAAAAGATGCCCTTTTGATGCGTATCTCTTCACGGGCGATCTGTGGTCGCCCAATCCATATCGCTGTGATTTGGAGAGGCACATCGTTGAGCTTACCCTATATATTTATCATTCGCTCAAGCAGAATAATCCAAAAATGTTGGAGGTTTTTAGATGGATGGTGAAGAAGAGGTTGAAAATAGGTCCGTGGTGAAAAATCTATCGAGTTTTCTGGTGATTAACAAAAGCCAGACAGGCTGAGGTGTGGAGAATTGCCCAACTCTGGTGGCATTGTTTTCAGCCATGACGTGGAGCATGGGCTATTCCAGGCCTTCTTGGTACCGCCTCGTTGCCTCTTTGCACGATTGTCAATTCGCAGAAAATATACATCGAAATCAAACTTTGTTGCAATTGTTCTTTGAGGTTTTATACATCTGGCACAGTGACTATGTCAGCGCAAAATTCGCTTACCGTAAGACAGGCTGTCGAAACAGATCTTCCTTTTCTGGAAGAGTGTGTGGCCACCGAGGAATATTGCCGTTATATTGGTGGGCCTTTATCCGTTGATCGCGTGCGAAAGATACGCCAGGGTGATGCTAGGCTGAGCAAAGATATTTTCATTATCGAGAACGGCGAGGTTCCGATTGGATTCGCTGAATACCATAGCCATGACACGATCAATGAAAATATTGTGCCCAATATTTTCATTTGCCCCCCTTACAGGAAGACTATATTGACGGCCAAGGCTTTGTTTTGGGTGCTAAAGTTAGCATTTGAGCACTACAGAGTCCATAAGGTTGCACTCTATGTTAAGGCTGGCAATGATGTAATGAACAGCATCCTTGAGAAAAGAATCACCTGCGAAGCACGATTGCGAAAGATGGCAAAGGTGAATAATGACATCTACGAGGACATGTATGTTTACGGTATGCTAGCGTCGGAATACCAAATTCTATACCAGCGTCAGAAGAGGTAATGCCCATATTGAATGTACTATTATTGTGCCATTTTGGCCTTTTAATACTTCGTCGTTTTTTTTCAAGACTGCGCAAGGCTCCTGCCTTGACCGGGCTGGTGCTTGTGATTTTGTGGCTGTCCGAGCACAGGGGGCCTCATTTCTCCGCCTCGGTGTTGCTCGGAGAAATTTTGCGTTTTTCGGGTGGCGCTTGTCTGGGCTATTTGCTCTTGCTTATTACGGCGCGTATTAGCGGGCTGGAATATCCACTTACGCTTGGTAATGTTTACGATGTGCTTGCCCACCACCCCCCGAATCTTCTCCTCGTCACTTCTGCGCTCGCCGAAGAGATCGTCTGGCGAGGAATCATAATGTACAAAGCCATTGAAATTTTGAATCGCTATCCCGTCGTGAGTTACAATCCATCTCTATTGGTTTTGGGCATTGTGCTCGCGAATCTTTTTTTTGTCGCCACCCACAATTTACACGGCAAAACGATGAAACAGGTGATAGAATTATTTAGTTATTTTTGCTTGTTGAGTTTTGCAGTGTACTTCTCCAAATCTTTAACAATTGGCGTCGCTATGCACTTGTCAAGGAATCTGGCAATTGTTGTGGCCCAGCATAATTTTTCAGATTTGACTGGCTAGGTGCAAGGAGGAGCCCAGATGGTTGAACTTAAAAAAATCTCTTCCTCACTCGACCTGACCGAATGGGATGCCTATCTTGAGAGACAAGAGACTATACTTGTAAACTCTGGTTTGGGATTGCCTCTTGCTCCTACTGAGCATCGATTCCTTTGCTGCGCAGAAGATGGAAGTACGTGTGGGTTGATCCGTTTGCTGTTGAACGGCCATGTTGCGAGGCTTTTCGTTCACTGTGCAAGCAATGTAGACGCTTTTCGGGCTGTGCTGCGAGAAATTGTGGAGAAGATGTATACCGAGATGGCTGTTGTTCGGCTCCAGGCTGAAGTTGTGAGTGAGTGCTTTCACGATATTCGTTTGTATCAATCTATAGGATTTCGTGAGGAAGGTGTTTTACGCGATCATGTCATAATAGACAATAAACCCTACAACCTGACGATCCTCGGATTGTTGCGAGAAGACATCGATGTTGGAAGTAACCCGTGTAAGTAAAACCTACAGTCTCGGGCGCATCAGGGCGTTGGACAACGTATCTCTGTCTGCAGGGGCTCAGGAAGTGCTCGGCCTGTTGGGGCCGAATGGGGCAGGCAAAACGACGCTGATCAAAATCGTTGCCGGTCTGGTCGCCCCCTCGGCCGGCCATGTCACCCTGGCCGGCTTCAACGTCCAACGCCAGCGATACCAGGCCCTAAAACACCTGGGAGTGGTGCTTGAAGGCGCCCGAAATCTTTACTGGCGACTGACCGTCCGTGACAATTTGCTGTATTTCGGCCAGATCAAGGGGATGCCTGCCAGGCTCATTGCTCGCCGTATGCCCGATCTGCTGAGCCTGCTGCAGATAGAAGGCCTTGCCGATCGCACCGTGGACTCTTTGTCTGCGGGACAGAAACAGAGGTGTGCTATCGCCGTGGCCATGGTTCACGAGCCACAGGTGCTCATCCTTGATGAACCTACAAATGGACTCGACCTCCCTTCGGTGGACAACCTGGTAGAAGTCCTCCACGCCTTGCGTTCCCAACGGCGGATGACCATCCTTGTCTCCTCGCACCATATGAGCTTCGTTCAGGAAGTGGTCGATTCTGTGGCCTTTATCGACAAGGGGAAGCTCGTGGGTGTCTTATCGGCTTCCGAGGTGAAGTCGTTCTCACAACGGGAGCACTACGTGCTGAGTTTGGAGGGGGATGAACCTCTTACTCCTGCCAGAGTTGAGAGCCTGTGGCCGGGTATGGCTGCTCACTTTGACCCTGCTCACAATACGCTGTCCATAGAGGTGAAGCCCTCCGAATCTCTTTCCACCTATCTAACGGTGTTGCTCAGGGCGGGAATCCGGGTTCGTTCCGTCGAGCGGGTCGATCACAATCTGGAAAGTGTTTACAGACAACTCCTGGGCAGCGAAAGGAAGGGGAAACCAGATGATGCTTGACTTCCTTCGTATCCTGAAAGCCGAGATCGTTCGCGAGATCAAAGAATCTTGGCAATACCGAACAGGATTCCTGGTCGACTTGCTCACCCAGTTTTTGCTCTATGTCGGCTTGCTGTTCACGGGAAAGTTTACATGGTTAATCCGAGAGTACACGATGGGCGCCGGGGAATCACGGGGGTTGTTTTTGCTTGGCTACATCTTTTGGGTCTATTCCATTTCTGCCCTCAGTCAGATGGGCAACGATATCGCCAGAGAGGCCACGGTGGGGACGTTGGAGCAAAAATTTATGGCCATTGCGCCCCCGCCCGTCCTGCTTGCAGGCAAGGCTCTTGGCGGCATAACTATTTCCTCGGCCCTGGCAGCTACCATGATTGCGGCCAGCTCCATCTTCTTGCAAGTTGAGGTGAATATCACGGCGCCCGCTCTCCTGGCATTGGGCATTACGCTGATCGGAATGTATGGGATGGGTTTTATTTTTGGAGGGATCGTCCTGTTGGCCAAGAAGACAGGCCAGCTGATCTTTTTGGTCCAAGTGGCATTGTTGTTCCTCTCGGGCACCTTCATGCCTTTGGGGGATATGCCACTTGCCGTAGCGTGGATCGGGCAAAGCATACCCCTTACCCGGGGTATAGATCTTTCCAGACGAGCGGTCGGAAATTATGTGCCAATAAGCTTCCAAGATTGGTTGATGCTGATCATTACTGCTGGTTCGTGGCTGGCGGCCGGATTGATCGTGTTCTCGATGGCCGACCGCCGGGCTCGAAAGGAAGGCCTGCTTGGCAAATATTGAACAGGCACCAGCGATGTGTATGGCAAGATTGGCTGACTTTGGCGAGATGCATGACACCTGACCTGCAGGGTCTTTAGACGGCGGAGAACGGGGAGCCTTGCTACCATGCTCCGCTTCCTGATCGCAGATGATAACGCGGCTTACTGTGCCGTCCTGTGCCGGATGATCGAATCTCGCCCTGACTGGAGCGTGGTTGCCGAAGCCAACGACGGCGCCCAGGCCGTGCGCCTGGCTGCCCAGTTTGCCCCAGATGTAGTGCTGATCGATGTCAACATGCCCATGATGAATGGGCCGGTGGCTGTTTTCGCACCCAAAACGGCGCAAAGGTCTATGCTCGCTTACAAGCGGTCATTTTCACTGTCGCATTTGCCTTCTTGCGCAGCCTGTTCGCCCATCAACCTGTCTCCCTGCTGGCAGGGTAGGTAGTTACTTTTTGAAGCCGTTTTTCGTGATTCAGCCACTGATTGCACAAAAATTAGCCTAAGCCTGAGGAGTTGCCCATGTCCTACGCCCAATCCCGTTGGTCCTTACATGAGCTCTTCCCCTCCATCCAATCCCCCGAGCTGGAAGCGGCCTTTCAGGAAATGCAAGATCGCCTGAGCCGCTTTGAGCAGGCACGTGCGCACCTTTCCTCGGACCTTTCGGAATCCGATTTTCTGGATCTGCTCCGACAGTACGAGGAGATCACCGCATTAGGCCACCGCCTGTATGCCATGGCCGGCCTCTCCTTCGCCGCCGATACCCAGAATAGCACTGCCCAAACCCTCTTGGGTCGGGTACAGCAATTCATGGCCGAGGCCGAAAACCGTACCCTTTTCTTCACGTTATGGTGGAAAGGGCTGGACGAAAGCAATGCAAAGCGGCTGATGGCCGTCAGTGGGGACCTGCGCTACTACCTGGAAGCGCTGCGCCACTTCAAGCCTTATACCCTGAGCGAAGCAGAAGAGAAGATCATCAACCTAAAGAACGTCAGCGGCGTACAAGCACTGATTAACCTCTATGATGCCATTACCAACCGTTACGTTTTCAAGCTCGAAGTGGATGGCGAAGTCAAAGAGCTGACCCGCGGTGAGCTGACCCCTTATATCCGAGGCGCCGATCCTGAGCTGCGCGCAAAGGCCTATCAGGAGATGTATCGCGTCTTCGGAGAAGATGGCAACCTTCTGGGGCAGATTTACCAAGCCCGCGTGCGCGATTGGGTCAACGAAAACCTGACCCTGCGCGGCTACGCTTCACCGATCGCCGTGCGCAACTTGGATAACGATGTGCCGGACGAGGCCGTAGAAACCTTGCTGGAAGTATGCCGTCGCAATGCATCTCTCTTCCAGCGCTATTTCCGCCTGAAGGCGCGTCATCTGGGCATGGATCGCCTGCGCCGCTATGATATCTATGCGCCGGTCGTCCGCTCAGATAAAGAATATCCTTTCGATCGGGCAGCAGAGATGGTGCTAGATTCGTTCGCCGCTTTCGATCCCTCACTGGCCGAGCTGGCACGCCGTGTCTTTGATGAGCAGCATCTGGATAGCGAGGTCCGCAAAGGGAAGCGCAGCGGCGCTTTCTGTTGGTCGGTAGTGCCCCAATTGACGCCCTATGTGCTTCTCAATTACCAGGGACGCGCCGATGATGTGGCCACGATGGCTCACGAGCTAGGCCATGCCATCCATGCCATGCTTGCTGCCCACCACAGTGTGCTCACATTCCATTCAGCATTGCCGCTCGCCGAGACGGCCTCCACCTTCGGCGAAATGATGCTCATCGATCGCCTGCTGGCCGAAGAGCGGGACGAAGCTGTGCGCCGCGATCTGCTCTTCCGTCAGATGGACGATGCCTATGCCACCATCATGCGCCAGGCTTTCTTTGCCCTATTCGAAAAACAGGCCCACCAGATGGTGCAACAAAACGCCTCGGTCGAAGACCTGAAACAGGCCTACTTTGAGAATTTGCAGGAGCAATTCGGTGATGCGGTAGAAATTGCCGAAGAATTTCGTTGGGAATGGGTTTCCATTCCGCACATTTACCACACCCCCTTCTACGTCTACGCTTACGCATTCGGACAATTGCTGGTGCTTTCGCTTTACCGTCAGTACAAGCAGGAAGGCGAAGCGTTCAAGCCACGTTATCTGCGCATTCTATCCGCCGGGGGCTCGGAGGCGCCGGCGCGTATTCTCTCCGAGGCCGGCATTGACATCTCCTCGCCGGCCTTCTGGCAAGGCAGTTTCGATGTATTGGCCGATCTGCTAGATCAACTAGAGCAATTGCCCGTGCAGTAGACGGTCAATCGCAGATAACTCGCTTCACCACGGCAGAATGGCACAAATGTTTTTGCATCTCCGGCCGGGTTCCACACGGAACGCGGCCGGTCTGCCTTTTTAGGCTTCGTAGGAGGCTTGGTTCTCTTCCACGCTGAGCACCGGCTCCTCGCTGGGCTTGCGATCGAGCATTTGCAAGGTGAGTGCGACGATTTTGGTGAAGTAACGCGTCTCGCCCTGCTCTTCGTAGCGATCGATACGCAGGCGCCCCTCGATGTAGACCAGGCTCCCCTTGTGTAGGTATTCCTGGCAGATCTCACCCAACCGTCCCCAGGCCTCAATGTTGAACCATTCGGTATATTCTTTGAGCTCCCCATCGCTCTTCCAGCGCTCGGTGACCCCCAGCGTAAAATGGGTGACTTTCTTCCCGGTGGGCGTGAAACGCGTTTCCGGATCGCGCCCCAGATACCCGATCAACTGAATACGATTCAATGCCGGCATATGTCCTCCTCATAACGAAAAGATGCCTCTTTTTGACGAAACTTCTTTGTGCAAAAGGAGAATCCCTACAGTTAGTGTAGCCGAAAATGGGAAAATGTCAAGATGCTGTGCGACTGTTCGTAATCGAAAAGAGAACAGGAGGCTTTCAGAAACATCCACCTCATCCCTGGTGACGATAGGTGGACATTTCCAGAGTGTATCTGGATTTTTTTGAGAATGACCATCAGCATATCAAGCCTTAAGGGACGTATGGCGCTATTCTCTCTCTAGCCAGATCAATATATTGCTGGTCAATTTCATAACCAACGAACTTTCTGCCTGACTTTAAAGCAGCTACAGCCGTAGAGCCACTGCCCATAAATGGATCCAAGACGATATCGCCGGTAAATGTATATAGCTGAATCAGCCGATAAGGCAACTCCACCGGAAACGGCGCCGGATGCCCTACCTTTTTAGCCGATTCCGGATGCATGATCCATACCGATTTTGTCCACTCCATAAACTGTTCGCGCGTGATCGTATCGGCTTTGCCTTCAGGCCTTTTGCGCGAAAACGAACCTTTTGAAAAGACAAGGATATATTCATGGGTATCCCGCAGAACGGGATTGGCCGCAGATTGCCAGCTCCCCCAGGCCATCGAAACCCCGGCTCTCGCCCCTTTATACCAAATGATTTCGCCGCGCATCAGATACCCTATCTCGAGCATCATCTGCGAAATGTAGTCTGAAAGGGGAATATAAGGCTTCCTTCCCAGATTTGCCACATTGATACACGCTCGACCGCCGTGGACCAAAACGCGATAGGTCTCGGTAAAGACATTCCTGAGCAACTGTAGATATTCTTGAAGCGACAAATCTTGGTCATATTCTTTGGTTACATTATAGGGAGGTGAGGTCACCATTAAATGCACGGAGTTATCAGGGATTTCTTTCATGTTTTCTGAACTTCCCAGGATGATGGTGTTCTCATACTCTGGGGGAAAAGGATTCTCGAGAACGGGTGATCTCCCGTCTCCTCGAGATAGCTCCGAGTAGATGCGCAAGTTATAGTATGGGGATGAATCATGGCTTATTCTGGTAGTGGTACCGAATTTGCTCGTTCTGGAACCCTTCTTCATACCGGCATTCTACCCGATATTCAGCAACAGAGGGACCTGTTGCTCAAGCAGGCGCAATTGAGTGCTCTCTCAACAGGATAATTTGTGATCACCAGTTCCGTAACTTTGCTGCGTTTTGCGCCGTTGCAATTGATAGCGCGATTGGCCAATACTTCGCTTATCGTAAAGCAGGACAGACCATAAAGTGAGCGGACGATCTCCGTATCGGAATTGGAGAGCATCACGTATACCTTGTTCTTGCTCAGCTCCACGCAAACATCGCGTAGGCGCTCTTGATCGGAAAGTCCAAAGCCATTTGCATAATAGGAGGTGAAATTGGCCGTCTCAGATAGAGGCACATACGGCGGATCGAAGTACACCCAATCACCAGGAGCCGCTCTCTCCAATACCGTTTCAAAGGGCTCACACAGAAGATCCACTTCCTGCAAGGCCTGAGAAACCGCCAGCAAGTTCTCCGGGTCTAAATACTTCGGGGACTTATATCGCCCAAACGGTACATTGAAGTTTCCCTGACGATTGACGCGATACAAACCGTTGTATCCCGTTTTGTTCAAATAGATCATGCGCGCCGCACGTTCGGCGAGACTCAACTGCCAGGGGTCCTTTTCGCGGATGGCATAATAAAACTCTTTAGTATGCGGGAACTCGGAGAGAAATCGGATGACCTCTGAAACATCATCCCGAATAGCCCGATAGGTATCGATCAGCTCGGCGTTGAGATCGGAGAGGACGGCACGTCGCATCTTCTGCTCACGATATAGGCGAAAGAAAAGGGCACCGCTTCCCACAAATGGTTCATGGTAAACGTTGAAGACAAGCGGCATACGTGCCAACAACGCGTTTGCCAGTTGCGTCTTACCGCCAGCCCATTTGAGAAAAGGTCTTGGAATAGGCAAATTGCTCATATCACAACCCAAAGTATAAACGTAACGGCGAACACGAGTGACGTGTACCCATTGGATTTGTGCGCTCTCCTCACACCTCTCCTCCCCACCGAACCTTTCCTGCCTCCAGGCTCTCACCACTCCACAATCCACGGTCTACGATCCACGGTCCACGGTCTACTGTCTATCGTCCTCGATCCACCCGAATTCCGTGCGGAAAGTGGCCGCGCCCAGCGCTTCGATTTCCGCGCTCAGGGAAAGCGCCGGTTGAAGCAATCCGTAGGAGGGCGAAAACCAGCCTTCATAAGGCCGCGCTTGTCCCTCACCCCAGAGGACTTCTCCGGCACGCACCACCAAGAGCCGTAAGGGGGCATTGGCTTCGAGGCGAATCTCGAACCTGCCGATCGGCAACTGCAGGGATAACTTGGCTTGGCGCTCGAGGGGCTGCAATTCCCACTCGCCATCGGCCAGCAGCCAATGCAGACGATAACGATGAAGATCGGTTTCCCGTCGCGGCTGTAGATGGTCTTGTACTTCCCAGCGCTCATCGGCATGCACCCAAATGGTGCGGGTGTGCAGACAATGCGGATGGGGACGATAACGCGCTTCTAGGCCGCCTAGCCGATGCGCTTCGCTCGGCAGCAGCAGGCGTGACCAGGCCGGCCGCCAGCCCAGGTGCAAAAAGCGCGTCAGCCGCCGACGGGGTTCCTGTTCATCCACCAAAACGAGGTTGTGAACACGAGCAACGGTGAGCGGGTTATCCCATGGCGCGGGGAGGTTGTAATATCCCGTGCCGGCATCGCGCCCGATGTTATAGCCCTGCCACCAGAGATCGAAATGTAATTGGTCACTATGCGCCAGGCGCGAGCGGAACGAGCCGGCACGCAAATACCCCCAAGAACGAGGGGCATGGAGCACATCGCTCAGGCCGGTGTAGCTCTGATGTGTGGCCGTAAACTCGGGAGCGGCAGTTTCTTGGCAGACCGGCAGCCCCAGCCAGAGCGAAAGCTCATCCCAGGGACCGCTATAGGGTAACTGTTCTCCCAAAAAGGCGCGAGCAGAAGCCTGAACGGTGGGGCGGAAATCCGAGAAGGGGCAGGAGGTGAGCAAAAAGAAGTTCGCTCCATCGTTAGAGCCGAGATTGGGCACCCCACCGGAATGCGGATCGGTGATCGAGCGCAACCAGTGGGTGGCGCGTGCCAGGTTTTGACGCGCCGTTTTTCCCAGGGAATCGGGAGCAATGCTATGGATATAGAGCGCCAGATCGAGCATGAGGCGATGATAGTTGGTGCTTTGTTGGATGTATTCGCCGTAGCTATTGATCTGCCGTTCCAGGGCGCGGTTGAAAAGGCGGATGCCAAGGTTCTCCCACCGCGCAGCAGGCGGAATTTGCGGCAGGGCACGAGCCGCGGCAATCAGCGCGGCGGCTTCGCTGAGCAAGTGATTGTTCTCCTGCGCCAGAGCGTAATCGAGCGTGGGAGGAATGCGGTGGGCATGGGCAGCGATAGCGAAGCGCAGGCGTTGCAGCCGTTCTCCAGTGGAATGGGCAGAAGAGGCAAACACCTGCGCTGACCAGATCATCACCAGCAGACGCAAGGCAACCTCCTGCCCGTTCATCCAGTGAGGACCGAAATAGGGAGGATGAGCATCCAGGAAAGATTCGGCCAATTCCCAAAAGGCGGCGGCGTAGCGCTCATCCCCTAGGAGATAGTAGGCGCGCCCTAGGCGAAAGGCCCATCCCCAACGGGCCGGCTCCCAGAGAAACTTGATATCCGCGGGGAAATGCGCCGGCAGAAAGGCTTCCGCCCGCAATGCTCCGGCCTCGTATTCCGTCCAATGGCGGCGCGGGAGCCCAAGGTCCCAGGAGCGAAGCGAGACGGGAAAATGCCCAAAGATATGGAATTGCCCGTTTCGCAGGGATTCGGCCTCGGCCTGCAACTGCGCCCGTTCTGTTTCCCCTAAAAATTTCCCCAATGTTTGGGGGCTTGGGAGCGGAAAGACAGGCCGTATGGTTACGGGAGAAAAGGGCGGAGGGGCGGCGGTTTGACGCCGTAGAAGACCACTTCGGAGTGCCAGACGATAGCGCAGGTAGTGGAAAAGGGCACGCAGACCGATTTCACGGAGGATGGAGGGCAGGAGGAGCAGGTTCAACGCACCCATTTCCAGAAGAATACAACCGCCAGGAAGGAAAGCAGGGCGCCAAAATAGAAGGGAGCGGCAGGGCCAAACCCACCCCAACTGCCGACACCTTGCCAAAGTAGGCCGGCCAGCAAAGAAGTCGGCAGTGCCATCAGGCCGACGGTGGCATTATACAGGCCGTAGGCCGTGCCGCGGCGCGCATCCGGGACGAGATCGGCGATGAAGGCGCGCGCCACGCCCTCGTTGGCAGCATAGTAGAGGCCGTATAGCCCGTAGAAAAGCCAGACCTGCCAGCCGCGCTGCGCCAGGGCAAAGCCGAGATAGATTAGGCTATAGGTGAGCCAGCCGGCCAGCAACAGTCGTCGCCGACCGAGCCGATCCGAAAGCGAGCCAAACGGGGTGGAGAAGAGCGCATAGACCAGGTTGAAGGTGAGGAGCATGGCCATGATCTGGAGCAGGCTCAGGCCGCGCTCCTGGGCACGCAGGATGATGAAAGCATCGGAAGAATTGCCGAGGGTGAAGAGTACGATCACCGCCAGGAAGGCAAGGAAGCGGCGATCGAGGCCCTCGTGGCGGGAGGCTGAGCCTGCGCCGGCCGCGGCAATCGGGACCTCGCGCGCTCCCAGCGCCAAAATCAGCACGGCCAACGCCCCAGGCAGAACGCTCCAAAGCACGACGCGGCGGAAAGTCTCTTGGGTGAGGAAGCGTTGATCGGCCTGGGTAAGATAGATCAGCAAAGTGGCAATGGCAAGGCCGAGGAACGCGCCAGCCGTATCCCCGGCGCGGTGCAAGCCGAAGGCAAAGCCGCGTTCGGCCGGCTCAATGCTACCGGCGATCAGCGCATCGCGCGGCGCAGTGCGAATGCCCTTGCCCAGGCGATCAGCAAAGCGCACGCCCAGCACCCATCCCCAGCTATTGGCAAAGTAGAGAAAGGGCTTGGCCAGGGTTGAAAGGCCGTAGCCGAGCACAGTGAGCCACTTGCGCCGTCCGAGACGATCGGAAAGGTGGCCGGAATAGAGGCGCGTTAGGCTGGCGGTCGTTTCGGCGATCCCCTCGATCAGCCCGATGATGGCCGTGCGCACACCGAGCACATTTGCCAGAAAGAGCGGCACCAGGTTGAGCACCATCTCCGAAGAAACATCGGTCAGGAAAGAGGTGAGGGTGAGCACCCAAATATTCGGATGTAGGCGGGAACGTTTCATGTTCTTTCCTTGAGCCATTCCTAATCAAATCGCCTGTTCTGCGGTGCTGAGCAGGGCAACGACCTGTTCTTCTTTCTCCGGAGAAAGCGGCAAAAGCGGTGGACGGACCGCCCAATGCGGAAAGCCATATAAGCGCGCCAGCAGTGCCTTGAGCAACGGTGGGAAGGGCGGAAAACCTTCCAAAATGTGACGTCGATGGGTGATCCGTTCCTGGATGGAAGTGACATCTTCCTGCTGCAACATCCCCTCCCAAACAGCGCGTAGATCGGGAGAAAGCAGGTTGGCGGCGGCGGTGATGCACCCCTGGGCACCATTCTGCATCGCTAATTGCAAATAGGAATCGGTGCCGGTTAGCACGAGCAAGTCGGACCCGAAGCGCTCCCCCAGGGAACGGGCAAAGGCGGCATCGTGGGAGGAATCCTTTATGCCGGCAAACTGATGAGGGAAAGCCTCCTTTAGACGGGCGAGCAGATCGAGGGAGAAGCCGATCCCGGCTACCGGCGGAATGTGATAGCCGAGCAGAAAGCCATTGGAGGGTACATCATGGCGCAGGAGGTGTTCAAACCAGCGGAAAAGGCCTTCTTCCGGCGCGTTGCGGAAGTAGTAGGGTGGCAGAACGACGACACCATCAAAGCCCAGATCAAATGCAGCGCGGATCAACGTGCCGCTTTCGCTCAGGCTGGGAGTGCCACAGCCGGCCAGCAGGCGAAACAAAGGGAACTCCTGCCGAATGCGTGTGGCATGGCGCCAGAGCAGGATGCGTTCTTCGGGGGAAAAGGAGGGACCTTCGCCGGTGGTGCCGAAGAGCAAGGCGCCATGAGCGCCGCGCTGCGCCAGAAAGCGCAACAGGTCGAGCAGGCCATCCAGATCGAATTGGCCATCGGCGGTGAGGGGCGTCACCGCGGCGGCGTAAATGCCAGCCAACGGATGTAAGGAGCTCATTTTTCCATCTCCTCGAGGAAAGTTTGTGCCGCCTTGGCAGGAGGCTGCAAAGGTTGATCGAAAGCCTCGGCCAGATAGCGTTGATGATCCATCACCCACAGATAGAGATCGGCCTCCGTGCGACCGGGGAAATCTTCCAAAATGCCGCTTTCACGGATGATCTGCACCACCGGTAGATAGACGGTATCATACCAGTGCGTGACCGCTTCTTCTTCAGAGATCGGGCGCTGCTCATCGAGGCCCATGAAATAGCGATGGACGGCAATATGCTCCAGCATGCGGCTAAAGCCATCTGGAATGGTCACCTTAATGCGAGTCTCCGGGCGCAGGCGATCCAGGTTAGTGCGCTCCAGAAAGTGTACTTTGTCGTGCAGGATTTCGAGGTCTTCTGGCTTGAGATCGGGAGTAATGTTGACGCGCGTCTGGCATTCGCGCACTTCGGCCTCGATGAATTGTTGTCCCTGCTGCCGGGCGACCGAGACGCGGTGATGACCATCCACCACAAAATAAACCTCCCCCACCTTATAGAGCACGATCGGAGGCAGACTAATTTCCTTGTAGAAAGCGTGCGCAACGCGCTGCCAACGTTCGGCGGTGGAATTATCCAGCGGCAAAAAGGCACGGTCAAACTGATGATAGCGATTCAGGCTACCGACGATCTTTTCCAGGGGCACCACCTGAATGCCACGGTAGATCGGCCCACCGATATGGAGTTTTTCGCGCACCTCTTCATAAGAAAGCAGGCGAACCGGCCGCCCGGAAAAAAGAGCGGCCAAGCGGTTGAGGAAGGCTTTGAAGCGCGCCTGCTGAAAATCGAGGGAGGGACGAGGATCGGCGTTCATTGGACGTAAGAGGTGGACGGTAGACTGTAGACCGTGGACCGTGGGCAATAGATGGCGAAAGCGGCTATGCTCCAAGGCACCAGGTGCGCAGGGCCTGGGCGGTAGTCAGCGGTGCCTCCATCATCGGCATGTGATCCACGGCTTCCAATTCTACCAGGTGGGCACGCGGCACGGCGGCCTGGACCTCACGCGCTCGTTCGATGGAGATAAGAGCATCGGCCTGACCGTGAACGAGCAGCAGCGGGAACGTACTTTCCCGCAGCAAGTCCAGAGCATCAGGGCGCGCTGCCATGGCCTGCAACGCGCCGATCAGCGCCTGGGGGGATTGCTTCAGGATGAGATCGTGCAGTGTAGGACGAAGCGATTCAAGCGGCGTAAGCGCCG
>JBBIGZ010000062.1:0-16915 GCA_037447295.1 Chloroflexota bacterium | reverse complement strand
GTTTTTTAGAGGCAGCTAGCGGTTTGCGTTCCCTGCGTTTGGAGGGACATGGTCAATGCTTGGAGCAAGAAAACTCGAAGCGATAAAGAGGCTCAAAAATGCCGCAGAATCCTGCACGTCGAATGAACGCTTTGTTGAGCTGCTAGCGGTTTGTTTGCTCATCTTGCACTTTATGTTCCCAGCGTAAGCGCCACCACGTATTATAGCGGACTCCACTACAAAAACCATCTCTGCTACATGAGTCGGATTCAATAGGACAACGGATAAACACGGATGGCACAGAAAAATAACGAAAAGGTTGTGGTAAAAACTTTTTTTGATAAAATATGCTAAAGTTTTGCTGCAAAATTTCGCGATTTTCCTAGAGCTATTTGGATCTCAAAGTTTGAAATGTTTTGAGAGCGCGTCTTTCTTTGGTGAAAGGACTTTTCCAGTAAACTTATAGCGTCAAAGAAAAAATCTTCCATTCCCCAGAAAAAGCGGTGAGCAACAGGAAATCAAAGGAATTTTTCGGGGGAACGCCTGCGTTTTCTGTGAGTAACTCGATCAATCTCAGGTTTAGAAAAGCCCATAGGCGGTAGGCCATGTTCGGCGCTGAGGTTAGGCCGAGCGCATGGAATCGGCGAGCTGCAGCAGCTCATGGGCGGAGCGCAGGGTTCCTTCGCCGATCTCACCGAGCATTTGCGAGAGTTCCAGCAGGCGTTTCTCGGCCTGGAGTTCTTCAACTTGCGTGTAGGTGCGTTCTCCCTGGACGATCTTTTGCACCTGGAAGTGCTGATCGCCGAAGGCAGCCAGTTGCGGCAGGTGGGTGACGCAGAAGACCTGATGGCTACGTGCCAGCTGCCAAAGCTTTTGGCCCACCGTCAGGCCGACGCGCCCGCCGATGCCTTGATCGATCTCATCGAAGATCAGGGTCGGGACCTGATCGGCGTGCGCCAGCACGTTTTTGAGTGCCAGCATCAGGCGTGCCGTTTCCCCGCCGGAGGCGATCTTGACCAGCGGCTTGAAGCCTTCACCGGGGTTCGGGGCGATCAGGAATTCGACTTGGTCAATGCCGTTGCTATCGAAGGCCAGACGCTCGCCGTCGATCGGCAGACCTTGCGGGTGAGGGCGCGTCTGGAAATCCACCGAGAAGCGCGCCTGTGCCATGCGCAGATCGTCGAGCTCGCGTTCGATGCTTCGGCTGAGGGCTTCTGCTGCTTTGCGCCGCGCTCGCGAAAGGTCCAGGGCTTGCTGCGCCAGCTCCTGCAGCAGCGCAGCCTCTTGTTGCTGGAGCATTTCCAATCGTTCCCCGGCTGTTTCGATGTTTTCCAGCTCGCGGCATGCCTGTTCGGCGCGTTGGAGTACCGCCGGAATGCTACCGCCGTATTTGCGGATCAGGCGTTGGATCAGTTCCAGGCGCTCTTCGATCTGCTCCAGGCGTTTGGGGTTGAATTCGATGCCTTCAGCATAGGCACGTAGCTGACGCGTTAGATCGCCGAGCAGTTCTTCGATATTCAGCAGGCTTTCGGCCAGCGGATTTTGGGAAGGGTCTAGCTGCGCCAGGCGTTCGAGCAGACGGGCGGCCTGACCGATCAGATCGGTGGCGGGGGGCGCTTCCGGCAGGCCTTCATCCAGCAGGCTCAAGGCTTGTTGGGCGAATTCGGCCAGGGCTTCGGCATTTGCCAGGCGGCTGCGCTCCTGACGTAGCGCTTCATCTTCTCCTTCTTTGAGCCGGGCGGCCTCGATCTCTTCTACCTGGAAGCGGAGCATCTCCACACGCCGATCGGCTTCGGCTTGCAGGCGGCGCAGCTCTTCCAGCTCACGGCGCAGCGCTTGCAAAGTTTGGTATTTTTGACGATAGGCCCGTAGGGGCGCATCCAGGTCGGCGTAGCGATCGAGCAGGTGAATGTGGGAGCGCGGGTTGAGCAGGGAGAGATGCTCAGATTGGCCGTGAATATCCACCAGCAGCGTGCCGAGCTCTTTGAGCAGCGAAAGGCTGACGGTGCGTCCGTTGACGCGGGCCACGTTGCGCCCTTCGCGGCGGATTTCGCGCCCCAGGGTGAGGTAGTTTTCATCCTCCAGCAGGCCCTCGCGCTTTAGGATTTCATTGACGGGTGCGCGGACGCATTCATCAATGCGGAAGGCGCCTTCCACGAGCGTGAATTCTGCCCCCTGGCGGATGATCGTGGTATCGACGCGCGAACCGACGAGCATTTCGAGCGCGTCCAGGATGATGGATTTACCGGCGCCGGTTTCGCCGGTGAGCACGATCAGACCGGGGCCGAAGCGTAGTTCCAGGGATTCGATAATGGCGAGGTTGCGAATGTGTAGTTCGGTGAGCATGGTCAACTCAAGCGGATGCCGACCAGGCGACCGTATACTACAGGGGTGGCCAGCATCAGGTAGAGTACCAGGAAGATTAGCGAAAATACGTTCAAGATCAGTAGGTTGGCCACGATGACGGGCAGCGCACCGAGTACCGTGCCGATGGCGGAGAGCCGAAAAAGCCACGGGGCGCGGCGTTTGCGCGTGGCCCAGCGCACAATCTCGGCGATGCTGCCGCCGGCGCCCGGCGCGAGGCCTAGGATCAGCAGGAAGGTCAGGAAACCGGCCGCGCTGCCGATCAGGGCAACGAGCAGGCCGGCCAGCAATGAGCCGATAAAGGAGATGAAAAACGCCGAAACGTAATCATACCATTCGGCGGTAATGAATTTTTTCTCCAAGCCGCGCTGACAATCCAGGCAACGGTAGCCTGTGGGAGTGTGCACGGCGCATTCGGTGCAGATCGGGTTGCCGCAGGTGATGCAACGGAGCATGGTCTCACGTTGCGGGTGACGGTAGCAGAAAAGGGGTTCGCTCATCGAGGCAATCCTATGGCAGGGTTTTGATTCATGTGAGCGGTCAGGTTGCGGTAGAAGTAGCCGGGATCGCCAAAGCGCACGAATTGGGCGGCGAATTCGGCGGCCCGAACGTGCACCTCGTCATCTTCCGAAAGCCCGATCGGCACCTGGCCATCTACGCTCAGCACGGCGTTTTCGCTTTTGACCTGGATCGTCACCGCCGAACCTTCCGAAAGCACGACGGCGCGATCGACCGAGAGATGCGGTGCGATGGGCACGAGCAGGATGTTGCGCAGCTCCGGAGGCAGGATCGGTCCGCCGGCGGCCAGAGCATAGGCGGTCGAACCGGTCGGCGTAGCAGCGATCAGTCCATCGGCGATGTAGGTGGTGAGCAGGTATCCATCGGCAGAGGCCGAAAGGCGCACCGGGCGGATGTACTGGCCGCGCGCCACGACCACCTCGTTCAAAGCGTACCAGTGTCCCTGCTCTTCTCCGCCGCGATAGAGCTCGGCGCGCAGCATCATACGGTGTTCGATCCACGCTTCGCCTTGGAAGAGGCGTTCCAGCATCGTGCGCCATTCGTTGCGCTCCACTTGGATCAGGAAGCCCAGCCTTCCCATGTTGATCCCCAAAATAGGCACTCCGCAGGGCGCACAAAGATGGCCGGCCCGGAGCATGCTTCCATCCCCGCCCAGCGTGATCATCAAATCGAATTCACCGGCCTTCACTCGGCGGCGGAGGGCCTCATCGTAAAGGGAACCGACCGGCGCTTCCATGCCTCGTTCGCGCAGGTATGCGGCGACCGCTTGCGCTTCCTGGAAGGCTTCCGGCATTTTGGGATAGGCTGTTACGACCGGGCGGCCGGGACGAAAGGGTGTGATCACGAGGAAAATTATACCTGATATAATCATTTGATGGACGGTAGGTGGATGGTAGACCGTAGACCGTGGACGGTGGATAGTGGAATAAATTCTCAAAGCAATAGGATGTTTCTCTATGAACTACGCTGCCTATTTGGAATTTGTGACCGATGTGGCCTATCGCGCCGGGCAGATCAGCCTGGGGTATTTCCGCCGGGGAGTTGTGGCTGAATACAAAGAAGATAACACCCCGGTCACCGAAGCCGATCGCTCTGTGGAAACCTTTTTGCGCCGCGAGATCGAGCGTGCCTATCCAGATCATGCGATTATCGGCGAGGAGTTCGGGGAAGAAGCCGGGGGCGATGGACGCCCGGCGTGGATCATCGATCCGATTGATGGCACAAAGTCCTTTATGCGGGGCGTACCGCTGTATGGCGTATTGATCGGGTTGGAGATCGAGGGGGAAGTGCGGGTAGGAGCGGCCTATTATCCCGGTACGGATGAGCTGCTTTATGCGGCGGAGGGCATGGGGGCCTGGTGCAACGGTCGGCGGGTACGCGTTTCGCAGATCGGGGAGCTTGCGCGCGCTTGCGTGACCTATACCACCTATCACAATTTTCAGAAGAAACGCTCCCATGCAGTTTGGGAGCGACTTTCCCAGGCGGCCTATATGGTGCGCGGCTGGAGCGATGCCTACGGTCTGCTCCTGGTGGCGAGCGGGCGCACCGAGGCGCATTTAGAGCCGATCATGGCCGTGTGGGATTGCGGCCCGTTCCCGATCATCTTCAAAGAAGCCGGCGGATATTTTGGAGATTGGCACGGCAACCCCGGTCATCGTCATGGGGAGGCCTTGGCCTGCAATGCGGCCCTATTGCCACAGTTGCTGGAGATTTTGAACGCGGACGAATCGGCCTAGGCGCGGAGTGAGTGCAGTAGTGTGATTGCCAAAAGGGCAGCTTGACGCCGCGGCCTAAAAGAAAAACGGCGAACAGTCCTTCAACCGTTCGCCGAGTCTTAAGTGCCGGGCTGTTCTGATTAGGAAGAGCAGGAGCAAGAACCACCGCAGGCGCAGCCACCCTCTTCGTGGGAATGGCCGGCTACTGGGCTGTTGACGACAAACCCTTCGCCGTATTGCGGATCTTGTACAAAATCCACGGTGGCACCTTGGAGATACTCTAAAGAGACATCGTCAATGACCACCGAAATCCCTTGGGATTGGAAGAGACGATCGGTTTCGCGGATCACGTTATCAAGTGCCATGCCGAATTGCACGCTGCAGCATCCGCCGGAAACGTAAATGCGGAGTGCGTAACCTTCCAGGTTTCGTTCGGCGAGGATGTTCTGGATCACTTGCGCCGCTTGAGGGGTGAGCGTAACCGGATTTTCGATTTGGGTGAGCATAGGAGTTAACTCCTTTCCAGAAAGCATGAGAATTTGGATGCGATATATCGAGATTGTATCATGATTTTAGAGGATGTCAATGTCTGGTGATCACTTGGTCGCGTGGTCGGGTGGTCGCATGATCGCGTAGTCGGGTGGTTAGGGAGTAGGTAGGCGCGAGTCGGATGGTGAGGTTACCCTTTCAGCGGCGCTTCGATCGTTTCTCGGAGAAGGACCTCTGTGAGGTCGAAGGTTTCTTCTTCAGAGTGGAGCAGGCGGGAAAGGCCTTCCTGGGTGAGGAATTTGACGTTGCTATAAAGCGGGTTGCGGTAGTCGTCGATCTTTCCGCTGCGGATGGCATCGATCACCTGCAAGACGCCTTGTTCTACGGTCCATTCAGGACGGAAGCCGAGCACATCACGGATTTTATTGAAGCTGACCCAGTAGTTTCGCCGATCGGCGTTTTCATCATGGTGCACGATGCGCGCCGAAGGCACCAGGCGTTGGATGATCTCACCGATCTGGTTGATGGTGTAGTTCTGTTCATTGGAACCGACGTTGAAGATCTGATTGCGCACCACCTGCCGCGGCGCTTCCAGGGCAAGCAAAATGGCACGCGCTGCGTCTTCTACGTGGACAAACGGTCGCCATTGATTGCCGCCGAAAATGGTGATCTCGTTTTCGACCACCGCTTTGGCCGCCAGCAGGTTGATCACCAGGTCGAAGCGCGGGCGGCCGGAAAGCCCGTAGATCGTGGCAAAACGCAGGATGACCGGCGTGAAGTGCTCATCGGCCATCTTGAGCAATACCCGTTCCGAGGCGATCTTGGTGCGCGCATAGAGGGAGACCGGACGCAATTCGGAGCGCTCATCGAGTTTCTCATCACTTGCACCGTAAACCGAGCAGGTGCTGGCAAAAATGAAATGCCCGACCCCACTCCCTTTCGCCACCTCGGCGATCATGCGGGTGGCCATCAGGTTGATCTCGATCGTCAGCTGTTCGTTCAAAGCGCAGGCCGGATCGCCGACCAGCCCTCCGAGGTGGATCACCGCGTCCATGCCTTGCATGGCCTGGACCACTTTTTCGATCTTGCGGAAATCCGCCTGCATGATCTCCAGGTTCGGATGATCCAGGCATTGACGGATCGGTTCTGTGCCGTAGATCAACAGATCGAGCAAGCGGACGCGATAGCCGGCCTCCAGCAGGCGCGGCAGAAGCGCCGAGCCGATGTAACCGGCGCCGCCGATCACCAGCACGTTTTCGATCTTTTCGCGGCGTGCCGGTTCACTTTCTACGCGCGTCATGCGCTTCCAGATCGTAGACCAGATGCGCGCGCCGATCAGCAGAACGGTGCTCAGCGCCCAGGCAAAGACCAGCGTGCCGCGCGGGAAGTTGAAGACTTCCTTTAGGTTGCCCAGGAAGTTGCTCTGTGCCAGGTAGGTGATGAAACCGAAGATAATGTAGGAGAGGCTGACTGCCTGGAAGACGATGAGCACCTTGTAACGCCCGCGGTAGAATCGTCCATAGGTGTAGAAACCGTTTGCGGCGAAGACGATCAGCGAGATCAGGGTGATCAACCAGGCGTTGTTCAGGTAAATGCGTTCGTAGTACATCAGGATGACCCGATAGGGGACCGGAGCATCCGGTTGATTATCGGCAATTAGCCAGAGGAAGCGCAAGGTCAGTGCGCTGATCAAGGCCATGTTGATCAAAAGCGCATCGGCGATAATGCGCACGATCCCTTGCGGGGAGAACATTTTCCGAAACCAGGCAGAGATCTCTCTCATCTTAGGCCCAATTTTTCACGAACTTGCAAAGCGTTCTCGTGCAAGCGCTCAAAGGTCTGGCAGATCTTGACTGCTACCGCTTCATCCATATTTGACCACATGGGCAAGCTCAGGCTGTTTTCCGAAAGCCAATCGGTGTTGGGCAGTGGCCGACCGTCGTAATATTGACGATAGGCGGTTTGCTTGTGGATGGGAGGGTAGTAGTATTTGCGTGTATCGATGTTTTCGGCGGCCAGTGCCAGGGCAACTTCGTCGCGCGTTAGGCCAAGGGCTTGGGCATCAATGGTGATCGAGAGCTCACGGTAGGAATGCCGATCACCGGGGCGCACTTTCTGGAAGCCGATGCCGGGCAGGCGGCCTAGCAGTTCCTGGAAGAGCGCAACAGTTTCGTTACGGTGACGGGCGGCCTCCTCCAACCGCTGCAGGCTGTGCAGGCCGAGCAGGGCATTGAATTCCGGCATACGGGCATTCAGACCGGCAAAAGCGCTATCGTAATTCCCATCGTTGCCGTATTCGCGTCCCATACGGATGCGTTCGGCGAGATCATCATCGTTGGTGGCCACGATGCCCCCCTCACCGGTGATCAGCAGCTTGGTTGGGCTAAGGCTGAAGATTTGCGCAGCGCCTTGCTTGCCGACCGGTTCGCCCTGATAGCGCGCGCCGAAGCCGTGGGCGGCATCGAAGATCAACTTCAGGCCGTGACGATCGGCCACCTGTTGCAATCTCTCAATATCAGCCGGGTTGCCGAATTGGTGCACGGCGACGATCGCTACCGTGCGCGGCGTGATGGCTGCTTCCGCAGCGGCCGGATCGAGGTTGTTCGTTTCCCGATCGACATCGGCAAAGACGGGGCGCAAACCGGCCCACACGGCGGCGCCGGCAGTGGCCATGAACGTGAAGCTGGGCAGGACCACTTCGCCGCCATCCGGGTTCAGCGCTTTGTGGACCAACATCATGCCGGAGGTGCAGCTGGAAACGGCAACGGCATGTTTCACGCCCAAGTGCTCGGCGATCGCTTGCTCGAAGCGACGCAGGATCGGCCCTTTGGTCACCATGCCGCTTTCGAGAATGCCGCGGATCCCCTCGGCCATTTCCTCGAAGGGTGGCAAGACCGGGCGCACCATCGGGATTTTTTCAGGGAACGATGGCTCGCCTCCGAGAATAGCGGGTAGGTGTTTGGAATGGGAACGGGTATTCATAGGTTTGGGATTATACTACCATCAGGAAAGTTTCGAGGCCAGGCTGTGATGCCGAAAGCCTCTACGGTGCGGCGCAGGCCTTCTTCTAACGTTACGGTGGCGCGGAAGCCCAATTCCGCAGCCGCCCGCTGCGGGTCCCCCACGGAGCGATAGATATCGCCAGGGCGCGGCGCGGCAAAGCGGTGTGGGCGCTTTGGCGGGATCAGACGGTAGAGCGTTTCGATCACGTCTAATAATCGTGTTTCCTGACCGGTGCAAATATTGAACACGCGGCCGGCAATGCCGGGGGTTTGCGCAGCCAAGAGGTTGGCGCGTGCCACGTCCTCGACGTAGATTAGGTCACGGGTCTGGCCGCCATCGCCGAAGATGACGATCTCTTCTCCGGCCAGCAGCCGGGCAATGAAGCGCGGGATGGCGGCGGCATAGGGGGAATCGGGTCGCTGGCGCGGCCCATAGACGTTGAAATAGCGCAAAGCGACCGTTTCCAGTCCCAATTGGCTGAAGAGTTCGGCATATCGCTCATCCACCCATTTGGAAGTGGCATAGGGGGAATGCGGCCGGGGAGGGGTATGCTCATGGAGGGGCAGATCAGGCGAATCGCCGTAGATGGCAGCGCTGGAAGCCAGCACAGCCCGCCTTACACCGTGACGCCGTGCCATTTCCAGCACCAGCGCCGTGCCGTTGACGTTTACATCCAGGCAATCCAGGGGAACTTCGATGGATTGGGGAACGGAGACGAACGCCGCCTGGTGAAAGAGGAAATCCACATCCTGAACTGCCTGCTGCACCTTGGCCGCATCGCGCACGTCACCTTCCAGGACCTCGAGCCGAGGGTGCTGCGCCGGTAAATTTTCGCGGCGGCCGCTGCTAAAGTTATCCAGCACGCGCACCTGGAAACCTTGTTCCAGGAGCAGGTGAACCAGATGCGAGCCGATGAAGCCGGCCCCGCCGGTGACCAAGGCGCGCATAGGCTATCTCCCCCTCAGGCCGAAGATGGTGCCCACGGTGCGCAGTAGGATGACCAGGTCCATGAGCAGAGAGCGATGCTTGATGTAGTAGAGATCGTATTCGAGCTTTACCAGCGTTTCTTCCACGGTGGAAGCGTAGCCGTAGTTGATCTGTGCCCATCCCGTCAGGCCGGGTTTGACCAGCAACCGAGCGCGGTAGAAGGGGATTTGCTGTTGGAATTTGACCACCAATTCCGGACGTTCGGCGCGCGGTCCGACCAGGCTCATTTCGCCGCGGAAGATGTTGAAGAACTGCGGAAATTCATCCAGCCGTGTGCGTCGCAGGAAGGTACCGACGCGCGTCACACGCGGATCGTTGGCTTCGGCCAGCCTTGGTTGACCATCGGCCTCCGCATTCGGGACCATGGTGCGGAATTTATACATGATGAAAGGTTTTCCGCCGCGGCCGGCGCGCGCCTGGGCAAAGAGGATCGGCCGTCCGCTTTCTAGGTAGATCGCCAGGGCGACGAAGGGCCACATGATCAGAAAGAGTGCCATGCCGATTAGCCCGCCGATAATATCGAGCAAGCGTTTGCTCAGCTCGTAAAAACTGCTGACGCGCGCCTCATCTACGAATGAACGGATTAACCAGTCCGATTCCAGGTGTTGGACCGGAACGCGTCCGAGGAGCTCTTCGTAGACTGTCGGCATGCGCGTGATTTCAATGCCTTGTTCCTGGAGATCGAGCAGGGTCTGGAACAGTTCGCCTTTCATTTCGCCGGTGATGGCGACGATGATTTCGGAGATGCGGTGTCGTTCGATGATCTCAGACAGCTCGTGGCTATTGCCTAGCACAGGCAATCCGCCGATCTCTTGGCCGATTTTCTGCGGATCGTCATCAATAAAGCCGACCAACTGGAAGGGGGACGGCGTGATCTGGCGGTATGCTTGCAAAAGGGTTTGGCCGGCCTTGCCGGCGCCGACGATCAACACTCGACGCATGAGGCCCTGGGTGGCATAGATGCGGATATAGAGCAGGCGCCAGAGCATGGTCAACGCGGCGGCGTAGATCAAAAAGACGCCGACCCCCACGCGCGGTAGCTGATTGGGGTTTTTGTAGAACAGGAAGATGGTAGCATAGCCCAATACGCCGATCATCACCGCCAGAGCGATGCTGCGGAGGGTGCGACGGGCATTGGCGGCTTTGTGTGGGTCATAGAGCTCGATCAGGAGCACTCCCCATAGGATCGGAAGCAGGTAGAACCACCAGGGTACTTCTACGTTTAGCAGGAGGTCTACCCGGCGTGGTGGAATGCCCATGGAGAGCAACACATAGCGCTGGTAGCGATACCAAGTGTAAATCGCCAAGGCAACGGCGGCATACGAGGCGAGCAGATCGCCGAATACCAACAGGGCGCGGTGTTCGGCACTGCGCAATCGAAGGAGGGGAGGAGAAGGGATGTCAGCCATGTAGCATGCTCCAGAGGAAAGCACCTCCCCATGCCAGGTGGATGCATGGGAAAGCGAGCATTAAGCCCGGCGCCAGGAGTGGATCGCGCCGAAGGATGGCCTGGTGAACAGAGGCCAGTATCAGCACGGTGAAATAGAGCACCAGCTCGGTGCCCCATAGCCAGGCGATCCGGGGAAAAAACGGGCTCAGCAGTGCTCCACCGAGCAGGGTGATCACAAAAAAGGGCGACACCGCCTGCCGCCAACGCAGCGAGCGCGGGTAGCGCCGAAGCATTTTCCACTTCCAATAACCGTAACGGGCATACTGCCGGAAGAGCGCCGGCAAGCTCGCACGGGCGTAGTATACCGAACGAATGGACGGCTCAAGCCAGACACGTCCGCCGTTTTGCCGGATGCGGGTGTTGAATTCGTAGTCCTCGTTGCTGAGCAGGGTTTCGTCAAAGAGGCCGATGCGCTCGATCAGGGCGCGATAAAAAGCGCCGAACGGGACGGTATCCACTTCTCCGGCCTTCCCTTGCAGGCGGTAGCGCGCATCACCGGCGCCAAGCGGGTGTGCCACGGCCACGGCAATCGCCCGCGCTATCCATCCTTCTCCGCCCGGTCGGATTTCCCACACACCGCCGACGTTATCCCCGGCGCGGCGCGATAAAGCTTCCACGCAGCGCTCGACGTAATCCGGATACGGCCGCGAATGTGCATCCAGGCGGATCAGGATTTCACCACGGGCTGCCTGGATGGCGAGGTTGAGCGCAGCCGGGATCGTGCGTTTCGGGTTCTCGATCAACTTCAAGGTCAGGTCGGGGTACGAGGCTTGGAAGTCTCGAATCACGTCCCGGCTACCATCTTGCGAAAGCCCATCGGCGATGATCACCTCCAGGCGCTGGCGCGGGTAGGTTTGTCCGTAGATCGCCTGAAGTAATTCCGGTAACCTTTTCTCTTCGTTGTAGCACGGGATCAGGATCGAGACCAGGGGATGAGTCTCTGTCTCCGGATGGAGGGCGTCCATTCAGTCTCCGCGGATCGAAGGCAGGAGGGCAATGGCTTCGATTTCGACGCGTGCACCTTTGGGCAGCGCGGCGACGGCGACGGTGCTGCGTGCCGGCGGATTCTGCGGGAAGAATTCGGCGTAAACGGCGTTCATGCGCGGGAAATCGGACATATCCTGCAAGAAGACGGTGGTCTTGACGACGTGGCTTAGGGAAGAGCCTGCCGCTTCCAGGATATGTTTGATGTTGGTTAGGACCTGTCGTGTTTGACTTTCGATATCCGCGCCGACCAATTCACCGGTTTGCGGGTCCAACCCGATCTGACCGGCGGTGAAGATCAGGTTCGCAATTTGTACGGCCTGAGAATAAGGACCGATGGCTTTGGGAGCTTTTTCGGTTTGGATAATTTTCTTTTCTTCCTGGGTGTACATGGTAGGGATTCCTTAGAGCGGAGGGTTGTCTAAGCGTACCCCATGCCCACGGATGATTTTGATATACGCATGGGTGGGGTCGAGGGTGGCGAGGCGGTCACGTACGCGGCGCAGCAATGCGTCTAACGCGCCTTCGCTCACTTCCAGGGCATTCTCACCCCAAACGGCCAGGATCAGCTCCTGGCGGGTGACGATCTCTCCCTGTCTTTCGTATAAATACCAGAGCAGGCGGAATTGTTGAGGAGAGAGCGGTGGTTCTAGGGCTTTTTGATTGATCCAGACACGGCGGGTGCGCGCATCGATGAGCAATCGACCGCGGGCAGGGGAGCCGGCGTCCAGTGGAAGGGTTGAATCGGATGTGAGGAAAAGGAATTGCTGTGCCAAGGCGATCTGGATCAGGTCTCCATCGTGCAGGATCACCGGTGTCCTGACTTCCTGTCCGTTGTGATGGGTGCTGTTTTTGCTTCCCAGGTCTTCCAAGATAATGCCTTCAGGGCCTGGAGTGAGCCGGGCATGGAAGCGCGAGACCTGGCGATCGGGAATAATGATGTCGCAGGAGAGCTCGCGCCCGATCAACAGAGAACGGTCTACCGTCCAGTGTTGACCGTTGAGCGGACCTTCCTGGGCAATCAATAAGGGAGATTCCGGGTGAGGTTGGCTCATAAGACCGCCTGTGATTCCGTAATAACGTCTTCTCCCCGCGAAAGTTGGGGTATAGGGATCGGATATAATAATAGCAGAAAACGCAAGATACGAGAGGAGAAGAGAAGTGCCTTTGCCGCTAAAGGAAGGAGAGGTGCTGCGCGGGCGTTATCGCGTCCGGCAGGTCATTGGGCAAGGAGGCATGGGAAACATTTACCTTGCCGACGATCTGCGCCTGAGCGGGCGCCTGTGCGCGCTCAAGGAAGTCGAATATGAACGCTCTTTGCCGACCAAGGTGTTGGAACAAGCACGAGAGCAATTTTTTCGCGAGGCTTCCATCCTGGCGCGCCTCGATCATCCGAATTTGCCCAAGGTTTCAGATTTCTTCTCCAGCGGTAACCGAGATTACCTGGTGATGGATTACGTGCCGGGCAAGGACCTGCGCATGGTGATCCAGGAAGCGCGCCGCGAACGGCGCTTTCTGGATGAAATGCAGGTTCTAGGTTGGGCGGCACAGCTCATTGAGGCGCTTGCTTACCTTCACGGACAGGAGCCGCCGATTATCCATCGGGATATTAAACCATCGAATATTAAGCTGATGCCAAATGGGTTGATCAAGCTCGTGGATTTTGGCCTGGTCAAAGTGTTGGCGCCGGAGGAGGTGACCATCACCATCATTCAAGGCCAAGGAACGGTGATCTACACGCCTTTGGAACAATACGGTGGGGAAGACATACACACCGATGTGCGATCGGATATTTACGCGCTTGGAGCGACATTATATCACTTGTTGACCAATGAGCCTCCGGCCGATGCTCGCCGGCGCTTTTTGGAGCCCCAGAGCCTGAAACCGCCTCGGGCGATCAATCCGGCCATCAGCAGTCGCACCGAACAGGCAATTCTTTGGGCCATGGCGCTGCATCCCGATCAGCGTCCGCCAAACATTGAAGTCTTTCGCCAGGCCTTGCTGGAAGGCAGAGCCGTTTTTTCTCCTTTGACCCAACCGCGCCCCTCCATTAACTGGTGGGAGTTGCTAGGGACAGGGGAAATGCGCCGCTTGCTCATCGTTTGCTTGGTGCTGCTGGGGATTACGTTTTTCTTTTCGTTGTAATTTGGACCTTGGACGGTAGACCTTGGACCGTGGGTAGAAGAAGGGGACTTTGGGATACTTTTTGCAAGCAAAGCAGGAGACGAAGAAACTGCGGGGGATAGGAAGAGCGCCGAAAATGCGGACGTTTGCTTTGTTGTCGGCTCAGTGACCAAAGGACAGTCGGCGGAACTTGTGAAGACCGAAATCCGTTTCACCTGCAAAGGTGTTTATGCCCCTTCCACGGATGTTTCTTTTGCTTTTCATGCTTTGGAGTCTCGCCTGCACACCGCTCCTAGTTGCCCGTTCGACTCCCTCTGTGCTGGCGACTGCTGGAGGTGGGGGGATCGTGATCCCTCAACGCGTCGCGCCAGAACCAATCCCATCGGATGTGCCCGGTGGGCGCTATCCTACCCCTTTCCTTCCCCCGACTTTTACGCCTATCCCGAAGCTAATAGGCGGATTGTCTCCTTGGGAACTCAAATATCGTCTGCTGGAAAAATTCCCCGATTTTTTCTTCTGCGATCCGGACCTTTACCCTGTGCCACGGGGAGAAGAGATGGAGCATGCCCATGCACGCCTAGCAGAGATGCAGGCAAATGCTGAACTCTGGGCGCTCATCCTGCGGCATCATGGCCTGGAAGGGGTTTCTGTACTGAGCGATGAACAGCTCCTAGCCATTTATCGCGATTACAAACGCCTTCTGGCCGTTTCGCTGATCGTAGAGGGGTCCCGCTATCGCTTTCAGATGTTGACCGGCGTGGCCGAGGGTCGGCAAGGGATCTTGGTCAGCGGTTGGATTGACGCTCAGGGAGCGATCGAGATCGAAAAACGTGAGCCGGCCTTGCTGATCTGCCCGATTTGTCTGGCCGCCGGCACCCGCATCGCTACGCCGCAAGGGGAAAAACGGGTGGAGGACTTGCGCGTCGGTGACGTGATCTGGACGGTGGGAACGAACAGTCAACGGGTAGCTGCGCCGCTGCAGATGGTAGGACGGGCGGTGACGCCATCCGATCACCGGGTAGTGCATCTGAGATTGAGCGATGGCCGTGAGGTGTGGGTCTCTCCCTCTCATCCCACGGCGGATGGACGAACGGTGGGCGATTTGTCGGTGGGTGAATCGTATGATGGCGGAGTGGTAGTCTCTGCAGAGCGTATTCCTTACCTGCAACCGTTCACTTATGATATCCTTCCCTCCGGCTCAGGCCTGTATTGGGCTAACGGCATTCTCCTTGCCAGTAGCCTCACACCATAGAAAGGTCTATGCCGCGCTGAATTTCCCAGGGGTAGATCACATATGCATCGGTGATCGCCGCATAGTAATCCGGGCGCAACGATCCGAAGAGATTGCGATAAGGATTGAAGTGAAGCACACAGGTTTCCGGAAAGCCTCCTGCAGCGGAGACGCGTTGACGCACGGCGGTGATTGTACGTCCAGAGCCCCAGACATCATCCACAATCAGCGTTGGACGGCCGCGTAGCAGTTCATCATCGGGGAACTGCAAAAATTCCGGCCAGGCAAAGAGACGAGAGCGCTCTGATTCTAGCGATGCGGGGAAATTCACCGCCGCAGTCAAAACGTGGGTGATATTCATCGCTTCGGCTAGCAAACCACCAGGGATAATCCCGCCGCGCGTGATCATGACCATTGCCGTGAATTCGCGTCGAAATTGCGGCAGCAGGATGTCGATCAATTTATCCACATCTTCCCAGGTTAGGATCAAACGCTTGGCCGGTTGCATTTTACTATGCCCATGCGAAAAGGTGGATGGATTATACCCGAATTATCTAGAGAAGGTGCGAGAGAAATCAGCATTACGAGGGTGCATACAAAGATAACTTGTATTTGTCGATCTGGAGTAAAATTTTGGACAGAGTTGTCGCTGCGGTGCGAATCTCGCAAATTGCTGACCCCACTGCACAAACAACGTCTTGCCACGTGGCCTTAATCTCAAGATACGGACAACACGGAGCTCATGGATAAAAAATGAATAAGTTGACGGTTAAATTATTTTTCGCAAAATCCACAAGCAAAGGAGCGTTTTATTATAAATCGCGTGAGCTTGTCGTTATTTGTGCACGTCAATCCTTAGGGGGTCAAAAGCCTTTTGTTAACGTGAGTTCGGGTTAGGCGACGAGAGCAGGCAAAGTACCTAATCCGAGCGATGGTTTTTTGGGCTGATGAGAATAAGCAATCAGGCCGCAGATGAGATTGACCAGGAAGTTGATTGGACTTCGATGCCGCGAGTGTTCGATCTGAGAAATGTTCTTGAGTTGGTCAATGATGGTTTCGATGATAGCCCGTTTACGAAGCAAGAGTTTGTCCATTACTGGCATCAGGGCATTCTGCATATTTGACCGGATACCCGTCACCAGTTCAACATTGAAGGTGAGCAGGAGCTCCTCGAATAGTTTCTGGGAGATGTAGCCTTTATCGCCGAACAACTTTCCAAACAAGCGGCGTGCCATTTTGGGCACAGGTTTGCGATCATCGACGTTGCCAGGCGTAAGCATCAGGTTGAGCAGTTCCCCCCGGTCATTGAAGACCAGGTGTAATTTGAAGCCGTAGAACCAGCCGGTAGACGTTTTGCCACGCTCAGCCAGACCCGCAAACACCTTGTGTGAATGAATGCGCCGGTTGTGGCACACTTTCAGCGGGGTTGAGTCGATGAAGGAGATACCTGTACAAACGCCAAAGCAGTTTCGCCGCAGATAGACGCATAACGGGATCAACACCGAAGGAATGAATTCAACAAAGCGGTTGTAACTCACCAAGCCCGGAAACTCGCTGCGCAGACGTTCCAAAACATACTGGTTGTAATAGGCCTTGAAGTTGCGATAATGCGATTGATGAAAATGGATCAGAATTGTCATGATCTCACTGATCGTCAAGCTCCGCTTTCGTTGGCGCTGGATTTCTCCGGCAGTAAGCATTTGTCTTTGCCAGACCGGTACGAATTCTTTGCAGAAGTCATCGACAGCACAAAACAATTCGATTAAACTATCCATCAGGGGCTCCTTGGGGTGATTGTTTTTCACAAATCCAAGTTTATCCCATTGAGCCCCTTATCCCGAACTCACGTTAGATAGGCTTCCTTTAGCCGAGTAACCGTTCTGTGAAGCTCTTCCAGCTTCTCAATGTTTACCTTTGTCCTCTCAGCTTGTTGGTCCCGCCTGATGGTCAAATGGGTAGTCACGATCGCTACAATCGCCCCTATCACGACACCAACTAGCGAGATAATAGCAGTTACGCTCTCGTTCATATTGCCACAATGCCCTACAGGTAGCCGCCTAACGACTCGCG
>JBBIGZ010000061.1:0-17542 GCA_037447295.1 Chloroflexota bacterium | reverse complement strand
GCTTACGGTGCTTGGGGCGATGTTTATGATAACCAGCGTTTACGCGCCTATGTAGAGGATCGCATCGGATCTCCCTTGAGTGAAGAAGACACCATGGAGCTAGCCAGCCTGGGATTTGTTTACCGTCATCACCTTCCCGATCTGAGCGAGGAGGAACACATCGAGCTGGAACTAGAAGTGGGCAAACGATTTTTAGAGGCAGCCATGAACGCCTGTGGCTGGCAACCGCAAGAAATTGCCGGGGTTTTGCTGGGAGTAAGCGGCCCAATCGGGGATGATTACGTCGAACAGATCTGTAAACGGGCCGGAATTCCCGATGAAGCGCTCAAGGTAACGGTGCACAAAGCTTGTGACGGAGCGGTCAGCGCGCTGCACCTGGTCCTGAACCCGGAGCTGAGCCGTGACTACCCGATCAACATTGCCGAAAGGTTGCGCGGCAAAAAGGTGCTCGTCGGCGGCATCGAAGGCCTGAGCCGATTCACACGCCAGGCGCGCGATGCAAATGCACTCCAGCTCTTCGGTAACGGCGCCGCTGTGCTCGGCCTGATTCCCGGTGAGAACATGCGTTTCCTGGTCGGCAAATCGGCGGAAGTCTATGATGAAGAAGGGCTACTGGCAGTGAAGATGTATTATCCGCACTCGCGGCGTGGCCTGGTGGATGTCTCTCAGGTTTCGCCTTGTCACATCCGCGTGGCCGGGCTGATGCATGAGCCGGAAAACGGCGCTCCGATCGCCATGGCCGGCATGATGGGCATGGTCAAGCTCTTCGTGCGCAATGGGGTGCAGGTAGTGACCGAGGTATACCGCGCTTATTGCCAAATGATGGAATCTCTCGGTGAATCCGGACGCTCCCTGGCGGTTGCTGTGGTGCACCATGCGAATTACAAAATCAACAAACTGAAAGAGAAATACCTCAACAAAGAAGGCATTCAGTTCCCCATGCCCTGGCTGTTGAGCGAGTTCGGGAACGTCAGCGCGGCTTCAGCGATGATCGCCCTGCTGCGACAGTTGCCCCAGATCAAACCCGGTGAGCACATTCTGATCGATGGCTTTGGCGCCGGCAGCTACTATGATGTGCTGGCTGTGGCCATCGGGTAAATCACTCGAATTCGATTTCCAGCTCCTCTTCAGTTGTCCACTCTTCGGCGCGTTCGAGCTCGATTGTGCCGAAGAGTTGTTCTTGACGAGCCTGAACGCGATAGCGCTTGACCAGCTCCAGAAGTGCCAGGAAAGTAACCACCACTTCCAGTCGATCGGAAGCGTTCTGCAACAACTCGCGAAAGGTGGTGCGCACAAAACGGGAAAGCACCTGGCGAATGTGGGCGATCTTTTCGCGAATGGTAATCCGAGGCGGTGTGATCACCGTCCCCAGTGCTTGCGCGATTCGCTCCTTTTGGAAGACGCGCAGCGCCGCCTGGTGTAGATCTTCGAGTGTCAAGTTCGAAAGGTCGATGGTGACCGGCCCTAGTTTAGGCGGCGGCGCCAGACGCAAATAGCTGCGCAATCCATGCCGTTGCCGTTCCTCCAGCCAGAGTCCGATCTCTTTAAACCGTTTATAGGCTTTGAGCTGTTCGACCAACGCCTGTCCAACATCCTCCTCGCCGGCCTCCCGTTGCGGTGGACGCGGCAACAGCGCCTCGGATTTGATCTGCAGCAGACGCGCCGCGATCACCAAAAAGGCCGAAATCTCCTGCGGATGGATCTGCTCTAGGGTGCGCAGATAGGCCAGATATTGCTCGGTGACCAGCGCCAGCGAAAGAGTGGTAATATCCAGCTCCGCACGCTCGATCAGATCGAGGAGCAAATCCAATGGCCCTTCGTAAACGGGCAAGCTGACGGTATAAGTAGTCAATGAGAAAAATCCGCTACGCATCTATAACCTACTCAAGATGTGCGCACAAAGAGAGCATCTTCCTGAAGGATTGTCCCATCTAGAGGAGAAAGCAATGAACCGAAACTGCCGGCGTATCGGAATCCTTGCGAAACCAGCATGGCATAGATTTCGTCAAAGAGCATTTGCCCTTCGTACAACGGCTGGAAAGAGACCTCAGTCAGTATGTAATCGACCTGTTTCAGCATCTCACTGGCACCGGCGAGTACATTTCCTTCATATCCTTGCACATCTAGCTTGAGCAAAACAGGGGAGCGCAGATTCAATCGCTCGAGGTAATCATCCAAACGCGCCATTGGCACAACAATGCGAATACTCTCGCTACTCTGAGGAAAATTTTTCCAATGGAGATCTGTCATGGGCAATGCAGAGGAGGACGCAGAAAAACGGTTGCGGTAGAATTCCAAACTTCCGCTCTGAGCACCCAGTGCCGTCTGGAAAGCCTCAAAACGGCCGTAAGGGGCAAGATGTGAAACCAGTTCCCGATAGTTCTCTTCCAATGGTTCAAAAGCATAAATAAAAACTTCCGGCAACATTAAGCGCATGGCACGCGAAAAGCTACCAATATATGCACCCACATCCAGTATCGTGCGGGGATTGGCCTGTTGAAACCATTGACGATAGGCATTTAAGTGCACGACCTCATACACACGGCTCCGCCGCCCGAACACTTCCTTGAAAAGGGGGAAGAAATGCTGCGGATACTCAAATGGCAGGGAAAGGTATTCTATACCTCTTATTAGCAAGGTAAATAACGAATGCCTGGGCATAGATCACCACCTATCTTGAGGAACTCTCCCGCAAGCACGGAATACGTCCATTTTAACACCTTTCCGGAAACCTGTTTGCCAGTCTATTTATTCAGTAAGGCAAAGAAACTCTCTCAATTTGAAACACTCACCACTCACGTCCCGCTCTTCCCTATTGACATCCTCCCCGTCCTCGATTATCCTTACCCTGCGTCCGGGTAGGCCCGGCGCGGCAGAACCCTGTGAACCCCGCCAGGTCCGAGAGGAAGCAACGGTAAGCAGGCGATTCTGGGTGCCGCCGGTCTCCTGCCTGGACGTGTTTCTATTCCTATGGCAAAATAATCCCATGTCGCGCCACCTGCTTCGCCTGCTTTTCTTTCTCATCGGCTTGGCGGCAGGCATTTTCTATGCCTGGAAAATCGCTCCCGTCCGCTATACCGACGTACCTCTCGCCGCCCTGCGCGCCGACTATCGCACCGATTACGTCATGGCGGTTGCCGAAGCCTACCAGAACGAGCAGGACCTGAACCTCGCCATCAGCCGGCTCAAATTGCTGAACCCCACTTCGCCGCTCACACCCGTCCAGGAGGCTCTGCTTTACGCCCAAACCCATGCCTTCGAGGAACGGGAAGTTGCTTTCCTCCAATCCCTTATTCAGGCGCTGAGTACGGTCGGAGCAGAGGGAGGGGGAACTCCATGAAATACCGATCCCTGGACCTGCTGCTGGCTTTGCTACTGGGAGTGGGCAGCGGCCTGCTCTATGCCTGGTGGATCGCCCCGCCGCAGGTCACGTTCACACCGGACCTTCTGCGATCTTCCGATAAAGAAGCCTATTATGAGGTCATAGCCGCGGCCTATGCGGCCAACGGGGATCTAGAGCGCGCTCGGGCACGCCTGACACTCTTTGGTGAAGAGCCCTCTGCTGCCCTAGCCGCCCAAGCCCAACGAATGCTGGCAGCCGGCCGGCCGTTTTCCCAAATTCAGCCCTTGGTGCGCCTGGCCGCCGATTTAGGTCGACCTACCCCTTCGTCCCCGATCGTCGCTACCCCTCTCTCGGCCGTTACCCCGTTGAGCCGTCCGCCGCTCTCTCCCTCCCCGACGGTTGAGGTTGTTCCCTCGGAGCAAGATCTGCCACCTCCTACCGCAGAAACCGCCCCTGTCATCCCTACCCTTTCCATTCCGACCCTTGGCTCGGCGTTCACGCCTATCCCCACCGTGGGTGGCGTCTTCATCCTGAGCAATTACGAAACGCGCTGCGATCCGAACCTGCCTCAAGGACTATTGCAGGTTTGGGTGAACGATGAACGCGGTCAACCCTTGGCAGGAGTGCCTATTTTGCTTGTTTGGGATGGGGGGCAAGAAACTTTTTATACCGGCCTAAAGCCGGAAATTGGGAACGGGTATGCGGATGTTCTCTTGCACCCCGATCTGCTCTATCGCTTACAAGTTGGCGGGGGCGAGCCGATCGGCAACCTCAGCCCACCCCCGTGTCCACCCGAAAGTAGCATCCGCTACGGCAGCATCATCCTGACCTTTGGCAGGAAGTAGCTCCGCCTCGGTCCGCCACCCTCCACGGTCCACCGTCTACCATCTCCTCCACGGTCCACGGTCCACCGTCTACCGTCTCCTCCACGGTCCACCGTCTACCGTCCACCGTCTCCTCAAAACCCCGCCGGCAGTTGATTGGCCCAATCGTTCCCCAAGAAGATCTCTATATCCACCCCGGCAGCGGCATCCGGCTGCACGCGGATCTGAGCCGGTCCGAGCCCCATCAAGGTCACCAGGGTACGCAGGGTATAAAGTTTCGGCGAATGGAGCACCACAATGGTGCGAGCGTAGGCCTCTCCGGCATTCCCCAGCTCGGCCACTGGAATCCCCTGAGAGAGCAGATAATTGCCGGTGCGTTGCGCCAGTTCGGGCGTGTAGCTGGCATTGAGAATGCGCACCCGCGGCGCCTCTGCTTGCACCAATGCCTGAGGCGTCCCCTGTGAAATCGGTGCCAGTGCCCCGCTGCCGAAGATCTCATCGCGCAACACACGAATCTTATCCGGAATCGGCTTGAAGACCGAGGCCGGCTCGCCGCCCAGCGTGACAGTGTGCATTGTCACCATCGAATAATCGATCACTGCCTGCTTGATGTTCTGCACCGGAATATCCCTCAGCAACATCCCCAGGCGGAGCATATCGTCGAAGGTCAGGTTTGTCCGCAAACCGGCCGAAGCCTCCCGATAGACCTTTGGCGCTGCTGCCAACGTCTTGCTGAAGTTCTGTGGCGAAAGCAATTGATCGCGCAGCGCCATGATCACCAACTGCTGACGCTTCGCCCGATCCACATCACCGCCCTCCGTACTCTTGCGATCGCGTGCATAGGCTAGCACGAGATACCCAGGCAGAGTCTGGCATCCAGGTTTGATTACTTCCTTCGGCTTCGGCCCGATCGGATCGACACGAATGCGCTCCGGAATGCATATATACAGCCCGCCCAGGGCATCAATGGCCTCTTCAAAAGCGCGAAAATCGATCTGACCGTAATAATGGATCGGAACGCCCAGGAATTGCTCCACCGTTTTCATCGCCATCCCCGGTCCACCGCCGGGCAAGCGGCTTCCCTCGCCGATCGAATAGGCCATATTGATGCGCCCGTAACCGTATCCTGGGATATTCACCCACATATCGCGCGGGATCGAAACCATCCCAGCCGTCCGGCTGATCGGATCGAGCGTAAACACGATCATCGTATCCGAACGCGGCGCGCCCGAGCCGGCCTCCCAATCGCGGTAATCCAACCCGATGAACAGGATATTGATGCGGCTCGCACCATCCCAAACCGGCGGCAATTGCAAATCCTGCACGTTAACGGCAGGCGTGCCGGTGACTTCTACTCCAGGCGCTGCCGGCGTGCTGGCGCCCGTCAATTGCGGCCCGCTCAACGGGTTTGTGCTCAAGCCGCATTCCGGCAACGGTATCCCCGGCAGAGAAGTCAGATTCCAACACACCACAAAATTCCGCACCAGCGTAAACGCCGCTCCCGCCAGCGCGGCCAGGATCACTATCAAGATGAGCGGCCAGATGGCACGCTTCAAAAGGGAAAGCAAACGCGCTTGAGTCATAGCAAAATTTTACCTTCCTGGCAAAAAATACACCATATTTTGGCCTAAATTTTCCAATCCACGGACTGCCCAATACGAGGCCAGCGTGGAACCGTTTTCGATCATCTCCATAAAACAGGGAATGGCGCGCACATCCTTCAGAGAAGCCAACGCCCGCACAGCGCGTAAGCGAGCCGCGGGTGGCAAATCTCCCACGACCTGCACCAAAACCGGCACCGCCTTCTCCCCCTGCGCGATGAGCGCCTGCATAGCCAAATCGCCCACCAACGGATCGGGATCGGCCAGCGCCTCGATCAGCGCCGGCAAAGCACGTTCCTGGGGATGCTCTACCAGCGCCCGTGCTGCAGCACCTCGCACCAACGGGGAAGTATCCGCCAGCATCCATATAAACCATTCAAGCGGTGGTGCTTCCATTGCTGCCAACACGCAAAGCGCTGCCCAACGCTCATCCTCCGAGCCCTGTTGTAGCACATCCCAGAGCCATGGCAAACTCTGACTACCTTCTGCGGCCATCTCCAAGACGAGCGCCTCTACCTGTCGATCTCTCCCGCCTTGCAGCGCATCGAGCAAGGCCTGCCAACGCTCGTTCATACTTACGGTTCCGGAGGCGGCACCGGCAAGGCTTCCGCTGCCGTCCCCCTCCATTTCTCCCCTTCCTCGATCAGCATAATTGGAATATCGTCCACAATCGGATACTTGCGTCCGCAATCTTCGCAGATCAGCCAAGTCTCCTTGTAAAGCGTCAAAAGACCGTTTCGCTCGCGCACGCAAGCCGGACAACGTAAAATTTCAAGCAAATCAGCATTCACCATAGGTTCACTCCATTCGAAGGCGTATTTTACCACAGTCTCGCACCTCTCTTATTCGGAAAACACAGGCGGAAGTGCCGGCCGAGGCCGCGTGCTCTCCGATTCTTTTCCACCGCCCGAGCGCAACTGCCGGGCGGAAACAGAACGACCCTTAGCCGCATCTCCCGGAAGAAGCTCCGCCTCGCCGAAGCCGATCGCCGGCTTCCCCGTCAGGCATGGCTCAGTTGGATGGGTTCTGACACAGCCCAAGCTCCTTTGCCCGTTTTTCCGGGTTCTTCGTACCGGGTCCGAATTGACATACTGCCTGCCAGGGCTCGTAATGTGTGCGGAATTCATCCTGGAACAGCACCTGACCATCGCGGCGGACGATGCGCGTCACGATCACATCTGCGCCATCTGCTGCCCAGTCTACCTGCTTGATCTCGCCTGCCGCCAGCTCTGGGTTGGATTCAAAGCGCGGCTTCGGTGCCGGCACGACGTTCATCAAACCGCTGGTGTTCCACTCTATCTGGCGACCGTCGTTCGTCGAATAGAGCTTCCAGGTAATTCGTCGCGCAGCAACATTGACGTAGGTTTCCATCAGCAGCCAATAGGGTCGATCGTTGGTGAACTTGAAATCCACCAGTGGAAAGTAAACCGTCGCATCCAGCCCAGCCAAGGTAGGATCCACCTCTCCAGAAGCCGTCTGTTCGTAATATGTCACGCGATAGGCATGGGAATGGCGTTCGACGATCGGATAACCGGCAAAGAACACGGCGCGGAAGAGGGTTGTGCTCACCTGGCACACCCCGCCGCCCACTCCTTTGATCGTGCGGCCTCCGTAGATGATCAACGCCTCGGCATATCCGTTATCTAGGCTCACATCTCCCAACACCTTCCCCATGGAGAACGTCTCACCGGGAGCGATCAGTACTCCATGGAAGCGCGCCGCGGCCGTTTCGATGTTCTGAATGCGTGCTGCGCTGGAACCATAAAAATACGTGATTGCGCTGCCCACCAACTCGCGAATGCCCAAAGATTCCGCCGTGGCATCATCTGTCACGGCCGGCGGTGTTTCTCGAACCACCAGGGCAACATTGTGTTCCCCACGCAGCAGTGCCTGGTTAATGGATTGAATGCTGGCCTCCACATCCAGCGTTCGCCCAACGGTAGCCGATTGGATCAAGACCAACTGGCGTGTATCGTCATCAAAATAGAAGCGGGCATTCTGCGGCTCGCGATTCACTTCATTTGCAATAGCCTCCAAGCCATGGCGCAGCAGTGAGGGGTCGAACACCAGCTCCAAACGGCTTTGCCCACCCTCTCCCACACGGCGCACCGTGAGCATATTGGCGAGCACTTGTGGTTCAAAGGCCCAGGTGGCGCGTTCTCCCTCTTTGGCGTTTGGCAACGTGAGCTGTAAAGGTGCGGAAAGTAGGCGTTTGGCTGCTTCGGCCTGTGCCGAAACATCCAGGATCTGGGGAGTCTCCTCGCGCACCACCAGATTCACTTCCCCATCCTGAAAACGTTGCAGCTGTTGCGTAATGGCCTGCAGCGAAGCCTCGAGGTCCAGCCTGCGCCCGATTTGCCCAGGGCGGGCGATCACTTCGGTGCCGTGGATCTCTAGATGGGCCTCAATCGCCGGGCGATCGATCTCTTGCGCCAGGCGTTGCAGCGCCGCATAGGCCAACCGCTGATCGAAAATGAGCACGGGGGGCAACAGGACCCTCCCTTGCCGCGCCCGCCACTGAGCATCCAGCCGTCGCAGCAGCCCTCCCTCCCGTCCGATGCGATAAGCCGCCTGTGCGCTAGCCTGGGTATCCAGCACCAACCCCAACTCCACCGGTGAAGCCAGCCAAGCCTGGGCTCCATCGCGCAGTAAAATCCGCCCGTTCAGCGGGAAAGTCAGGGTTTGCTGCAGGCGCGCCGCCGCTTCTGCCGGTGGAAGGCCGGAAAGGTCCACTCCGGCCACCGAAACGCCGGGGAAAATGCGTCCGGCGTAGGCGATCTGGTATCCCAGCACCCAAGCAAACAGCAGGAAGACAAACAGAAAACTTCCGATCAGCAGGCTCACCAAAGCCTGTGTCCAAAAGGAAACACGATGGGAAGGATAGGTCAGAGTGCTCATCTTCTCACTTTGAAAGGCAAAAACATCGGCGTACGGGCACGGTATTCGGCATAGGCCTGGCCGAATTCACGCAGGAGTTTTCGCTCCTCAAACCAGGCACCGATCAGGATGTAAACTGTCAGCCCGATGGAAAGGCTCAATTGATTCAGACTCATACGTGGTGCAAGCCAGAGCACAAGCAGGCCAAACGTATAAAGCGGGTGGCGCATATAGCGGTAAAAACCGCTTTGTACCAGCTTGGGCGGCGCATTGGATGTGCGCAGTCCTAAAAAATCCCAAAGATCGGTTTGAAACAACGTGACCGCCAGCATCACCAGTGCCATGCCCTGGCCGAGTAACGCCAAGTAGGCCCAAGGAGCAGGCCAAACGTAGAGCATTTGATCTGGCAAAAGCGCCATCAAGGCCAGGATTGGTAGGAAGCTCAGGAAGGCAAAAAGGTTATAGAAAAGACGGTAAAAGCGGAAAAACGTTCCCAGTCGGCGCTGCAGGGACTTTTTCACGCCGTGGGAGGCCAACCATGAATGCAGCAATCCCCACCCTGCCAAAGCCGCCAGCAACCATAAAGCCTGCCTCATGCTAAATCCCCTTCTCCATCAGCCAAGCCGTTTCACCGTCCCGATAGTAGGCCGGGATCGAATCCACAATGCGGTAGCCTTCCTGCTCATATAGGCGGATGGCGATCTGATTGGATTGACGCACCGTCAAGCGCAGGCGGGGCACGCGCAGCTGCGCTTCACAGGCTCGCAGCAGAGCCCGCCCGATCCCTTGGCGGCGATAGGCCGGGTGTACCCCCAGCGTAGCAATCCAGGCGAATTGCTGGGCCGGGTGTGGATCCCCGGCGATAAAACCGACCATGCGATGCCCCTGCACAGCTTTCAAGCGCACCACTCCCGGAAAAGTGAGCACGGCCACCAGATCGTACAATGACCAGGCATCTTTTCCAAAGCAGAGATGCTCTAAAAAATAAAGCGCTCCCAAATCCCAGATCCAGGCCGGCCGGATGACAAAGGAATTGAGAGCGCTCTCTAGTGCGCGATTACTCACTTCCACCTTTGGTGAAATTTGCCAGCAGTGAGGTGAACTCCATCGGGAAGATGTACTTCGTCGCCGGGCTGGCACCGAGTGCCTTGAGGGTTTCAAAGTACTGTAGGGTCATTGTCTTCTGATCAACTGTTTGGGCGATGGCGAAAATGCGCTCTAGTGCCTGTGCGAAACCCTCGGCGCGTAGGATTTGGGCCTGGCGCTCGCCTTCGGCTTGCAAGATGGCCGATTGCTTCTGACCTTCGGCACGCAGAATGGCCGCTTGCTTCTCGCCATCGGCCACATTGATCGCCGCCTCGCGCTGACCCAGCGATTCGGTCACCACAGCACGGCGGATACGCTCAGCCGACATCTGCTTGTTCATCGCCTCCTGCACCTCGCGGGGCGGGATGATCTCGCGGATTTCGACGTTCGTCACCTTCACGCCCCAGCGCTCGGTCACTTCGTCCAATTTGGCGCGCAAGGTCTGGTTAATGTGTTCACGTTGCGAGAGCACATCATCCAGCAGGATGCCGCCGATCACCGCGCGCAGGGTGGTCACCGCCATGTTCTGGGCCGAGGCCTCAAAATTCTCGACCTGGATCACCGATTGCACCGGATCGAGCACTTTGTAGTACCAGACGAAGTCAATGGAGATGGGAGCGTTATCTTTGGTGATCGAGGTCTGGTGCGGAATTTCGCGCACCCGCTCGCGCAAATCCACTTTGATCGCCCGATCGATCACCGGGATCAGCAATACCAGACCAGGGCCACGGGCACCGATACATCGCCCCAAGCGAAAGACCACCAGGCGCTGATATTCCTGAACCACGCGGATCGCGTTGACCAGGAAGATCAGCAACCCTATCAAGAGCAGAAAGAACATGCAAGAAACCAGGGAGAGGGCAGAGTCCATAGAACCTCCTAGAAAGAAAGGAACGCTCAGGCGGATTCAGAAGAGGCTTCGGCCTCCTCTACCAGCAACACGAACCCTTCGCGTCCGATCACCCGAACGGTGCGACCGGCCGGGATCGGCTTTTGACTGCGTGCGCTCCACAATTCGCTGCGCACATAGACCGTGCCTTCGTGGTGAATGCGGGTGCGGGCCTCACCGATCTGGCCGATCAGAGCATCCAGATCGTGAACGGGGCGCTGTACCATCGCCTGGCGGATCTTCTGCACGGCGACCCAGCTCACCAGGATGAAACCCAATGAAACCGGTATGGCGACCCAGGCGTCCACCGCCGGTGGCCAAAGCGTTGCTTGGGGATTGGGGAATAAGAACAGCGAGCCAGCTACCATGCCCAACAATGCAAATCCCAATACCAGGTGACGTTTCCATCCTGCCAACCGCAGAGAATAGCCAAATGGCAAAATGCTGAGCAGGAGCAACAGCAGTGCCCAAGGCGTTAACCCCAGCTGGTAAACCGCATAGGCGGTGAAAAACCAGCCTAAAAGCGCCAGGACCTCGATGATACCTGTCCCGGGGGAAAGGATCGCCAGCAGGGAGAAAAAGAGGCTCCCTATCAGAACCAGATAGGCCAGGGTGGGTGGAATGGTCATAGTTACTCCAATTTCGCCAAAGCGCGCCGTGCCAGCACCGCAGCCATTTCCCGCCGATATTCTGCCGAGGCGCGTGTATCGGCGGCCTCGTAAAAAGCGTTTCGGGCGGCGATCTCGAGGCCGGATGATTCCGGCCCATCCATGGCCAGGCGTGGGTGATCTCCCCAGCCGCCCAACGCCAAGCGTGTGCGCCCGGAGGGCCAGCGCGTCAGTGCGGCACAGACGATCGGCAGATCGAGTGGCGTGCGCGCCACGTACTCAAAGGCAAATTGCACGTCTCCCACCGGCAAGCGAACGGCCGTGATCAATCCACGCGGGCGGAAGGGTAGGAAATCGCCGATCGGAGTCTCCTGAGATTCCGTCCCTTCATAGCGCACGAGGCGCGCATCTAGGGCCAGCAGCCCCGTTACGAACGGAGAAATGCCATCGCAGGAGACAATCGTGCCGGCCACGGTGGCCATATTCCGCACATTCAGCGGCGCTTCCAGGGAAAGGGCCATTTGTAAATCCGACGGAAGTTCTTCCCATTCCAGCAATTGTTGCAGGGTCACCCGTGCTCCGATCTCCAGGGAATTGCCGCGGCGCTCTATCCGATCCAACCCCAATGCCTGCAGATCAACGGCGATGATCTCCCCCTCTTTCTGTTGTGAAAGCACTGTTCCGCCGCCCAGGGGAAAGGCATTCGGGTTCTGCAGCCATTGCAAGGCTTCTTCCAACGTCTGAGGGCGATGGTATGCGCGGATCATAGGCTCTCCTAAAGTGGATTATACCTGTTTCGCGAGAGTTTGCAGTAGAATTCGCTCATCAGTGTTCCACGTTCCACTGTCTACCGTCCACGGTCCACCGTCCACATTCCACCGTCCACACCCCACCATCCTTCCCAGGAAAAAATCATGCCCGAGCTTTCACCCGAACAACAACGTGAACTGCTTGAAATTTTGAAATCCCGCTTTGAAAAGCACCCTCACCGTCACCCCGGTCTGCGATGGGATGAAATCCAGGCTCGTCTTGAAGCCCATCCGGAGAAGCTCCATTCTCTCTACGAGATGGAAAGGACCGGCGGTGAGCCGGATGTCATCGGCTATGACGAAGAGAGTGGCGAATATATCTTCTGTGATTGCGCGCCGGAAAGCCCGGTTGGTCGTCGAAACCTTTGCTACGATCGCGCCGCACAGGAATCTCGCAAAGAACATCCACCGGCCGGCAATGCAGTGGATATGGCAACTGCCATGGGCATTGCATTGCTTACCGAAGAGCAATACCACGCGCTACAGCAGCTTGGCGAATTCGATACCCGCACTTCTAGCTGGCTAAAAACGCCACCTGAGATCCGTGTTCTGGGTGGTGCGCTCTTTGGCGATCGCCGCTACGGCCGCGTCTTTGTCTATCACAACAGCGCCCCCTCTTACTACAGCTCGAGGGGATTCCGCGGTCGGCTCAGGGTCTAGGAGCTGGCGCTCACCCGCTGCAGAAAATCGCTCACAGCGGCATAAACCTCAGCGCGCGTGCGATCCTCGGTGATCACATGCCCGGCATTCTCCAGCCAAACTTTCTCCTTGTGCTCCGTCCCCAGGGCGGCATAAATTCGTTCCATGTGTTCCGGGGGCACGTACGTATCCTGCCGTGCGTGCATCAAGAGGGTCGGCACGCGCACCTGTGGCAGCGCCGCCCGCATTTCTGCCAGTAAATGCTTCAGCTCCAGGATGGACCGCGCCGGATTGTGGGAATAGGCCACATGTTCCTTCCACGCTTCCGGGTCGAACCAGCCACTTGCCGGGCCATCCTTGCTCTTTGGGAGATAGGGGTGAACTAAGGAAAGCAGGCGCAATATCCCATCCGGCACCCGGCGTGGCAGCTCAAAAGGGGTAGCCAGCGCAGCCACTGCCACCACATCCAGCCGAGTGGACATCAAAAGTGCCAGCACGCCGCCCATCGAAAGCCCCACCAGCGCCACTTTCGGTGCCACACCGCGCAAAAGGTGATAGCCATCCTCCACGCTGGCCACCCAATCCGTATAGCGCATGCGCACCATATCCTCCATCCGCGTGGCATGACCGGCCAGCCGCATCCCCAGCACTGAAAACCCTTGGGCCGCCAGGGCTTCCCCCAGGCCACGCATCTCCTTCGGGGCGCCGGTAAAACCGTGGATCAGCACCACCCCTAACGGCGCACTCCCTACCCGCAAAAAAGGCTCAGCAGTCTGAATCAGCATATTCACCTCTTGAAGTACAATGTGCTCTGTGCTCTCCAACCCGTATTTCACCTTTCCCAGGAGCTCTCATGAGCGACGAAATCGCCTATCAACACGCATTGGACTACCTCTACAGTTTTGTGGATTATAGTCTCAAACATGCCTCCGAACTGGCGCGCGCCGATTTCAACCTCGACCGCATGGTACAACTCATGCGCCTGCTCGGCGATCCCCACCGTGCCTACCCCGTATTGCACGTTGCCGGCACAAAAGGCAAAGGCTCGGTCTGTGCCCTGAGCGCTGCTGCGCTCCAAGCGGCCGGCCTGCGCGTCGGCCTCTATACCTCCCCCCATCTGCTGGATTACGCCGAACGCATCCAGATCAACGCCGTCCCTATCCCTCATGCCCATCTGGTAGAGCTCGTCAAATCGCTCAAACCTTTCATTGCCCGGGTCCCCTATCTGACGACTTTTGAAATCACCACGGCCCTCGCTTTCCTCTACTTTGCCCGGCAGAAGGTAGATATTGCCGTGATCGAGGTCGGCCTGGGCGGGCGGCTGGATGCGACGAACATCGTCTGGCCGCAGGTGAGCGTCATCACCTCCATTTCTTACGATCACATGGCCGTCCTGGGCAACACCCTGGCCCAGATCGCCGGTGAAAAGGCCGGCATCATCAAAGAAGGGCGACCGGTCATCTTGGCCACTCAGGCGCCGGAAGCGTTAGAGCGGATCGAAAAAGTGGCGAAAGAGAAACATGCCCCTTTGACCTTGCTGACCCGTGACGTGTTTGCCGAACGGAACGCATTCAGCCTAAAGGGGCAAGCGGTGCGTATCTGGACCCGTGACGGGCACCAGCTTGAGACGCATTTGCCCCTCCTCGGCGTTCACCAGGTGGAAAATGCCGGCGTGGCCGCCGCCGCGCTCTGGAAATTGCAGGAAGAGGGCCTCCCCATCACCGATCAGGCCATTGTTCAGGGATTTGCCGCTGCCCGTTGGCCGGCGCGCTTCGAGATCGTGCGCACGCAGCCCCCCGTCATCTTCGATTCCGCCCACAACCAGGCCTCCTTCCGCGCCCTAAGCCAAACCCTAGCAGAGACTTTCCCCCAGCACGCGGTCTACCTGGTCTTCGGTTCATCGGAAGATAAGGATATTCCGAGCATGCTCGGCGAAATCCGGCCGCGCCTCAAGAAGCTGATCCTCACCCGCGCCCATCACCCGCGGGCCGCCGCCTTAGAGGACCTCGAGCAGATCGCCCGCACCCAGGACATTGCCTTTGAGACGCATGCCGAGGTAGCCCAGGCCTTCGCCCGTGCTTTGGAATTGGCCTCCCAAGATGGGAATGCGGTGCTGGTAGCCGGCTCGATGTTCGTCACGGCTGAGGCGATGCAGGCCTGGTCTGCGCTTGCAGGCAGCTCACCCAGCGTGCTTCCGCCGGCGAAGGCGAACGGCTGAAGATTAACAGGATCGGCATTGCCGGTAACTGTGCCACGGTGACCGTGCCTGGCAGGCTCCAGCGTGCCCCCACCCAGCCGATGACGCCGGGTGTGCCCTGCACGGCAGTGAGCATTTCCTGTGGCGTCATCGCCAAGTGTGCCATTGAGGAAACAGTGCCATCCAACCAGGCCTCAAATATCTGCATCCCTTCCGCTCCTGAAGGATAAACCCACACATCCACCGGCAAGTCACTCCCTCCAACCTGCTGCCAGTTTTGCACTTCTCCGCGGAAGATCGCCCGAACTTGCTCTTCCGAAAGGCGCGATATGCCGTTTTGGGGATGCGCAATCACCAGCAAAGCCTCCTCGCCGATGAGGAAAGCCGGCGAAGAAAGCGCAGGAGGCTCTCCCCATTCCAGGCGCACTTCAGCCTGGCGATCGTCCAAGGCGAGCACGGTTTGCGGTGGTAAGCACGATTCCAAATTCGCCATCCATAGCCGAAGCATCGGCGGGATCGCCACGCGCCAAACCGTGACCCCAGGAGCCGAAGGCGGCGTGCAGGCCACGCTCAAGAGAAGTAGCAACAGAAAGAAACCGCGGCGGCTCATCTTGTAGAACAAACGCTTGCGTTTGTTCACTTCTCTATCCAACCACCTACCGAAAATACAAGCCCAAAGCCAGGCTGCCGATCACGGCGCAGTAGAAGACGAAGGTCCAGAGCGAATGCTTTTGCACGTAACGCAATAACCAGCGGATCGCCAACCAACCGCTCACAGCGGCGGTCAACATACCGATCAAGAGCGCGGGTAAAAATTCGGATGGCAGCGACTGATCGAATAAGCCCAGTAGCTCAAAGGCTCCGGCAGCCACCATCACCGGCAGGGCGAGCAAAAAGGCGAAGCGCGTCGCCGAAGGGCGGTCCAACCCGCGCAACAGCCCACCGCTCAAAGTCGAGCCGCTGCGCGAAGCGCCGGGAAAGACGGCTAGCACCTGAAACGCGCCGATCCACAGGGCATCGCCTGCTTTTAGCGATTCAAGTTGCCTTTGGCGTTTGCTCAGTCCCTCGGCCAGGCCGAGCAGAATGGCCGTCATCCAAAGCCGAATGCCGGCCTCCAACAGGGGCTGCGAGAAAAGCCCCTTTACCGCATCATGGAGCAAGGCACCGGCCAGCAAGGCCGGCAGCGTGCCGATCAGGATGTACCATGCCATCCGATTTTGGGCGTTGGAAAAGGGGCGGGCGAAAAAGGCGCGCAATAGCTCCCACCACTCCCGCCAAAAGTAGATCAGCAGCGCCAACACCGTGCCCCACTGGACCAAAACCAGAAAGGCGAACATGGTCGCATCGGCGGGCAACCCAAAAAAGTTTTGCACCAGCAGCAAATGCGCGGTGGAAGAGATGGGCAGGAATTCGGTCAATCCCTGGATCAGGCCAAACAACAAGGCGTGGAAAAAAGTCATCAGGAACTCCTTGAGAACATTTGAGGACCCTATGTAATCGGGGTCAGACTTCTGCTGCCGGATGTGTGAGGCGACGGGCGTTCCCATGCCAGCGCTTTAGCCATTCGGGCAGGCGGCTCTCGAACGTGCCATCCAGGATCGCCTGACGGATCTCCTCCATCAGGCGCGTCAACGTGCGGATATTGTGAATGGAGATCAGGGTGCCGGCCAGCCATTCCCCGGCAACGATCAAGTGCCGCAGATAGGCGCGGCTGAAATGCCGACAGGTGTAACAATCGCAGGTTTCATCGATCGGGCGCTCATCATCGCTATAGATTGCCCCGCGCAGGTTGAGCCGCCCCTGGGGAGAAAACGCCGCGTGGTGACGTGCCAGACGCGTTGGAAGCACGCAATCGAAAATATCCACACCGCGCGCCACCCCTTGGATAATATCTTCCGGTGTGCCCACGCCCATCAGATAGCGCGGCTTCTCGGCCGGCAAGATTTCGGTGACCACATCGAGCATGGCATGCATTTCTTCTTTCGTCTCACCGACCGAAAGTCCACCGATGGCAATACCCGGCATATCCAACGAAGCGATGAAACGCGCCGATTCGGCGCGGAGCTCGGGGTCAATGCCCCCCTGCACGATGCCGAAGAGTGCCTGATCATCACGTCTCTTGGCGCGTAGGCAGCGTTCTGCCCAACGATGGGTGCGTTCCATGGCGGGGCGCGTGTAGGCGCGATCGTATGGATCGGAGCATTCATCGAAGGCCATGATGATATCCGCACCGAGGTTCTCTTGAATGGCGATCGCTTTTTCGGGGGTGAAGCGATGCAGCGAGCCGTCAATATGGCTCTTGAACGTCACGCCATCCTCATCCACCTGGCGATTGGCGGCCAGGGAAAAGACTTGGAACCCGCCGGAATCGGTGAGGAGCGGATGAGGCCATTGCATAAAACGATGTAAGCCACCCAAGCGGCAAATGCGCTCATCGCCAGGGCGCAGGTAAAGGTGATAGGTATTCGCCAGAATCAACGTCGCTCCGGCCTCTTCGACCTGGGCCGGGGTGACCATTTTCACCGTAGCCTGCGTGCCGACTGGGGCAAAGACCGGCGTCAGCAGCTCGCCGTGGGGAGTGGAGAATCGTCCGGCGCGTGCGCGCCCACAAGTGGCTTCCAAGGTAAACTCAAACATGGGGCAAATTATACTGTGACACCAGGGCAATG
>JBBIGZ010000060.1:0-17685 GCA_037447295.1 Chloroflexota bacterium | reverse complement strand
GTTTGTGCTGATGATTGCTTTAGGCAGTCTGCTTCTATGGAGATTTGTTGTTTTGACCAAAGAATCTCTGCATTTTCGATCTTTAGCTATCGTGTTTTTCCTTGTAAGTTTTATGAATCCATCCCAAATTCTAGATCCCTCTACATCTACCAGAGATTTCGTCCCAAATGAAACAGCTCTGCACAACTTTATGTTAAAAAACGCCAGGCCAAATGATATACTTATTGCCAGCACTTACAGATATTATGCGCTGTGGACTCGCCGTCCAACCTTTAGTGCCGTTTATCGGATTAACACCACTACATCTCTAGACGAAGTAAAATCTCTGATCGAAGCTAACCCTTCTGGCTGGATCGCTATTGATGGTACAAGAATCTCTCTTCTAAAATTCGATCCCTTCCGTACCTTCAAATCCCTTGGCCTGGAATACATCGGCATCTTCGGTGAAGAAAACGATGAATACCTCTGGCGTTGGCAACGCTAACCACCTTCTGTGAGGATCCATGCATCTCTCCCTTGTCATCCCCGTCTATAACGAACAGGAAAACCTGCCCTTACTCTTCGATGCCATCCACCAGACACTCGATCAACTGCCTCATTCCTGGGAAGTGATTTTCGTGGACGATGGCAGCCAGGATGAGAGCCTGAATATCCTCCGTCAATTGGTCGAGCGCGACCCACAACACGTGCGGGTGATCGCTTTCCGCCGCAATTTCGGGCAGACGGCCGCTATCGCCGCCGGTATCGATCACGCTACGGGCGATATCGTCATCCTGCTGGATGCTGACCTGCAAAACGATCCCGCCGATATCCCCTTGCTCTTGGCTAAATTGGAGGAAGGATACGACGTGGTCAGCGGCTGGCGCAAAAATCGACAGGATAACACCCTCACCCGCACCATCCCATCCCGTCTGGCCAATGCGCTCATCTCCTGGGTGACCGGCGTCCATTTGCACGATTACGGTTGCACCCTCAAGGCCTATCGCCGCGAAGTCCTGAGCGGCTTTCGCCTATACGGCGAAATGCACCGCTTCATTCCGGTCTATGCCCATGCCGTAGGTGCACGCATTACCGAGATCGTCGTCCGTCACCATCCGCGGCGATTCGGCAAAGCCAAATACGGCCTGGAACGCACCATCAAGGTCATCCTCGACCTGTTCACCGTCAAGTTCCTGCTCAGTTACTCCAATAAACCGATCTACTTGTTTGGCGGAGCCGGCATCTTACTCATGGGCCTAAGCGCGCTCATGCTCCTCTTCCTATTCATCCGCCGGGTCTTCTTCAGCGTTGCCGTGCTCGGTTCGCCCTTCTTCCAGATGAGTGCCATGTTCTTCATCCTGGGGTTCCAATCCGTACTGATGGGGCTGATCGCCGAATTGCTCGTGCGTACCTATCACGAAGCACAGGGCAAACCCACCTACACCATCCGCGAACGCATTAATTTCCCTAAATAGCAATGCACATTTTGCTCCTCAACAGCGAATACCCTCCCATCGGTGGTGGTGCCGGCAACGCCAGTGCGCACCTTTCACAGGCCCTGACCACCATGGGGGCACGCGTAACTATCGTGACCGCCCATTTCGGCAAGCTACCGCACCATGAAACACAAAACGGACGAGAAATCTACCGTATCCCGGCGCTGCGCCGCCGGCCGGATCGTTCCGGCCCGCTTGAGCAAATTGCTTTCATCATCAGCGCCTCGTTTTGGACCTTGAGCCGCGTGCCGCGCCTCAAGCCAGATGTCACTTTAGCGTTTTTTGGCGTCCCCAGCGGCGCCGTAGCCTGGGTGCTGAAAAAGATCTACGGCATTCCCTATATCGTTTCCCTGCGCGGCGGGGATGTGCCCGGCTTCCGCCCCTACGATTTTAAAACCTACCACCGCCTGATCGGCCCCTTTCTGCGCCACATTTGGCACGAGGCTGGGGCAGTCGTAGCCAACAGTCAGGGATTGCGTAAATTGGCACTACAATTCGAGCCGCGGATCGAAATCCCGATCATCCCCAACGGCGTACGCTGGCAAGATTACGCAACTGAAGTGCGCGAATGGTCGCCGCCACGCCTGCTCTCGGTAGGACGGGTAGTCTATCAGAAAGGCCTCGATCTCGCCCTGCGCGCTCTGGCCGATTTGCAGGGCCTGGAATGGGAATGGTATATCGCCGGCGATGGGCCCTATCGCACCACGCTGGAAGTGTTGGTTCAGGAACACGGTCTGCAGGAACGCGTGCACTTCCTGGGCTGGCTGGAACGCCCGGCGCTGATCGAATGGTATCGCCGCGCCAATCTTTTCCTATTCCCTTCCCGACACGAAGGCATGCCGAATGCCGTGCTCGAGGCCATGGCTGCTGGCCTGCCGGTCATTGCCACGCGCATTGCCGGCAGTGAAGAGCTGGTGCTAGATGGAGTGACCGGACGCCTTGTCCCGCCCGAAGATGCTGTGACGCTTCGGGAAGTGCTGCGTCCCCTCCTAGTCCAGGCTGGCTTGCGCCGCCAGATGGGCAACGCCGCGCTGGAACGGGTACGGACACATTATTCCTGGGAAAGTTCCGCGCGACGGTACTTTGATCTGCTTCAGCAGGTGCGTGGAGTATAATCGAACAGCGTGAAAGTCTCTTCCCTTTTCCCCGTAGCCATGCGCTCTCCCCACAGCATCCCCAGAGAGAAAATCGGAATAGGTTTGAACGCTGAATCTTCCTTGGCCTGTAAGATCACAGCGCTCTGCAAGAATTTCTCTCCATCTTTTGCTCCCTGATCTATGTGCGGCATCTGCGGCATCTCCCCCGCCTCGCGGCAACGCCCTGACCTTGCGCTCTTGCAGCGTATGAACGCCGCCATTTACCATCGCGGCCCCGATGGCGAAGGTTTCTATACCGCCGAAGGCGTGGGACTGGCCATGCGGCGACTGGCGATCATTGACGTCCAGGGGGGCGATCAACCGATTGCAAACGAGGACGAATCGCTGTGGATCGTCTTCAACGGCGAAATCTACAATTTCCTGGAACTGCGACCAGAACTTGAACGTCGCGGTCACCGCTTTCGTACCCATAGCGATACCGAGTGCATCCTGCACCTTTACGAAGAGGAAGGGGAAGCCGCACTGCAGTACCTGCGCGGCATGTTTGCCATTGCCATTTGGGATCGGCGCAAAAATCGCCTCTTCCTGGCACGCGATCGACTGGGCAAAAAACCGCTCTACTACACCGTCCAGGATGGCACGCTCTATTTCGCCTCTGAACTATCGGCTCTCCTAATCGGCCTGCCCCGCCGCCCCGAAATCCACTTGGAAGCCCTTGACCTCTACTTAAGCCTGCAATACATCCCTGATCCGCTCACTGCCTATCAAGGCATCTATAAACTCCCACCGGCGCATTTCCTGATCTGGGAAAACGGTCAACTGCACACCGAGCGCTACTGGGACCTGGTCTATCAGCCCAAATGGCAGGCGAGCGAGTCCGAGCTGGCCGAAGAACTGCGCATCCGCCTCAAAGAGGCTGTGCGTCTGCGCCTGATCAGCGAAGTGCCCCTCGGTGCGCATCTGAGCGGCGGCCTCGATTCCAGCATCATCGTCGCCCTGATGGCCGAGCTGAGCAGCGAGCCGGTGAAGACTTTCTCGGTCGGCTTCGATGAGGAATCTTTCTCCGAGCTGGCCTATGCCCGTGCCGTGGCCGAGCGCTATGCCACCGATCACCACGAATTCATCTTGCGCTATGACGATCTACCTGCTACCTTGGAAACGCTCCTCGAACACTTCGGTGAACCCTTTGCTGATCCCTCGGCCCTACCGCTTTATCACCTCTCGCGCCTCACCCGTCAATATGTGACCGTAGCATTGAACGGCGATGGTGGCGACGAGGCCTTTGCCGGCTATCATCGCTACTGGCTAGACGGTTGGGCCGATCGCTATCTCCAAGCGCCTCGTTTCCTGACCCGTAGCCTCGTGCCGCGCCTCGTGCACCTCCTTCCCGATGCATCCAACCGCCCGGCCGGTCAGAGCCTGATCAACGGATTAAAACGCTTAGAGCAACTTCCACAAGTGGATCCTCGTGCCAGTCTCTTGCGCTGGAGCTCCTACTTTTCACCTTCTCAACGTGCCGCTTTGTGGAAAGTCGAATGCTGGTCCCAATGGTCCCCCCAGAACGCCGAGCGTTATTTCCTTGAACATTTTGAAGCCGCAAACGGCTCCCGATTAGACCGCACCCTCTATACCGATCTCCACACCTATCTACCGGGCGATCTGTTGGTCAAAGCCGATCGCATGACCATGGCCGCCTCGCTGGAAGGCCGTTCGCCGTTCCTGGATCACCAACTGATGGAATGGGCCGCCCGGCTACCGGATGAGATGAAAATTCGCGGGCGCATGGGTAAGGTCCTCTTGCGCCGTGCTTTTGCCGATGTGCTTCCACCGCGTTTACGTGGACGGGGGAAACAGGGATTCGGCATCCCACTAGCCGCATGGTTTCGTGGCCCACTTCGGGAATGGGCAAGTGAATTGCTCCTCGATCCCCGCTCACCGCTCCTCACATGGTTCAATCGGCCCGTGCTGGCGCAGCTTTTGGAGGAACACGTTCGTGCCCGCACCGATCACGGCAAACGCATCTATGCTTTGGTCATGCTGGCGCTCTGGGCACGTCGGATGCGGTAATCTTCATCCTATCAACTCGGCTCTTGTCACACATCGAAGAGATCAGAGGCCTGTAAACTGCCGTTCACCGGCGGATAGGCACGCATAAAATCCTCATGTCCCCCGATCAAGTATTCGAGCCAATCGAGCAGGCCGCGGCGCTCCTCTCCACCCTGACTCACGTGACAAGCACCTGCCTGATCTTTGATCTTCAGCACAGAGCGAATATTGATGCGTACATGGGTTGGGAATTCCACTTCGGCCAGAGAGACCAGATCGATATCTCCGTTCTTCCCCCAACGGCGAGGATCCTTGCCGAACAGCCGCATCCAAAAAACCATCCAACGCAAGAACCAGCGGGGAAAGACGTGATAATAAAGCGCCAGGGGTTGAAAAGGGGAGCCGGCCTGCGCATAAAAATCGGGATCGGCACAATGCTCAAAAGCCAATACCGTCGCCTGATGAATGTGGATATGATCGGGATGACGATAGCCGCCGATCGGGTCGAAGGTGACCACAACCTGTGGCCGAATGCGGCGCATATAGGCGACAATGCGCGCCGCTACCTCGTCCAACGGTACGCGAATCAGCGCCTGCGGATGATCGTTATCCGGGCTTCCCGGCATTCCAGAATCGCGATATCCCAGGAAATGGACTTCCTTCAAACCTAGGGCTTTAGCCGCGCACTCCAGTTCCGCCTGGCGCAGATCGCCCACCGAAGCGTAGCCTTTCAGATCGGCTACATCACCGGCCTCGCCACGCGTTGCGCAGATGAGATAGACCTCCACACCACGCCGCGCGTAGAGCGCCAACGTGCCACCCATCCCAAAGGACTCATCATCCGGATGGGCCAGAACGGCCAATAAACGTCTGGGAGACGATGGTTGCATAGTTCCTCCAAAAAACGACAAAATAGCAATGACTCTTCTGCAAAAAGAAAGATAGTTTACAGGATTGAAAATACGGACTTCACTCCAAAGAGGTCTGAGCACCAAAAGCATACTTGGAGCCATTTTTGGCAAAAATTCTTGCAATTTACTTTTTAGATAAAATTTTGCTAAAAAATTGTATTCATCCGTAGCATCCGTGTCGATCCGTGTCCCGTTTCGCTAAGTTCGCGCAGGTAAGCAGAAATGCCCATAGGCTTAGAACGGAACCCTTTTCGTATCTTCCCAGCAACAGGGAAGTGTAACAAATTACCAAATTGATCTCACAAACACCGCAGACTGATCCAAATTCGGCACAAACGCTGAAACGCTCGCTCTTGCCAGAAGCAGATAAATTCTACCAAAGATCATCGGCTTAGCGAGATTATTGACTTCAAAAAGATCGTGTTCTTTCTTCTCCACTCTACGAGCCTGGATAAGATGTTTCCGTCGCAGACTCCTTTCGGGGAATACAAAACCGAACTGCTTCATCCATGAACATTCCAAGAATTTCAAACAGTTAGACAATCACAAAATCGGGGATTTCTATCTCCCCGCCTCAGAGTTTGCTCGACAAATCTTTCGGAATACCCCCACGCACAGGTGGAAAAAACGAACAGGTCTGGAGAACAAATGAAGTACGGAAGGCTTACATCTGTCTCCAGCCTGTTCGTCGTATTATCTGTCATCCTCAAGGGGTTATTGAGCGAACACCTCCTACTTTCCTTGAGCCTCGCGTTGATAGAGCACGTAGGAATAGACGATCAGGAAAATAGAGGTTAGAACGAGGGGCACAAAAGTAAACCAGAGAGCGAGCATCTTTCCCAAAAAGCCTCCAACGATCGTCAAGAGACCGCACACGGCGAAAAGCACGGCGCCCAAACGATGGGTTTCTTCCCAAACGCGCTCACTGCTCAAGGTCCAGGGAGTACGGATACCGATGAACCAGTTACGCTTCGCCTGACGGAGCAGCTGCGCGATGAAAAGAAAGAGCAACCCCATTGCCGGTAACAATGCTCGACTCATGGCAAAACGATACCCCAGGTTCCAGAGCAAAGTCAGCAAGTGTAGGTAGGACAGGAACAGGGTGAAGAAGAAAATCAGCAAGTTGAAGGTCGAGCGAAATGCGGCGATGTTGGCCTTGAGGGGATCGATCTGCGGGATAAGCAGGAACAGTCCCAGCATTCCCAGAGCAATAAGTGGCGTGAGTGCAACGCCCCAAAAGCGGGAAATATACCCATCCACCTCATCCCTGGCATTCCAATGCGAAGCCATCGGATCGGGAAGGCGCGACCAGAATGCCGCCCCTAGGATCAGGACCACCAGGATCAGCAAAAGGGAAAGCGCGAGGGTCAATCGGGTAGACATAGCGACCTCCTTAGAAGAAAGTTTCACGTGAAACATCTCACTCCTGTTTCGCTGCCGTCTGAGCCAAAGCGGTCAAACCGCTCAAACCGCCCAGGTTCATCGTGTCAACGGCGGAAGAGGGAACGATGATCAGGGCACCTTTCTCTTTCAGCCCCTCAAAGAGCATATTCATCGCCCGCAGATGAAGCGCCGTCGGGTTGTTCTCATAGGCCTTGGCCGCCTCGGCGAAAGAAGCGGCAATCTGCTTTTCCGATTCGCCCAGGATCACCCGTGCCTGGCGTTCGCGCTCCGCCTGCGCCTGACGGCTCATCGCATCTTCCAACTCCTGTGGGATGACAATATCGCGGATCTCCACCGATTGCACGGTAACGCCCCACGGAGCGGTGCGCTCATCGATCACTTTCTGTAATTCAGCGTCCATCGCACTGCGCCCGATCAGAATATCAGCAAGCATCATACGTCCGATAATATCGCGCAGCGCCGTTTGCGCCGCCCAATCCACCGCAACGCGATAATTCTCAACCTCTAGCGCTGCCTTTTCCGCATCCCAGACTACCCAGAAGAGCACGGCATCTACATCCACCGGCACGGTATCCCTGGTGAGCGTCTTTTGCGCCGAGAAAGGCGTCACCATGACGCGTTGGTCGATCCAGGAAGGGATGGTATCCAGGATCGGCACAATCCAGAAAGGCCCCGGTCCGGCCAGCTTATGGAAGCGCCCCAAGCGTAGAATTACGGCCTTTTCCCATTGAGCCGCCACTTTGAAGGCAAAAAGCACATACAGCGCCGGCAGACTGCCCAAAATCACCCAGGCCGCCAAAAACGACTCAGAAACGCGGTTCTCTAACCAAGCCGCAACGGCGATCACTACAGACAGGATCAGGGTGAACAGCGTCACAGCCATCGGCGGAACATGGGCTTCCACATTGGTGCGCATACGGGATTTGCGCGAAGAGAGAGCGTTTTTCCATGGAATACTCCTTTCAAAGTATGATCAACAGGTCACGTTCCAAAATTCAATTCGATGCATTCGCCTGGCGCAGAGCCTGCTCCAGCGCTTGTATCAGCTCTGCATCCGATACACCCAGCGCACGCGCCTGGGAGACAAAACGCTCAACCAGCGAGCGTAGGGCTTCCTGCCGCGTTAGTGATTCTGCGGGCGGCGGTATCTCGCTGACAAATGTGCCACGTCCTTGTTGGGTCGAGATCAGGCCGGCTTCATCCAAAATGCGATAGGCACGCGCCACGGTGTTGAAATTGATGCGCAATTCGGTCGCCAAGGCACGAACCGTCGGCAGCTGATCGCCCGGCCGCAATTCCTGCCGCGCGATCAGATCGCGCACCTGCTCAACAATCTGCAAGTAGAGCGGCACATCGGAACGAAAGTCCAGATGAATCGATCGAGCAAGAGAAGTTGCGTTAGATTGTATCATTGTATCTTTGTATCATTGTATACAAAAATGTGGCGGTTGTCAAGCCCCAATAGGTCACCTTTTGGCTTTTCATTGTTGACTCCACCGCAAAAGCCCTCTCTGCCACACGGGCTCGCCTCAAGAGGGCATGGAGAAACGCAGATGACAAAGCCCTACCTTACAGAAAGCATGCCACTACTTTCTCCCCTCACTTATTGTATAATCTACTCTGCTTTCTCAAATTTATACTTCCTGTCACCCCGGCATCCGAGGGAGATATGACTACCCAAAAAACACTCCTTCCGCTCCCGCCAGAGGAGATCATCCAAGATTATCGTCTGGCGTATCGTTCCCGCCAGGCCTCGCTGATCGGACGGCGCGAGGTGCTGAGTGGCAAGGCCAAATTCGGTATCTTCGGCGATGGGAAAGAATTGGTCAATATCGCCATCGCCCGAGCCTTTCGCAAAGGAGATTGGCGCTCCGGTTACTACCGCGATCAGACCTGGATGTTCGCCCTGGAGGTAATGAGCCTGCACGAATTTTTCGCCCAGATCTATGCCCATGCCGATCTGCAATATGAATCGAACACCGGCGGACGCACCATGAACAGCCACTTTGCTTCACGCATGTTCGATGCCGAGGGCCGCTGGAAACCGCAGATCGAAATGTACAACGTCGTCGCCGACCTCTCTCCAACCGGCTCGCAAATGCCGCGTGCCGTCGGCCTGGCCTATGCATCGGTGCTTTACCGTCACGTTGAAGCCCTCAAGCAGTATACACAATTCTCCCGCAACGGTGAAGAAGTGGTCTGGGTCAGCATCGGCAATGCATCCACCGCCGAAGGTCTTTTCTGGGAGGCGGTAAACGCCATCGGCGTGCTCAAAGCCCCGGCGGTGATCTCTATCTATGATGACGGCTACGGCATCTCTGTCCCCAACCAGTTCCAAATGGTCAAAGAAAACATCGCCGCCATCCTGAAAGGCTTTGAGCGCGAACCCTGCCCACAGGAAGCTCGCCAACAAGGCTATGACATCTACCAGGTGCGCGGTTGGGACTACCCGGCCCTTTATGAGGTATACCAAACGGCTGCCGAGATCGCCCGTCAGTATCACATTCCGGCCCTTGTACACGTCACCGAGTTGACCCAGCCTCAAGGCCACTCCACCTCCGGCTCTCATGAACGTTACAAATCCCCCGAACGGCTCAAATGGGAAGAAGAATACGATTGCATTCGCAAAATGCGCGAATGGATGATCGCCAGCGACATCGCCTCCGAAGCCGAGATCGTCGCCTGGGAAGCCGAAGACCGCGCCTATGTCGAATCCGTGCGCAAGGAGGCCTGGGAAGCCTATCAGCGGCCGATCCTGGAAGAGCGCCAGCAGGTGCTGGATATGCTCGATGAAATCGCCACCACATCTGCCAACACTGCGGCGCTCAACGAGATCCGCACGCGCCTGGCCAACATTGTTTATCCCCTACGTCGCGATATTCACGCCGCCACACACGAGGCTCTCCGCTTGCTACGGCATGAGTCACACCCTTCAAAACAGATCCTCATTGAATGGAAACGGGAACAGGAAAAGATCAACGAACAGCGCTATGACTCCTTCCTCTACAGTGGCGAAGCGCTACAAACCGCTGAAGTCCCGCCGCGCTATAGCGAAAACTCGCCCTCTGTCTACGGCTTTGAAATCCTGAATGCCTGTTTCGATGCTGCTTTCGCCCGTGAGCCGCGCCTGGTAGCCTTCGGCGAAGACGTTGGACGGTTGGGCGATGTCAACCAGGGTTTCCGCGGCCTGCAGGAAAAATACGGCGAATACCGCATCAGCGATACCGGCATCCGCGAAGCGACCATCTTAGGGCAGGCCATCGGTCTGGCCATGCGCGGCCTGAGGCCGATCTGCGAAATTCAATACCTGGACTACCTGCTTTATGCCCTGCAGATCATGAGCGACGATTTGGCGACCCTCTATTGGCGCACCGCTGGCGGTCAAAAAGCGCCGGTCATCGTGCGCACGCGCGGCCATCGTCTCGAGGGCATCTGGCATTCCGGCTCGCTCATGGCCGGTCTCATCCATCTGGTGCGCGGAATGCATGTTTGCGTTCCCCGCGATATGACCCGCGCCGCCGGCTTCTATAACACCCTGCTCCAGGCCGAAGAACCGGCTGTGGTCGTCGAAGTGCTCAACGGTTACCGGGTGCGCGAGCGCATGCCGGAAAACATCGGCGAGATCACCGTTCCTTTGGGCGTGCCAGAGGTCCTGCGACCCGGTCACGATGTCACCCTGGTCACCTATGGCGCCTGCTGCCGCATTGCACTGGAGGCCGCCGAAAAACTGCACCAAGTCGGCATCGAAGTCGAAGTGATCGACGTGCAAACCCTCCTGCCCTTCGATCGTCACGGACGCATCCTCGAATCCCTACAGAAAACCAACCGCATCCTCTTCATAGATGAAGACGTCCCCGGCGGCACCACCGCCTACATGCTCCAGGAAGTGATCGAAAAGCAAGGCGGCTACTACTGGCTGGATTCCCCGCCGCGCACCCTGCCCGGCAAAGAGCATCGCCCGGCCTACGGCTCGGATGGCGACTACTGGTCCAAGCCGAACGCCGAAAGCATCTTCGATGCCGTCTACGAAATGATGCACGAGGTCGATCCCCATCGTTATCCCCTTTTCCGCTGATGATCCCCTTCTTCTCCTGGTATCTCTTGAGCACCCTGATCGGGTGGCTGACCTTTCCCTTGCTCTATCGTCTGCTTTCCTCCCTGCCCGGTCGCGGCTATGGACTGGCACGTCCAGCCGGCCTGCTCCTTTGGGGCTATCTCTTCTGGATCGGCGCTTCATTAGGTCTCTTACAAAACGATCTCGGCGGAGCGGTGCTGGCTCTGATCCTGCTGGCCGGGCTGAGCGCATGGGCACTTTTTTCAGGGGGAAAAGACGACGTGGCCCGATCCTGGCCGGAGCAGGTGCGCCGTTCCCTAGGCGAAATCCTGGCCTGGGCGCAGGTGCAGCGGCGCGTCCTTTGGACCTCCGAAGCTTTGTTCCTGTTTGCTTTTGCTTTTCTGGCCCTTTTGCGTGCGGCCAACCCCGATCTGGTCGGCACCGAAAAGCCCATGGAACTAGCCTTCATCAACGCCATCCTGCGCGCTCCATCTTTCCCGCCCCCCGATCCCTGGCTCTCCGGTTATGCCATCTCCTATTACTACTTCGGCTACATCCTGACGGCATTGCTCGCCCGTCTGAGCGGCGTTTGGGGCAGCGTGGCCCACAACCTGATGACCGCGCTCACCTTTGCCCTGGCCGCCCAATCTTCCCATGCCATCTTGTTTGACCTAGTAAGCCTGCATCACAACGGGCAGAAAAAGTCCCTGCACCTATTGGCACTCCTGGCACCGCTTTTCTTGCTCCTCCTCTCCAACTGGGAAGGCCTGCTGGAGGTCATCCACCGTACTGGCCTCTTCTGGAGCGAGGTTCCTTCCACCTTCAACTTCTGGCGCTGGCTCGATCTGCGCGATCTGAACCAGCCGCCTGCGCAACCCCTGGGCTGGCTACCCCAGCGCTACTGGTGGTGGTGGCGCGCCTCACGCGTTGTACAGGATTACACCCTACAAGGCGCGCCGCAAGAGATCATTGACGAATTCCCCTTCTTCTCCTTCCTGCTCGGCGACCTGCATCCCCACGTACTGAACATCCCCTATACCCTGCTGGGGATCGGCCTGGCCCTGGCGCTCTACCTGCAGAAAGATGCGCAAGAACACTTCCCCTGGCTCTCGTGGCGTTTGTTCTTTCTGCTTAGTTTGCTCCTGGGTGGACTAGCCTTCCTCAACACCTGGGATGTGCTCATCATTGCGCTCCTGTTGGGCGTGGTGTTCTTCCTGCGTCGTCTGCGCTTCCACTCCAAGGGTTGGCAATCTCTAGAAGAGAGCCTGATACTCCTGCCAACGCTTGCCCTGAGCGCTCTCTTACTCTATCTGCCATTCTTCCTGAGCTTCTCCTCCCAAGCGCGCGGCATCCTACCGAACCTGGTCAACCCAACGCGTGGCGCTCACTTGTGGGTCATGTTCGGGTCACTTTTCGTTCCGCTTTTCGCCTATCTCTGGAGTCAGAGGCCTTCCTGGCAAGGGGAACGGCCAACCTGGAAGATCGCTCTCGGTGGCAGTGCCTTGCTGTTTCTCCTCTTCTTCCTGCTTTCTTGGGGAATGGCGCTGTTGCTCGCCTATCTCGTTCCCTCCGCTGCCGCAACTTTTCTCAGCATCCAGGGAGTCTCTAGTTGGGGAGAGATTTTCCGCGCCGCCCTGGAGCGCCGCCTGAACTACGGATTCGGCGACCTCAGCCTTTTCGTCTTGTTCTCGCTTGCCTTGGCATACTTCTGGAAACACATCCGCCCTCTCTCCGAGCAGCCATCCTCCCTCGCCGCCGGCTTCTTTGCCCTCTTGAGCGACATCGGCGTGCTTTGGATTGCCCTTCCGGATTTCTTATACTTGGGGGATCAATTCGGCTGGCGCATGAACACGGTCTTCAAGTTCTATTACCAGGCCTGGATCTTCCTGAGCCTGGCCGCGGCCTATGCCACCGTCCTGCTTCTCGGTGAGCAACATTCTCGTCGTACGCTGCTTGCCCTGGTCATCCTGGCACTCCTGGTCGGCTTGATCTACCCTGTGCTCGGCTGGTGGGATCGAACCGGCGGTCTGACTTCGCTACGCACCCTCACCTTGGATGATTTCCGTCGCCTGGAGCGCTTCCGACCGGCAGAAGCAGAGGCCATCCGCTACCTGCAACGTGCTCCCTTCGGCACCCTTGCCGAAGCGGTGGGTGGCAGTTACACGGATTATGGTCGCATCGCCACCTACACCGGCCTGCCTGCGGTGCTCAACTGGCCTGGCCACGAATCACAATGGCGCGGCAGCGTCGCCCCCCAAGGCACGCGCCAGGAAGATATCCGTCACCTTTACGAAACCGATTCCTGGGAAGAAGCACAGCGTATCCTGAAGCAATACGGCATTCGCTATATCTACGTGGGTGATCTGGAGTATCTCACCTACCGCGTGCAGCTGGAAAAATTCGAGCGCCACCTGCTTCCTGTTTTCCGTCAGAATGGAGTCGTAATTTACGCAGTGTATTGAGTATCGGCGAACACAGCGTTTGCCCAAGAGCAAACCCTCGCATTCCACTCATTCTGTTTCGCTATTCGACCTGTTCGCTGAGAGTCGCTCCAAGACTCATTCTTATCTCTTTGCTGCCCAATTTATCACTCCATGCTGTGCCATCCACAGGATCAACGGAGAGAGTCGTCCCCAAAGGAAGCGCTGCAATGGAGGCCAGGGCAAACGATAGAGCACCTGAGCCAGTGCCCAACGAAACAAAAGCATCCTTCCCAGGCCACTGCTAAACAACCGTCGGCGATACTCCTCAAAGGAGAAGTCCCCCCGCTTGAAGGCATCTTTTATCGTCTCTGCTGCTATCATCCCGTAACCCAACGCGACTCCGATTCCTTCTCCTAGCAATCCATCCACGCCGGCGGCATCGCCTACCAGCAAAACCCGCGGTCGTGAGAGCGGCTGCCAAAGTACGAAATAGCGAATGGGATGACTCTGTAATTCAAAATCCCGTTTCAAGGCCTCTCGCAACACCTGTCTCAAAGGTGGACGGGAAAACCCAGCCAGCAAATTGGTATCATAGACTCCCCAGCAATGCATCGCGCGCCCATCAACCTGGGTTGGAAAATCCCAAACGTAACCGGCAATACCCTGTGCCAAGCACGAAAGGTCGAACTCCGCCCACTCTGTTGCCGGATGTATTTCCAGATCACAAGGGACAAGCGTTTCCAGTGTGCGCGCCGTGGCTATCGGCCGAAGAGGGAAGATGGCTCGCCGCGTCACACTGTTAGCCCCATCTGCGCCGATCACCACTTTCGCTCGCCAGGTCTCTCCCCCTGCGATCACGGTCACCGCATCCTTCTCCGGGTGAACATCTTGAACCTGCACCCCCTCGTGAATCTGCAACCCACGCTGACGGGCCTTCTCTGCCAACCAGGCATCAAACACATTTCGACGAACCACCCGCAATCCATGTCCGCCGGGGATGGAAAATGTCAGCACAGCGTCTTCAAAGCGAAAACGCACCATCGGTACATCCACATGGGGCACTTCTTCTGTATTCAATCCCAGCCGTTCCAAAATCCGTTCTGCATCTCTCGTCAAGCCCCCGGCACATAGCTTAGGACGCGGATAATGCGCTTTTTCCAGGATTGCCACGCGAGCACAAAAATCCGGCTCCATCTGCGCCAAATGGAGCGCCGTCGAAAGTCCAGCCGGCCCGCCTCCAAGGATCAGGAGATCGTATTCAAACATCTTGGCCCATTACCATCGCACGATCATCGCCTAGAGCAGACATTATAACGTACCAGAAAAACGAAAAATTTACGGGGTATCAACCGCAGCACAGTGATTTATCACCGCACGAACCCCGCGTTTGTCTGCCTCCTATTCGATCCACTATAGTGGTAAGGCATGGTTTTTCCAACGTAGCAAGGATTGAAACGACCATCAGGCTATCAGACTATCAGATTCTGTGTTATCCGTATTTGTCCGTGTCCTATTCGATCCACTCTGTGGCAGACATGATTTTTGCAATGGAATCAATATGGAAACCGTAGTCGTAGTAGGGCCTGTGGAAAATGTGGAAAGCGCCTATGCGGGTTTCTTTTGCGCCATCCCTGGCGATCTTGCTATTGACCCTCCCCATATCTAGGGTTTCCTTTTCCACAGCGCCTGTTGTGGAGAAAAAGTCGCAAGCATCAGCCCTTTTTTCGCATTTCTGCAGGCTCTCGTATATATGGGGATGTTCTCGGTTGTATTGCCAGGGATACGATTCCGGAATGAGAGTTATACACAGCCAATCCCCGTTTTTCCACAGTTTTTGCCCACTTATCCACAATTTCGGGGATGTATCTAGACAACCGATCGCCGAAAAACATTCCACAGGCCATAGCCGAGAGCCCCCCAACTTCACATAAGGTATAATCACCCTGCAGGTTATAACCCTTTTGGAGGTGACTATGTCCCTACCCACCCGCTATGCCTTCTTTGATGGCAAAATCGTCCCCTTCGAAGAAGCCCGCATCAGCATCGCCACTCATGCGTTGAATTACGGCACGGCTGTCTTTGGAGGCTTGCGCGCCTACTGGAATGAAGAGCAAGGAAAGCTCTTCATTTTTCGTCCCTATGATCACTATCGCCGATTGCTCAATTCGGCGCGCATGATGTGCATGGAAGTCCCGTATGACGAAGAGGCGCTGAGCCGGATCACCGTTGATCTGATCCGTGCCGACGATTGGAAACAAGATATCTACATTCGCCCCCTGATCTATAAAGCCGATCTCGGCATTGGCGTGCGCCTGCACAACCTGCGTGATGCCCTGGCGATCTTTTGCGTACCCTTCGATCGATACATCAAGAACGATACCAGTGCCCATGTCACCTTTTCATCGTGGCGACGCATTGACGATAACGTCATCCCTGCCCGCGGCAAGGTCAGCGGCGCGTATGCCAACTCCGCCCTGATCAAAACCGACGCGGCCCGCTCCGGCTTCGATGAGGCCCTGGTGCTGGATCAGAACGGTCATGTCTCCGAAGGGAGTGCCATGAACATCTTCATGGTGCGCGATGGCGTTCTGATCACCCCACCGGTGACCGATAACATTCTGGAAGGCATCACCCGCCGCTCGATCATCGAACTTGCCCGCCAAGAGCTTGGCCTGACCGTCGTCGAACGCTCCATTGACCGCACCGAGGTCTTCATCTGCGATGAATTCTTCATGACCGGTACCGCCGCCCAAGTAGTAGCCGTCACCCGCGTCGATCATCGCCCCGTCGGCAACGGAGAAATGGGGCCGATCACCGCCCGCCTGAAAGCCTTGTTCGACGATATTGTCCACGGCCGCAATCCGAAGTACGCCCACTGGCTTGTAGCCGCCTAGCCATGACCGCTCACCGATCAGGAAGCCCTTGGCTTGCTCACCGCATTCGCCTCTCGCACCGTTCCCATCTTCCCGCTTTTGCTCTGATCGGTGGGCTTTTTCTTGCCTTTTTGCTGGCCCTGCTCCTGGTGACCGTTGGCCTGGCCTGGATCTGGCTAACTCACGACCTCCCTTCCGTTCAGAACCTACCCGTTCTGCTCAATCCCCAGGATGGCCTCCTGCGCGACCCCACCCGCATCACCGATCGCCACGGCAACCTGCTCCAGGAACTCTCCCCCCTTCCCGGTCCCCGGCGCTATGTGTCCCTTGACGAATTGCCGCCACTGCTCATTCAAGCGCTTCTCCTGAACCAGGACCCCACCTTCTGGCGGCATTCCGGCTTTCGCCTGCAAGGCCTCACCGATCCCAACGCACATCCCACCCTCGCCCAAAGGCTGGTCGCCGATCTGCTACTCTACCAGGAAGATCCCACCCTGTCGCGAGCGCTGCGCGAGCGCCTGTTGGCCTGGCAGATCACCTCTCAATTTGGACGGGAACGTATCCTGGAATGGTACATCAACAGTGCCGATTTTGGCCAAAACCTGATCGGTATTGCGGCTGCCTCCGAATTCTATCTAGGTCAGTCCCCCGAAAACCTTTCCCCGGCCGCCACATTGCTTCTGGCCGTCATTCCCCTGAATCCGCAGATCAACCCTCATACCTTGCCGCAGGAAACGCGCCGTCAGGCACTGGAACTGCTCCAAAGCTTTGTTCAGGCCGGCCAACTCACATCAGAAGAAGCCCACTCGATCGAAGAAGAACTCCTCCGCATATCCTTCACCCCCGTTTCTCCTTCACGAGAAACACCCGCCTTTCTTCGCCTGATCTCCGAACAAATTCAAGCCTCTCTATCGGTTGAGCGTTTCAGAAAAGGGGGATTGACGCTTTATACCACCCTGGACGGCGAGTTGCAAAACCAAGCTCGCTGCCTGCTTCGGCTCTTCGCCGTGCGGATCGCCGCGGGACCTGAGCCGATCCTCTGTCCCCAAGCCGCAGCGTTACCGACGCTTCCGCCCTCTGCCCACCTGCGCGCTCCTTCCTTGGCTCTTCTCATCCTGGATGTGCCGGAGGGTGAAGTCCTGGCCGCCGTCGGGGAAACGTTCCAGGAGAAAGAATCCTCTTTTTGGAGTCCCCATCCGCCGGGAACGGTCCTGGACCCGTTCATCTACCTGACCGCTTTCGCCCGTGGCTGGTCACCGGCTTCCCTAATATGGGATTTGCCTCCGGAAGGGGAAAGCGCGGAAGGCTATTTAGGACCCATGCGCATGCGTCGTGCCTTGGCCAATCTGCTCCCTCGCCCCACCCAGCACTTGCGACGTGAATTAGCGAAGCAGCCATCGAA
>JBBIGZ010000059.1:0-17737 GCA_037447295.1 Chloroflexota bacterium | reverse complement strand
GGGGCGGATCGAAGAGGCCCGCCGCCTGTTCGAGCGCGCCAGCCAGGCCGACCCCAAAAACGCGCCGACCTTACAAGCCTGGGCGCTGCTGGAAGCCCAGAACGGCAGACCGGATCAGGCGGAAAACATCCTGCGCCGGGGGCTGGAGCAGGTGGGCGAGCGGCGCGGGCGTGCCCTGCTGCTCTCCACGCTGGGCGGCGTGCTCGCCCGCCGCAAAGACTATGCCCAGGCCGAAGATTGCTTTCACGAAGCGCTGGCGCTGGACGAAAAGAACGCCCTTAACCACTACCATTTCGCTGTGGATTGCCTGATCCCCCAGGGGAGACAGAAAGAGGCCTGCCAGCATTTGCGCCGCGCCCTGGCGCTGAAGCCGCGCAAAGCGCGCGATCGCCAACGAATTGAGGCCGCGCTGCGCCGCCATTGCCCGTAAGCTGAACCCGCTCAAAGCGCGCCATTGGGAGGTAACTACCTACCCCTCCTACCCATAAAACGTGATAAACTACTTGCATGGTAAAAACCTCACCGACGATTGCCGACCTACTCAAACGGCAGTTGACTGCACTGGAAGCAGAGAATGCTCGCCTACAAGCCAAAAATGCCGATTTGTGTCCTCGGTTGGGAATGAACAGCAGCAACTAGCTACAAACTGCCGAGCAGCGAAAGGCAAGACGCTGCATCGGGTAGAAAAGGCGGACAAAGAAGTGGTGCATCTGCCCAAGCAGTGTCGGGTTTGCGGGTGGGAAATTAAGTCGTTAGACCAATGAAAAGACCTATATGGAGACCCGATGGTCAGAAAGGTCACCATTCCCTATACCGCCGCCTGCTCTAGCGTCATCCTGCCCACCGTGCTCTTCCTGGTAATCTTCTTTGGCATCTGGCTCGGCATCCCCATCTGGCTGAGCTGGCAACAGGGATGGACGATTCCGGAGTGGCTCCCACTTGTGACCCTTTTGCTCGGCGTGGTGGCCGGGCTGGGGGTGGCCGTGGCGCTTTACCCCTTTTGTCGGCGAACAGGCCCTCACCCCAGCCGAGGGACTGTGGGGCTTCGAGTTCCGTTCCGAAGACCGGCCGGCGCGGGAGTTCTTCTTTGCCCTGCTGGATTGCCTTTGGCGCAACCGTGAGCAGAACACCACCTTTCAGCTGGTACGGGCCGACGGATAAAGAATGGGAAGAGGGAGAAGTTTTTGTGCGCTTTATCGAGTGGATGAGGGAGCAGCGGCGCGCTTCTCGAACTCAAGAGCTATAAGCGCAACGTTTTGTCCCACGTGCGAGCTAAAAAAGGGGGCATACTGCTCAGCACCTACAAGAATATCCCCTAAATCTTTCTCATCTTGGCAGCACGCTTTGCCGAATCTGCCAAGCGTGAATCAGGTCGAAAAAGAACAGGAATCCTCCCTGTAATACGATGCCTATCCCAGTCCCCAGCCAAAAAGCATTTGAAGCGCCGGGGAAGAGCGCTACCAGTGCCCCGCCGAGCATGTAGAGAACGTCCAGGCCGGTGTTGATCCACAGGATGCGCTCCAGCTTTTGTGCTTCCCGCCGGGTGACTTCCGGCGCTTCTGGACTGTGCTGACGGGCACGTGCCCGCCGTGAGCCGATTGCCCCGGCGATGGCAATAATCCAATCCACCGCTCCCCAGCCGATAAATTGGAAAGCCATTCCCCGCCAAAGCGGGGTATGCAGCAGGAGCATGCCCAATCCGAGCAGGATGCTTATGACCGCTCCCAGAGCCAGGCGGCGGGTGAGATCGGCTTGGAATTCCCAGATGTTCTTCATCGCTCTCCCCAGCCGGTCGGGTGGGTGTTCGGTGCTCTTTCCATCCGCAATCACAGGTCAAGCACTCCCTCTTTTCCCTCTAGGATCGCAGCGTAGATCAGGCGTGCCATCGCTTCGGGCAGCAGAGCGTTTTTGGGCAGCGGGAAGGGAACTTTGGACCAGAGTGGCGTTTGGACCGCGCCAGGGCGGACCACTAGGATTTTGCGGCGCGTTTCCTTGCGGAGCACCTCGGCAAAGACCTCCAAGCCGGCTTTGGCCGCTGCGTAGGTGCTTAGTCCTGGCAAGCGCAACCGCTCGTGGTTTGCGCCGATGAAGACAATGTGCGCATTCGACGTTAGCAGGGGAAGGCTGGCCTGGACGGTGAGGAAAGCTCCCGTCAGATTGACCGAAAGGATGCGATTCCAGTCTTCTGCGCTCAGCTCGGCGATCTTCACTGCCATAATGTCTCCCACGGTGTATACGAACAGGTCGAAATCGGGAATGAGATCGCCGGCCAAGCGTGCTGCAAGTGCCACCTGAGAGGGTTGCGTCACGTCGGCGGTCAGCACGTGAGGGGTGATCGTTTCCAGGTCATGCGGGCGGCGCGAGATTGCAACCACCTTGAAATGTTCTCTTACCAGTTGTTCGGTCAGGGCTTTGCCGATCCCGCCGGCTGCGCCCCAAATGATCGCATGTTTCATCGTGTTCTCTCCAACTCTAGCAGGGCTCGATCTTTGTGTTTCGCTTCAAGCATCAAATCGAAATCGCCGAATAAGCTCCAACGCTCGATCCACGTCCTGAATTCGGCCGGATCAACGCCATCGGCATGGTGACCGCGGCGCCTGCCGATAGCTTGGGCAGAAAAGTGAACTTTGGGCCTTCCATCCATTTCCCGCCAGGTGCGGAAGACCGCTGGGATCAGCTCTTCTAGCGCACCTTCGCCGGGATTGGCCAGGTAGTGCAAGTTATCGAAGACGACGGGCAGGTTGGTTTGCTGTGCAATCGCCAAAACATCGGCGGGGGTGTAGCTGTGCTCATCGTTCTCGATCACGATGCGACGGCGCACATCCGGCTCAATCTCCAGCATCGCAGCGCAAAAGCGTTCCACGGCAGCAGCTTTATCGCCGTAGGTGCCGCCAATGTGCAGGACGATCTTATGCTCGAAATCCAGCCCGAGCTCGCTCAGGAAACGGGCGGAGTAGACAATTTCTTTCACGGCGCGTGCGACAATTCCTGCATCCGGAGAATTCAGGACGGTGTACTGGCCAGGATGGAACGAGACGCGCATGCTCTCTCTACGGATGAGCGCTCCCGTTTCCTGCAACTCCCTCTTGAACTCGCGCCACCAGGGGATGGTGTTGATCGGATGGGAGCCGAAGGGGATGACGCTCGAACCGATGCGGAACAGGAGCCAACCGTGCTCCGAGTTGTGTCGCAGGATCGCCAGGAGATCGTCCAGGTTGCGGCGGATCAGCGCGCGTAGCCTTTCGGGCGTAGCGTTTTTTAAGGTGCAAGTGTGATTGGTCGTGCGATCAAGCAGCAGGGATACGCACGGATATCCGATTCGTTGAAGAGCCATAGGCTGAGAAGGGTAGCCGGAGGGCGCTCATGTCGGTTCTCCGAAGAGCTCAATCACCTTTTGGCGACGGAAATCGAAGATGCGATTCAATTTATGCCGCACCCAAATAGCGTGCACCAGATCGCCTAGTAGGCCAAAAGGCAGCACGTAGGTGACGCAGTCGGTCATCCAAACGCCACCCTCGGCCGGCTCGAAGATATGCTCATGGTACCAAAAACGATAGGGGCCGATGCGCTGTTCGTCCACGAAATAGTATCCTTCCCGAACGTGTGCGATCTCGGTCAGCCAAAGGGAGCGTAAGAAGGGCACGAAGCGCACACGGTACTCGATGATCTGCCCTTCGTACATCGGCGGTTCGCCCCCGGCCACGATCTCGAAATCCAGATCGGGAGGGGTCATTTCGTTCAGATTGGCCGGTGTAGAGAAGTAAGCCCAGACCCGATCGATCGGGGCAGGGATGAACTGTTGGCGGATCAGGCGGTGCACGCTCATGGCGCAAAAAGGAGGGTTACAGGCCCTCCAGGTAAATCTGTCCGTTCTCGACTACCAGGTTGAAGGTCGTCACCGGTGCAGGCTTTTTCCCCATTTCCAACAGGCGGCGCGACCATACTGGAATGGGCATTCCGACGAAGCTGGTGACCCAATCCAGGTTTTCTCCGCTCTTTAAGTCGAACTTGCTTCCGTGAAACGGGCAGGTGATGGTAGTGCCTTCCACTTTTCCGCCGGCCAGCGGCAGGCCGAGGTGCGGGCACTTGTTGGCGATCGCATAGAACGCCTCGCCAGATTTGACCACCAGCACCGATTGATCACCGACTTTGAAGACGGCTTTGCCGCTTTGGGGAAAGTCGGCGACCAAAGTAAGGAACGTACGTTTGTTCATGATACCTCCGATCTGGATTTGGGATTTTATACGCGTTCTGGCAGATTCCTTCCGGGCCAGTAGCCCATAGCAATCAAAAAACAGCTGTTCTCTCGGAATGATTGCTCTCTGTCAATCGTCTATTCGGTGAAAGGGAAGGTCCACTCTCAGGTTGCCGGTGGGTGCAACCACGAAAAGCATACGTTCTCTCCGGCTTAGGGCTTACTCTGCAGGCCTGTTTGGGAGGGGGAGGCACTACGAATCGGTCAGGGAAGGGCAGTGTACAGGGGACGTGCCTGGTCTGTTCGGTCATCCCGCACCACTAAAGCTTCTTGTCACCTCTAAAGCTTTGCCTCACAGACCAGGCATTTTTGCGGAGGAGGTAGGAGGTTTAAGGTACTATCCGAAGCTGCAGGTGTTGGTGGAGTAGGAGTGGTGTCTCTATACATCGGGGTGCCGTTCTGCGCCTGGGCAGCCTGTTTTTTTTAAGCGCCTTTCTCGGACCGCAGGTAGAGCCGGACATGCGCCAAGAGCGGACCTTCTCCTTTCCAACCTACAGAGCAAGCCAAGTTGCCCTCATTTATAGTTCGATACTCCGGCAGGGAAAGCAAAATTCCCCCAGTGTGCTCATCTGGGGGATAGGAAGGGATAGCTAAAAACTTGCGCTGTGGAGCGTTTAGCTTACTCGACTGTCACCGATTTGGCCAGGTTGCGCGGTTGATCCACATCCAGGCCGCGCAGGGCGGCAATATGATAGGCCAGCAACTGCAAGGGGATGACGGTCAGTACCGGGGCAAGTATCCAAGGGGCCGGTGGAACCCAGAGAACATGGTCCACCATCGAGGCGATCAGTTCATCGCCTTCGGTTGCCACGGCGATGACTGTTCCGCCGCGCGCTTTGGCCTGCTGAATCTGGCTGAGCATCTTCTCATGCCAGGGGTCTTGTGGCGCCAGGCAGATCACCGGCAGGTTCTCATCCACCAAGGCGATCGGGCCATGCTTCATCTCGCCGGCTGGGTAGCCTTCGGCGTGGATGTAGGAGATCTCCTTGAGCTTGAGCGCGCCTTCATAGGCGATCGGCATCTGAATGCCGCGGCCCAGGTAGAGACAATCGCGCATATCCTTGAGCAGGCGCGCCACTTTGTCGATCTCGGCCTCGCGCTCCAGGATTTGGCCAACGCGCTGCGGGATCAGGCGCAGATCGGCGACCAGGGCACGGCGCGTGGCTTCGTCAATCGTGCCGCGCAGATCGGCGAGCAGGATGGCCAGCATGTACTGATCGAGGATTGGCGCGGTGAAGGCTTTGGTGGAGGCCACGCCGATCTCCGGCCCGACCTGCATGGCGATATAGCCATCAGCAATGCGCATGGCCTGTGAACCGATGGCATTGACGATCGACCACAAGATCGCTCCCTTGCGCCGGCCCTCCTCCATGGCCGCCAGCGTATCGGCGGTTTCACCGGATTGGCTGATCGCCATCACGACGGTATCGGAATCTATGATCGGATCGCGATAGCGGAATTCGGAGGCGATCTCCACTTCCACCGGTATGCGGGCGATCGTTTCGATGAGGTATTTGCCCACCATACCGGCATAGGCCGCCGTGCCGCAGGCAGTGATGTAGATCTTTCGGATGCGGCGCGCCAGTTCCGGAGTCAGGTTGAGCTCGGGCAGGCGAATGCGGCCGCGCTCAAAATCCACACGTCCGGCCAATGTATCGGCCAGGGCGCGCGGTTGCTCGTGGATCTCCTTTTGCATGAAGTGGCGGTATTCGCCTTTCTCCGCGGCCACTGCATCCCAGGGGATGGTATGGATTTTCGGGGTGACCGGCTTGCCATCCAGGGTTTCGATCCGCGCGCTATCACGGGTGATCACTGCCATTTGGCGGGACTCCAAGAAGGTGACGCGACGAGTATATTCCAAGATGGCTGGAATATCGGAGGCGGCGAACATTTCGCCTTCGCCGTAGCCGATCACCACGCCCCCGGCATTCCCCAGGCGGGCAGCGATCAGCTTATCCGGCTCATGGGCCGACATGAGCACGACCACATTCGCGCCTTGCAGGCGCTGAAAGGCGGCACGCGCAGCTTTTACAAGCGACTTGCCGCTCGCTATGTAGCGTTCCACCAGGTGGACGATGGTCTCGGTATCGGTTTCGGAGTTGAAAGTGACACCCTCGGCACTCAGTTCCTCGCGCAGCTCGAGGAAGTTTTCGACGATGCCGTTATGGACGACGACGACCTGACCGGTGTGGCCGGTGTGGGGATGGGCGTTGCGCGCATTTGGAGCGCCGTGCGTCGCCCAGCGGGTGTGACCGATGCCGGGACTGCCGCTCAGGGGGTGAGCTTGGACGAGATCAAACAGGCGCGAAATTTTGCCGGCATCGCGCCGCACTTCGATCTGGCCGTTTTCGATCACGGCGATGCCCGCCGAATCGTAGCCGCGATATTCCAGGCGCTTCAGACCGTTGAGCAGGATCGGCGTCGCATCGCGCGGGCCGATATATCCGACAATACCACACATAAGAGGATCCCTCCGTATAGAGAAGATTTCACCGCGCCTCGCGAAGAAGCGAGGTGTTGAACTGCCACTTCGCACGCTTTTGTCGGCATGATTGCTCATGCCGCGTTGGGCATGCGATTCGTTCGGAGGGAAAGGATCGGGTGGTGGCACACCCGGAGGGCTTCCGCTGATCTTTCGATTTTCCCGCCGGCCGGGCCTTGCCCTTGAGCCTGCGGTTAGTCCTGCCTTGCGGCAGGAAACCCTCTTCCTCGTCACCCTGCCGAAGGCAGGGCCATGCGCTGTCTTTCCCTCGCAAGTATGTCCGATTATATCTTGCTTGTGCTAAAATTGGCTATATGGGAGACGAATTTCGCCAAATGGAAAACGAATTCTGGCAACAGGTGCGGGCGGGAAAGGAGCGTCATCAGCAAGAGGTGACCTTGCACATTTTCCTGCCCCTGGGCCTTAGCCTCTTGATTGCGTTGGCTTTCTTGCTCTTGAGCCTTTGGGGGCAGGGGAGTCGCCTTTCAGCGATCGCCGCGTTGGCGACGATTTGGCTGATTTTGCCGATCCTGTGTCTGCAAGCGGTGTTTCTGGTCTTGCTGATCGCTGCAATCTACGGGCTCATCCGCCTGCTCAAAGCTTCGCCAGGAATGGCAATTGAAGCACGCGTCTGGAACTATCGTTTCCAGAGAGGCGTGCGCCGTTTGGCCGATCGAGCCGTAGAGCCGATCTTGAAATCGTATGAGGGGGCGGCCAGGATAAAAGCCATGCTAGACCTCAAGCGCGTTTGGAACTCTTGGAACTCCGTCGGAGGTTGGAATGAGCACAGAAGCACATCCTACTACGAGTACGAGTTTGACGACTACGAATAACTGGAAGGTGAAGACGCTAGCGGTGGGGACGCTTTTGGGGGCATTGGCCGGCCTGGGAACGGCGTATTTGCTGATGCGCCGAGCCGAAAAAGAGGGGAAACCGCTTAGTATTACAGCCGGTCAGGGTGTGCGCCTGGGAGTGTTGGTGCTGGGGTTGATCCGCCAAATCCTGGCGTTGGAGGAAAAGTAAACCGCGCCGGGTTATGAGGTCCTCTTTTCATCCGATCTTGCCGCTGCTGATCGAGAGGCTAGAGCGCCTCTCAGTCGATTCGCCCTGGGCACACCGCGCCAGTGGCCTGCGGCGGGCACTGCTACAGCGGATGGAGCAGGAGGAGGGGGGATACGCTATTCCTACCGAGCGCTTGATCGATCAGGCGCTGAGGCTTTTGGAACGAGCCGTGAAAGGGGAGAAGCCATGAAAGCAGAAGCGGTGATCTGTGGGGCGGGGATCGCCGGGGTGAGCGCGGCCTTTTTTCTGGCGCGGGCCGGAATGCGCGAGATTTTGCTCGTGGATGAGCGCCCGCCTTTAACGCTCACCAGCCAGTATTCCACCGAGTGTTACCGCAATGCCTGGCCGCAGCCGGCCATGCGCGCCTTAATGGATCGTTCGATTGACTGGCTGGAAAGACTTGCCGAAGAAAGCGGGAACCGTTTTCACCTAAACCGTAATGGCTATCTCTACGTGGTGACGCAGGAAGCAGCGCGTGCGGCATTGCTTCGGCGGGCAGAGCAGCTCGAGATCGCCGGGGTACGCCCACTGCGGGTCCAGGATGCGCTTCGCGTAGCCAATAAAACACACAAACTAGATAACAGCAATCAAACCAACGAAATAGACCTACTCCTGAGGCCAGAGGTCATTTCCCAACACTATCCCTATCTGAATTCAGAAGCACAAGCTGCTCTTTTCGTCCGCCGCGCCGGCTGGATGAGCGCCCAACAATTGGGGATGTATTTGCTGGAGCAGGCCCGGCAGATGGGGGTGCAGGTGCGAATGACCCGCATGGAAGGGGTGCAGGTGGAAAAAGGGCGGATCGCCGCAGTAACCCTGAGCGACGGCACGCGGGTGGAAACGCGCCGTTTGATCAACGCGGCCGGCCCGATGCTGAATGAGGTGAATGCGCTGGTGGGGGAGTCGTATCCCGTGTTTACCGAGCTGCATCAGAAGGTGGCCTTTCATGATACGAAACGGGTGGTGCCGCGAGAGACGCCGTTGCTGATCCTGGATGAGCCACAATCCTTGCCCTGGTCAGAAGAAGAGGCCCAGGCGTTGCAGGAGGACCCCGAGACGCGCTACCTGACCGCGACATTGCCAGGCGGCGCGCATTTGCGCCCAGAAGGGGGCGAGGAAAGCGATGTGGTACTGATGCTGTGGGAATACCGAGTACAAAAAATGCCGCCACGTTGGCCGTTGCCGCTCGATCCGCTGGCACCGGAGGTGATTTTGCGCGGGTTGATGCGGCTGTTGCCCGGTTTGAAGGTTTATCGGGATCATCTGCCGCGCCCACAGGTGGATGGCGGCTATTACACTCTGACCCCCGATCATCTGGCGCTGATCGGCCCGGCGGCGACAGAGGGATTCTACCTAATCGGAGCGCTGGGTGGCTACGGCATCATGGCCGCCTGCGGAGCCGGGGAGCTGCTCAGCCGGCATGTGCTCGGCGAGCCGCTGCCCGATTACACTGCGGCATTTTTGCCGGAACGCTTCACGACAGGGGATTGGAAGGCGCCGGAAGAAGATGGAAAATTGTGAACCGGAAGGAGGCTTTATGGAACGTTTTCTGACGGAAGCCAAAGAACTTTTTGAGTACACCCGTGCCCTGCGCCGTGATTTCCACATGCACCCGGAGCTCGGCTATCGCGAAGTGCGCACATCGTCCATTGTGGCGCGTGAGCTGGAAGCGTTGGGACTGGAGGTGCAACGCGGCGTGGCCAAGACCGGCGTGGTCGCCTTGCTGGAAGGCAGCCGGCCAGGGCCGGTGGTGCTCTTGCGCTTTGATATGGATGCCCTGCCGATCCAGGAAGAGAATGCGACCGATTACGTTTCGCAAACGCCTGGTGTGATGCATGCTTGTGGTCACGATGGGCATACGGCGATCGGGCTGACGGTGGCGCGTTTGCTCCATGCCCATCGCCATGAGCTGGCCGGGACGATCAAGTTCGTCTTTCAACCGGCGGAAGAGGGCCTATGCGGCGAGGAGATGGGCGGTGCAGAGATGATGATCGCCGAAGGGGTGCTAGAGAATCCAAAGCCGGATTATGCCCTGGCGCTCCACCTGTGGAACGAGAAGCCGCTCGGTTGGGTAGGGGTAGCCGCCGGGCCGGTGATGGCTGGGGCCGAGTGGTTCCAGATCAAAGTGCACGGAAAAGGTGGACACGGCGCAGTGCCGCACCTGGCGGTCGATCCATTGCTGGCGGCGGCGCAGATCGTCACGGCACTCCAGAGCATCGTGTCACGCAATGTGGCGCCGCTGGAGGCAGCGGTAGTCAGCGTGACCATGTTCCACGCCGGCGAGGCCTTCAACGTCATCCCGCAGATGGCACATCTGGAGGGGACGATCCGCACCTTCGATCTTCAGGTGCGTCAGAAGGTACTTGAGCGCTTTGAGGCGATCGTAAACGGCGTGAGCCAAGCAATAGGCTGCCGGGCCGAGATCGCTATGCGACGGGTGACGCCGGCCCTGATCAACGATGCAGACGTGGCGCGGCAGGTGCAGGACGTGGCCCGTCGGGTACTACCGCAGGCGGAACTCGACTCCCGGCCTTACCTGACAATGGGCGCCGAGGATATGGGCTTTGTACTGGAACGGGTGCCGGGCTGCTACTTTTTCGTCGGCTCGGCCAATGCCGAACGAGAATTGAACTATCCCCATCACCACCCGCGCTTTGACTTTGACGAAGAGGCCCTGCCGCGCGCCGTAGCTTTAATGGCCGCAGCGGCGCTGGCGATCGGTCAAAGAGGGACCTGAGCATGGAACTGCTCTTTTGGCTTTTCCTGGGCCTGATCATCGGCTTTTTGGCAGCGGCGCTGTTCGTCTACGTGATTGTGAGTCGGCGCTCTCAAGAGGAGACACAACGCTTGATTCAAGCATACGAGGCGCGCTTACGCCAAACGGTGGAATCCTATGAGGGACGCGTGCGCCAGTTGGTAGAGTCACACGAGGCATACATTCGCCAATTGAGCGAATCGCATCGCAAAGAGCTCGAACAAGCGCGCCGGCAAAGTGTAGAGCAGAGCCGTCACACGCTCAAGGGGCAGATCGGCGAGCAGTTGGTGCCGCTTTTGCCTGGCTTTGAATTTTTACCCTCGGATGCGCGCTTCATCGGTCATCCAATTGATTATGTGGTCTTCCATGGCTATACCGACTTGCGCGATGGCAACGGCCGAACCGAAGACCTCGAAATCGTCATCTTGGATATCAAACGCAATAGCGCTTTGCTGACCAAAGAGCAGAAAGCCATTCTGGAAGCCGTACGCGCCGGGCGGGTGAGCTTTCAGGTGGTGCGCATTGATGACGAAGGCAAGGTGCGCTCGTATTCGGTAGGATATCGAAAGTAGTGCAAACGAGGCCGGCGTTTGACCCGAGGCTTTTTCGCCTGGTCACTATAGTACACAGAAATAGGACACGGACAAACATGGATGAGACGGACAAATGAAGCCAATGGCGCGGTTCGCCATGAACGTTTTCCGCAAGACGATGAACGATCGCTTTGCCTTGTCCACAATAAAACAGATTTTTGTGATTAAATCATGTGTTCTTACGGGTAAAAATTAATAAAAACAAAAAATTTACAATCCAAACAACATACCAAATAGGGGAGAGGCTCTTCTCCAGCCAGGCAAAAAGCGTAGCCATCAGAAAGGTAAGCAAATGTAGCACCCCTAGTCGACGCCAAAAATAGGTCTGAGTTATCCTGCTCTGGGTGGGAGGGGTAGGGCGGTAGTAGAACAGGTGGTAAAACGTGGCATAGCCGAGCACGCCAATCATCATCCAACCGCCCTGCACATGGTTGAATATGCCGAAAGCGGCCAGTGCGAAGCTCAAAGAAAGCGCCAAGCGCGGGAAGCGCTCCCAGTATTCCCGTAATGCCAACCACGAGAGCGCTCCTAGCCCCATGGCGCTCCAAGCCAAAACCCCGGCCTTTGCCTGAAAAAAGCCCCAGGCCAGGCCAAATGTGCCCCAAAATAGGTAGAACAACCGCAGTGAACCCATCAGAGCCAAATATCCCCGTAATGGTGATCGCCGCGCAGATGGCGACCTTCCAGCAGCCGCTGGGGGTGGAAGAGGGTGATATCCACGGTCTGCGGTCTGCCATCCAGTATCCACTCACTGAGACACAGCCCAACCGCCGGCGAAATCTTGAACCCGGTGCCGCTAAAGCCGCAATCCAACCAGAACCCTTCCGGGCCGCTCGGGCCGATCAGCGGATGCTGATCGGGGGAAAGCCCATCATAGCCGGCATGGGCCGAATGCAAATGGGCCTCTTCCATCACTGGTATGCGACGACATATGCGCTCGATCGCACGCTCAACAAAGCCGGGGCGCACATGGGAGGTATCCTGCTCCGGGTCCTCGCCGAACGGATTGCCATCCTCCAGGCCAACGAGCGTCAGATTGCCTTCCGGGCGGAAATACATCAGGTTGGGAAAATCGATCACGGTGGGATGGGGCAAACGAACGACGGGCGGGCGCACCACGTACATGACTTCGTGCCGCCAGGTGCTCAAAGGCAAATCGAGGCCGGCCAATCGGCAGATCGTCGCGGCCCAGGCGCCAGCCGCATTGACCACGATCGGAGCGTGAAATTCGCCTTTGGTGCTTTGCACGCCGTAAACTTTGCCGGAACGCGTTAGGATGCCGGTCACCTGACAATCCTGGATCAAAGTAGCGCCATGGCGACGGGCAGCATCCATCAGCGAAGTGGCCGTCAGGACCGGATCGGCATAACCGGATTCGGGCTCGTAGGCGGCATAGTCAAAATCATCGGTGGCGAAAGCGGGCGCCAAGCGACGGACATCCTCCGCTGTGATCAAAAAGGTTGGCACACCGATGCGCTGGAGCATTTGAGTATTCTCCTGTAACGCTTCGACTTTTTGTCGTGGCACCAGCTGCAGAAAGCCGGTGCGGGTAAAACCACACTCACCACCGACGCGCTCTTTCCAGTCACGGAACCACTGAAAGGCCTCCCAGGCCAAGCGTGCTTCGGCTTCCAAATCGTAGTGCATGCGCACCAGGCCACTGGAGCGCCCGGTCGCGCCGGCAGCGATGTGGCGCTTTTCCAGCACGGTCACCTTGAGGCCTCGCCGTGCCAAGTGGAAGGCCAAGCTGGCACCATGTGCACCGGCACCGATGATCAGGACATCACAGGTGGATGAGGTCATGGGGACTCCTTCTAATCAGTTTGAAGTTGAGAGATTTGTCATGCAGTATATCACAGTGATTCCACTCACAGGACACGGACGAACACAGATGACGCGGAAAGGATGAATGGATCTGCGTGCAAAACTGATTTCAACCACAAAACCCGCAAAAATCATCAATTTATTTAGTTTTATTGCGGATTTTTATTAAATATAAATTAAATAATTTTCAGCGGTGAAATCACAGTGTTAGCCCAAAAACGTCATCGGTTTGGAGACCCGAAGGGGCCTCAGATTGTGACCGGACGAATTCGCGGTAACGTCAAATCATAACTAGGGGAGAGCAAGGGTCAACTCGGATGATAAGCCATGGGTCATGGATCGCACAGGTCATAGCGGGGAGATAAGCCGTTTGGTGTTCGATCGATATTCGACTGATAGTTTCTCCTGGCGTGGGGGAGTTGATCCGCCTTTGGTAGTCCGTTTTCCTTGACAAAGCAAAAATCATTCGATATAATTTACATTATATCGAATAATAATAAAACCTTTTCCCATCAACCGAAAACCGCTTTCCAGACACCCAAAGGAGCAATCCCATGCGCGATCAAATTGAGCACTTCTTGAGCACACTACAACGTTCCCCTCGCACCATTGCGACCTACCGCAACGCGCTGGAACAATTCGTCCAGATCGTCGGCGAACAGGCGGAACTGAACACCGAAACCTACATTCGCTTTCTCAAGGCCGTTCAGGATAAATCGCCGGCTACTCAGCTTGTCTATCGCACAGCCGTCAAGCGGTTCTATGCTTTTTGCCGCGCCGGCAACTGGAGCGAGCTAAAAGAAGCCACCGAACACTACTCCCGCCGGCAGGGCAAGCGCATCGTCCACTTCGATCGGGAAGCCATTGAGAAAATAATCACAAATTGCGAACAAAGGCAGCCGATCGCAAATGCCGAACCACTGGTCAACTTGGCTCTTCTGCGCGATCGTGCCTTTGTCCTGACCCTGACAGATACCGGCCTGCGCATTTCCGAAGCCTGCGCCCTGCGCCGCGGGGATATTGACTGGAACGAACGCCGCGCTATTATCATCGGCAAAGGCGATAAACAGGCCGTGGTGCGTTTTTCCCAACGCGCCTTGGATGCATTGCGTTGGTATTTACAGGAACGTGACCGTCATTACCCGCCTGCCCGCACGCCGCTCGCTGCCCAGCCGCTTTTTGCCCGTCACGATATTCGCGCCAGCAAGCGCCTGCGCCCGATTACCCCAGGCGCCATGTGGAAGGCGATCAAAGGACGCATTGCCGAAGCCGGCCTTGACCCACACCGCGTTCGTATCCATGATTTTCGCCATTATTTCGTCACAATCACCTATCTTGCAAAAGGGAATTTAAAATTATCACAAGAATTAGCTCGACATGAAAGCATCTCCACCACCAGCCGCTACGCCCATTTTGGCGGTGAGCTCGATGCCGCTTATGACGAAATCTTCAACGCCGGGCTCAGGTCAAAGACTCAGCAGGAACGCTCGCAGGATTGAAGCTACCTCTTGCGGAAAGAAGGCGTGGACGTTATGGCCGGCGCCGGGCACCAAATGAAGATGAGCCCTCGGAATTACTTCGAGAGCTCGGCTCAGGATAGCACGATAGGCTATGTCCTCCCCTCCCCCGATCAAAAGCACCGGCAAATTCAACCTTGGGAGAGAATCCCAAAGGGGTGGCTCGCGCCCTGGGCTAAGCGATTCGATGATCAAAGCCAACTCCCGCCTCCGCCCTTCCCCTCCCCTCCGCGCAGCCTGGATCAAATGCTGACGTTGATCTTCCCTTAGCCCTCCGAAAATCGCCTGCCGATACCAGGTCTGCAAAAACTTGCCAAAATCACCTATACGCAATTCTCGCCCCCTCTCTCGATCCAATTTCCGCCGCGCCCATCGCTCTGCTGCTGCCTCCAGGCCAGGGGAAGCGCTCTCCAGCGTCAGCGAGCGCACGCGTCCCGGAAAATCGAGCGCAAAGCGCAGTGCCAGCCGGCCCCCCAACGAATAGCCAACCAAATGCACTTCTTTCCATCCCTGCTTTTCCAAGCAAACGGCAAGGTCGACTGCCCATTTTTGCAGAGAAGGCCACCGCCCCAACGGATTCCTATTTTCTCCATGGCCGGGCAAGTCCGGCAAGAGGCAATAAAACTCATCTGCCAGGAGGCGTGCCACTCCCTCCCAGGATTCATTGGAGCCCAAAAAGCCATGGAGAAAAATCAGGATCGGATGGCGGAGCGAACCGAACGTTTGAAACGGCCAATCAGCCATCCAACCCTCCCTGCAGGCGCCAGATCAACGCCTCCAGGGCCAACTCATAGCCTTTCCAGCCCAACCCCATAATTTGCCCCCAACAGGCACCGGTCAACAGGGAATGTTGGCGGAAAGCCTCCCGCGCCGCCAGGTTAGAAAGGTGCACCTCGATTGTCGGCATACCGAGCGCCGTCACGGCATCACGCAGGGCAATGCTGGTATGGCCGTAACCGCCCGGGTTGATGATCAGACCCTCTGCCCAGCCGCGCGCCTCGTGCAACATATCGATCAACGCGCCCTCATGGTTGCTTTGAAAAAAGCGCAAGGAAGCACCCAGCTCCCCTGCCCGTTCCTGCAAGCGCCGCTCAATCTCCGCCAGCGTCATCCGCCCGTAAATGTGCGGCTCCCGCGTCCCCAGCAGATTCAAATTCGGCCCGTTCAGGATCAGAATGTTCATCGCAAATTACCTCCAAGACTTCTGAAACAAACGCCATCGGTACATCCGAAGCGATCAAAGGTTTACCGATTTCTTCGATTAAAATAAACCGAAGTTTGCGTTGCTGCCGTTTTTTATCGTAAGACATCGCCCGAAGCAGATCCTCCACCCGAGCCCCCGGCAGGGCGAAACGCAGACCAAGCCGGAGCAGGGCGCGTTCAACCCGTTGCCTTGTCTTAGCCGAAGCGAGCCCCAAGCGCTCCGAAAGCAAGGCCGCCGCTCGTAAACCGATCGCTACTGCCTGCCCGTGCGGGATACGGTAATCCATCACGGCCTCAATCGCATGGCCGAAAGTATGCCCCAAGTTCAGGTAGGCGCGTTCCCCGTGCTCAAAAGGATCCCTGGCCAGGATCGCCGCTTTGACACCGATAGCCGGTCGCAGGATCTCTTCTATAGGTTGGATCGTCCCCTGCTCCAGGCGCTCGAAAAGTGCCACATCTCCGATCAAGCCGGCCTTTAAAATTTCTGCCAAGCCATTACGGAATTCGATCGGCGGCAGAGTCTCGAGCGTGCTCAAATCGCTGACAATCGCTAGCGCGTCCTTAAACGCCCCGACCAGATTTTTCCCCTGTGGCAGGTCAACGCCCACTTTACTTCCTAAGCTAGAATCGGCCATAGCCAGCAACGAAGTCGGCACCTGGATCAAGGGCACCCCGCGCAGGAAAGTTGCTGCCACAAATCCGGTCAAATCGCCGATCACCCCTCCGCCGAGCGCTACCAATGCCGTATTGCGATCCGCGCCGATCTCCAGCAATTGCCCGTAAAGCTGAGTAGCCGTTTCGAGGGTCTTATATCGTTCTCCTTCCGGCACGATCAGCAAATGGCTACCGCTCACCCGTTTTTGTAACTCTTCCCCATAGAGCGGAGCCAGCATATCGTTGGTGATGATGGCGATGTTCGAAAACCCCTTTTGAGCCAAAAAATGCGGCAGGAACTCCCGAAGGAGATCGTAGCCCAAATACAAAGGGATGCTCTGCATCGCCGTGCCGGGTACGTTCAGTATAGCGTATTCCATAGATGCAAAATCTCTGCGGCCACTTCTTCCGGGGTACGCGCCGTAGTATCAATTTGTGGATAACGATCATAGATCGGTGCTCTTGCCTTCAAGAGGCTCTCCAAAGATTCGCGTTGTGGACGGAAAAGAGGCCTACCCTCCCCTTCTCCCAAACGGCGCAGGATCTCTTCGATTTGACAGGTCAGTGCAAAAATGTACCCACGCTCTTCGAGCAGGTGCCGGGTTTCTGCGTGGATCAGCGCCCCTCCTCCCAAGGCGATCACCGTTGGCGTGGATCGTGCCGAAAGGTCCGCACATACTTGCGCCTCCATCTGGCGAAAGGTTTGCTCTCCATAGCAGGCAAAAATCTCCGGGATGGGCATCTGCATACGCCGGACGATCTCCTCATCAGTATCAATGAAATCCCATCTCAGTTGAGCAGAAAGGATCCGCCCCACGGTAGTTTTACCGCTGCCCATAAACCCGGTTAGGATCAGATGACGCCTCATGCAAGATATTTCTGTGCGGCTTCTTTAACGAAAGGGGATTGACGTACCAAATTGTACTAGTTCATCATTCAGCAACTGTAAATCGTGTGCATATTTATCTCACGCGCGTAGCGCACTCTCATCCCAAGTATACCCAGTGCCGCGCACACTGACAATGCAGCGATCGAGACCGGGGAAAACGGCAATTTTATGGCGCAAGCGGCTGACCAGTGGTCGCAGGAGCTCCGGGGCCTCGTGTGGAGCTACATGGTAACCTTGCACAAGCAAGATCAGCTCCCGATGGGCAAAAACCTTGCCGGGGTTTTCCACCAAAATTTGGAGCAATCGGTTCTCCGCTACCGTCAACAGGACTTTCTGCTCGCCTTTCCAAAGTAGCCGACGATTAAAATCGGCTTGAACGCCATCGGGGAGTTCAAAAAGATTGCCGCGTTCTTCCTTTTCAATAAGTTTTTCCTTGGCGCTCAGACGTGCAGCGCGGCGCTCCAATCCTTTTTGGACGCTTTTGATCACATCTTGGGGCAAGG
>JBBIGZ010000058.1:0-18087 GCA_037447295.1 Chloroflexota bacterium | reverse complement strand
ATTCATGGTGCTTCGCTCCTTTTACACGTTCTCGTAGCGTCCGGTAAATATCCGAAGCAACAAAGATAGCCATTCCGCCTAACACAGTGGGAATGAAGATTTTATAGAACAGGTTCACATAATATATCAGCGGATATTTCTGTGGATTGGGGATGTAGTGTCCTAACCAGGCGTCGGTGAACGTTTCTGTGGTGGCATCTGGATGACATCGCTGACATCTGAGCAGCAGGGTTTGCTTAATGGCAATGCCGGTTTGTGGATCGTTCACCCGGCTTATGTCATGGATTCCGTGACAATCTATGCATACGGCTTTGTTGCTCGGTTGGCTGGCAGAAACCTTTTCAAAGAGCGTAATTGTTGTGCCGTGGAAATCTGCGACGTAGGTATTCAAAACTTCAGTTGAAAGTCCATATTTTGACATGCGCTTTGGGTCGGTGTGGCAGCGAGCGCACAATAGGGGAATATCGTTGCGGAATTGGGCCGTGGTGGGATTGGGGATGTTGTGAATGCCGTGACAGTCTATGCACGTAGGCACATCGGGGTTGTTTTCTTCGGTCAGAGCGGTGCCGTGCACGCTGTTTCGATAGGTGTTATAGATGCTGCTGTGACAACGTGCACAAGTCTGGGGAATGAGGACCCGCATTTCAGGAAGAGTCTGGCCGGTTTGTGGGTCCTTCAGCCGCGATTGTTGGTGCGGATGTGACAATCGATGCAGACGGCGGCATTCGCGTTGCCGGCATCCAAGGCTTTTTGATGCACGCTATCCATGCTTTTTTCAAATTGTTCTGTATGGCATTGTTTGCACAACGATCCTTGCTGTATTGTGTACTCGCGCGCGTTTTGGGCCTTGACCTCGGGATGCGGGAAGCCGGCGATATCGGTATGGCAGCTCACGCAAGTCAGACCTTCAGCCGCGTGCACGCTTTGAGCGAAGCGCTCCTTATCAATTGTCAATACCAACAGGCTGCCGTCTGCGAAGTTTTTCTGCATCCCCTCCATGCTGTGACAGGCAAGACAGGTATCGTTGGATGCGCTTTGGGAAAGTTGGGCAGCGACTGTTGGATGTCTATAGCCCCCTAGGGCGGCGAGGAGAAGCAGCCCTAGGCCGAGCAAGAAAGGTAGACTGAATTTCCTCAGCATGTTTTATTCTCTCCTTGTAGAAGAGCATTCATGCAAGATTTTAGACTAAAAGTGTAGACTTCACCAGTAACAAAGATCATAATTCTTTATAGAAAAAGATGGCGGATGGTCATTCCACCCGCCATCTTTTTTCTTTCAATTTCGCGCTATGGGCGCACGTAGCGGGTCACATCCCCACCCAGATCGGCGATCGAGTCGATCAGGATCTGGATGATGTATTTCGGGTTATGGACGTACCCGCCCGGATCCTTCATCTCGTACTGGTAGTTATATGCGGCCTTGAGCAATTGCGGTGAGAAGGCGTTATAGACGATCGGCCCTTTCTCTCCAATATCTGGCTTCCCATCCTCGTCCTTATCTACGAAGAAGTAGGGATAGGCAGCTGCATTGTAGACAATGGGAGTGCCATTTGCTTTGGCGACAGCTTGAATCTGAGCATAAAGGGCCTCGCGCAATGTCTCGATCTCACCGGCAATACCTTCGGTGATATTCCCGTCGCCATCATAGTCGGTAGTGTCGTTGGCCGCACGGATGGCCTCCGGTTCTGTTACATCCTTGTGGCAAGCGACGCAGGTCTCGAACTTGGGTTCCAGCTTGTGTACGTCGTGGCAATCCTTGCACTTATTCAGCGGATGGGTGTTCATCCCGTTGTAGGTCTTGCCATCGTATTCATAGGCCCCTTTCGCTTCGGTGCCGAAGAGGGTTGCACCGGCGGCGAAATAGTGGATGTTGCGGAAGCGGATCTTATCGCTGGGCTGTTTCGGAACCAGGCCTTTCAAAGCGGCATCCACCGAGTTCTTGGATTCGCGGCCCTGATGGCAGACCAGGCACAAGTTCGAGTCCTCATTCTCGCCGAAGCTCAATACGGCACCGCTGGGGAAGGTGACCTTTGCCACCGCGTAGCGATTCGGCCAGTTAGCCTCATCATGGCACGTGCTGCATTGGAAGCCGTTATTCGGCTTTGCCGAAATGGTGGTTCCTTCTTTGAGGAACTGTGGCAGGCCACCGGCGGTGTGACAGCGGGCGCAGGTACCCGGCACTGCACCTTCCTCATCCCAGTGGCGGAAGGGTTCGGTGTTGCCGGCAAAGTGACCGGCATCGTCGCGGTGCATCTTGCTCATATCCACCACGGGGGATTTACCGGCTGCAGTGTAGTAGGCATTGATATCGGCAATCGAGTCGTAGAGTAGTTGAACGATGTACTTATTGCCGTGGGCAAAGGAACCAGGATCTTTCACCGAGACTTGATAGTTATAGGCGGCTTTCAGCAAGCGCGGCGTCCACTGAGAATAGACAACGGGCTTGCCATCTTTTTCATCCGGCTTGCCATCGCCATCCGCATCGGCGAAGAAGTACGGGTAGGCGGCAGGGTTGTAGGTGATCCCGAGTCCCGCCACATCGCGGGCGTAGGCCTGAATGGCCTGATAGAGCGCTGCCTGCAGTCTTTGAATCTCGTAGTACATGCCCTCGGTCACGTTGCCATCGCCATCGTAGTCCATCAGCGAGGAGGGCTCGCACATGTTCTTTAGATCCTCGACGCTCTTGACCTCCTGATGGCACATCTGGCAGGTGGTGACCTTGACCTCTAGCGAGTGAGGATCGTGGCAGGCGACGCAGGTATCAATGCCGATGACGTGTTCATGTTTGGCATCGTAGGTCTTGCCGTCATATTCGTAGCCGCCGTGTACCTCTTCTGGCAATAAAGTATGGGAAACGCGAGCGTTTTCCTTGCAAAATTCATGAATGATTTCACTGCCGAAATCTTTCTGAGGACAGAGACAAGCGAAGCATTCTCGCAAAAAGCCTTGTAAATCCTGCCTACCACCTTAGCCCGATTCGTCCATCGCCGACCTTATCGCCGTTCGGAGGGCCATACGAGCGATAGATGGCTGTTTGGAGGATCGATCCTTGTTCCATCAAGTCCCTTTCATGGGGCGTCAACTATAGCATGGTGATTCATCGCCATGCGGATATTGAAACACCCTCAAGACCTCCAGACCAGACTATTCGACCATCCAACTCCGCGTTTGTCCGTGTCCCATTCGCTCAATCAAAAGCTCTAACCGAGATGGAACAAAAGAGACGAGGGAGTCTTACCTGCTCTCGTGCTCGAAAAGGGCTATGCTCTCAATGTGATAGGTTTGAGGGAACATATCAAAAGGAGTCACCTGCTGTAATCGATACCCTTTGCGCATCAGACGGGCAGTATCACGGGCAAGGGTTGCGGGATCGCAGGAGATGTACACGATCTGGGAAGGTTTGTGCTTTACCAGTGCATCCAGGACTTGCGGTGCCAGGCCGGCACGTGGGGGATCGAGCAGGACAACCTGCGGGGAGCCATCTAACCACGGCAATATCTCCTCTGCTGCCCCTTCGTAGAGGGAAACGTTTTCAAACGTATCCAGGTTGAAAACGAAATCCTCGCACGCCGATGCGGAAAGCTCAATTCCCTTGAGCGTTTGTGCTCGTTCGGCCAGGAAGGCGCTGAAAAGCCCTACGCCACAGTAGAGATCCCACACTTCGCCAAGCGATTGGGGTACCAGAGAAAGCACATGTTCCACCAATCGCTCGGCCATGGCTGTATTGACCTGGAAAAACGATCCTGGCGAAACGCGAAACGAACGCTCGCATACGCGCAGGAAAAGATAACCCTCACCAGCTAAAACCAGGGCATCTTCATCGCATAGGTGCACCACCGAGGCCGAGCTTTCCAGTTCGAGGGATGGTGGTTGCGGCGATCGCGATTCGAGGATCAGCATCAGGGCCTCGCTTTCGCCTAGGCGCAGCGCGATCCGCTCAAGGTCCGGCATGGGCTCGAACTGCAACAGAGGCCAAAAGGCGTTGATCGGCGCTTCGGGCAGGTGACATTCCTCTAGCGGCAGCAACGCCTGTCCTTTCCCATTTTCTTCAGCCATCACATAACACAACCTTCCTTGAGAATCCAGATGAAACTGTACGTGATTGCGATAGTTCCAGGGATGCGGTGAGGGGACGATCGGGCGGATCGGCGGTTCGGACAGGTCGGCAATGCGCTGAAATTGCTCGCGAAGGATGAATTCTTTGACCTTTAGCTGCGCCTCGTAGGGTAAATGCTGGTAGTGACAGCCACCACATACGCCAAAATGGCGACAACGCGGCGGGATGCGCTCGCTCGCTGCTTCTAGGACCTCCAGCAGGCGTGCCCGTGCGTAGTGACGCTTTTCCTCCACCAGGCGCACGCGCACGCGCTCGCCCGGCAGGGCAAACGGGACAAAGACGGCGCGACCATCGGGGAGTCGCCCCATTGTCGCGCCGCCGTAGGTGTGCGTAGTTAGGGTGATCTCGTATTCGGCGGGCATCAGAGCGTTCGACGGAACTCTTCCAGCGCCTGAAGCAGATCCTCGATATCGGATGGCTGGGTTTCGGCCATATGGGCAATGCGAAAGGTGATGTTTTTGAGCGCGCCGTAGCCGTTCGCAATGCGCATGCCGCGTGCCTTAAGAAACGCGTTGAGCGCCGAAATATCCCAGCCTTCAAGGTTGCGGATAGTGGTCACCGTTTGGGAGCGGAAGCCGGGGGGCGCAAAAATCTGCAGTCCCTGGCTTTCGGCCCACTCTTGAACCCGTTGCGCCATGCGGCTATGCCGAGCGAAGCGATTTTCCAGCCCTTCGCCGTTTAGGATGCGATCGAGCTGGTAATCCAATGCAAAGATCAGTGACATAGCCGGCGTAGCCGGGGTGGAATCCTTGAGGCGATGTTTTTCCATGCGCAGGAAATCGAAGTACCAGCCGCGATGTTCTACCTGCTTCGCTTTTTCCAGCGCCCGATCGGAAACGGCGGCCAGCGCCAACCCCGGCGGGAGCGCCAGGCACTTTTGGGAAGAAGTGAAGAGCAGGTCGATCCCCCAGGCATCCATCTCGATCTTCGCGCCGCCCAGGGAAGAGACTGCATCCACACACAGGATCGTCTCCGGACTGATTTGGCGCACCACTTCGGCCACCTCGCGCACCGGGTTTTGCATGCCGGTGGAGGTTTCATTGTGGACGATGGTCACCACTTCATAGTGTTTTCGGCGCAAGGCCTCGGCGACGCGTTGCGGATCGATCGGCTGCTCCCATGGGAACTCGAGCTTATCCGCCTCTTTGCCATTGGTGAGTGCCACCTCATACCAACGTTCGGCGAAGGCACCATTGACGCAAGCGAGCACACTGCGGTTGGCGAAGTTGCGTACCGCGGCTTCCTGGATACCGGTGCCGGTGGCCGCGAAAAGGAAGACGCGATGGCGGGTATAGAAAACCTGTTGCGCCTTTTCTGCGGCACGGCGATGGATTTCTTCGTATTCCTTGCTCCGATGGGGCAACATCGGCTGGGCTTGTGCCTGGAGTACATCCGGCGGCACATCCACCGGACCCGGAACAAACATGCGTGTCATAGGCCAGACCTTTACCGCAGGATGAAAGAAAGCACGATTAGGATCACGAAGAACGAACCGGCCAGCAGACCAATGCGCTTCAGATCGCGGATCACGTGAGAGTAATCCAACGGCATTTGCTCTTCCGGGCGAGAAGAGAGAGAAGAGACAGGTGCGGTGGAAACTTTACGAACTTGGCGCTTGTTTTTCTTTGACATGGAGACTCCTTATAGAATTCGTTTGGATTAGGATCAAGGTTGTAGACGGGCAAAGACGACGATACGGTGGGTATCCACCAGGTAGGGATAGCAAGAGATGAGCGTGACCGTCGGAGCGCCGGTGGAGGCCATCACCTCGACAGCTGACGGTTCCACGATTAGGGTGCGTTCCACGATATAAACGTACGAACGCTGCTGCGTGTACAGGATCACCTGGTCACCGGGCTGGAGGCGATCTAAGTTGCGGAAGATTTCTCCGTACACATCATTATGTGCCGAGAGCACTACATTGCCATTTTCACCCGGATTGGCCGAAGGAATGTATTGGCCGACGCCTTTTTTTAGTTGTTCCCAGCCATCCCCTTGCACCACCGGTGCATCTACTCCGATGGCCGGTATTTGAATGCGGATAGCCTGCTGAGGGCCTGGAGTAGGAATGGGGATGCTGGCTAGGGATTGATAGATCGGCCGCAGATGTTCAGGAATTTCGGCCTCGTTTGGACGGGTATTCCCGAAGGCATCCGGCGGAGTATGTCCAGAAGGTAGCACAACGGCCATAATGAGGGGGGTGGGCGTTGACGTTGCGACGCGTAGCGCCGTAGCCACCTCTTGATTGAGCATGCGCAGCAATCCTAGCCCATTTAACAGCACGCCGATCAACCCCAGAACGGCCAGGATTTCGATCGCCAGCAGGGCCTGATCCAGTAGGCGGCGTCCTGTGGAAAGGGGAGCGCTCTCTGTTGCAGGAGAGAGCGGTGCCTGCTCGATCGGCGGAACCCAATCCGCACGTGCCAGCCGTCCAGTGCGGCGGAAATGCTCCAGGCGCGCCTGATGAATCCGCCGTTGTTTTTGCACCAGCAGGCGGCGCAGCTCTTCCACGCTAAGGTCCTCGACCGATTTACGAGGTGACATCGGGAAAATTATACCGTAAGGCACAGGGGAGCGTGTGGCAATTCAGGATTGTGCTTTTGAACCAGGGAAAGGCTGATTTGGGTGAGTGTGGTAAAATAAATCCAGGAGCGCGTATAACGGAAGAACTGCGTGAAATAATCATGAGGGGGCTACCCAACCTGATTACTCAGGACCCGCAAATTCGGGACTGGGTGTGGCACCTTATTCACGATTACGCTCCCAGCCGTATTGAAATCGAAAGCCGCTTTGAACAAATGCTGGCAGAACTGAGGCAAATGCGGGAGGAACAGGAGCGTCGCTGGCAGGAGCAGCAACGTCGTTGGGATGAACAGCAGAAGCGCTGGGAAGAGAATCAGCGTCGCCTGGAAGAGAATGAGCGTCGCTTGGACGCTTTGATAGAGGAGGAGCGGCGTCGTTGGGATGAACAGCAGAAACGCTGGGAGGAGAATCAGCGCCAGTTGAATGCGCTAATCGAAGAGATCAAAAATGTGGATCATTGCATTGATACTACCATTGGCGCCCTGGGTGCCCGTTGGGGTGTATCCAGTGAGGCTGCCTTCCGCAATGCCCTGGCAGGCATCCTGGAAAAATCCTTCGGTGTCAAGGTCGAACGAGTGGAATACAAAGACGAAAGCGGAGAGGTTTTCGGACATCCTGATATGGTGGAGCTGGATGTTCTGATCCGTGATGGGGAGGTGTTGGTCTGCGAGATTAAATCTTCGGTCAGCCGTTCGGATATCTACACGTTGGAGCGCAAGGTGCACTCCTACGAGAAGCGCTTCGGTCGCAAAGTGGATCGGAGGTTACTGATTTCGCCGATCGTACTGGAGCCGGAGCGCAAGCTGGCCCATTCCCTGGGGATAGAAGTGTACTCCGACGCCACCCAAGTTGTTCCCTGAGGAATCGATCACCGCAATTATCAGCACTCAGGGGGAATAGGAGCGTTCTTCACCACTGTACTTCGCTGCGGAGCCATTCCAATAACTGGTGCCTGAGCTTGACAAATTCAGGCGTCGTTTCTAATTCTACTTGACGCGGGCGGGCGAATGGCACCTTTATTTCCCCCTTAATCGTACCCGGACGGGCAGTCATCATATAAATCCGATCCGAAAGCAACAGAGCTTCTTCCACATCATGGGTGACAAAGACCACCGTTGTGCGATGCGTTTCCCAGATATTCAGCAGCAACTCTTGCATCAAACGGCGGGTTTGGGCATCCAAAGCGCCGAAGGGTTCATCCATCAGCAGTAACCGCGGCCGGTAGACCAGGGCACGGGCAATGGCCACGCGCTGACGCATCCCGCCGGAAAGCTGATAAGGATATGCATTTTCAAAATCTTGCAAGCCCACCAGCGAGAGATATTCGTCAACCAGGGCCTGCTGCTCAGGACGCGAAAGGTTGGACTTTTGCAACGCGAAACGCACATTCTCACGGACAGTCAACCATGGATAGAGTGTGTAACTTTGAAATACCATGCCGCGATCGGCGCCCGGCTCTTCGATCGGGTGACCGTCAAACCAAAGCTCACCGCGCGTGATCGTATCCAGCCCGGCGACCAAATGCAGAAAGGTGGATTTGCCACAACCGGAAGGTCCAACGATCGAGACGAACTCGTTTTCTGCTACCTCTAGACTGAAATCGCGCAGGGCAACGATGACTTCCCCTCGCCGCGCAGGAAAGACTTTCCAAACTCCTTCGGCACGTAGAAGGCTCATTCTTATTTCCGCTCCACCCAATAGAACATGCGCCGATAGCCCCACTTGAAGGCGTAATCGGTGATCAATCCCAACGCGCCGATCACCAGGATGCCCAGGATAATGCTTTCGGTCTGCAAGAAGCGCTGCGCACGCATGATGCGATAGCCCAATCCGACGTTTGCCGCTACCAGCTCGGCAACTACCAAATAGGTCCAGGCCCAACCCAAGGTGATGCGGAACGTATCCCAAATGCCGGGCATGGCAGCCGGCAGGACCACTTTCCGCAAGGCCTCCCACTTATTTAGGCCAAAGGTATAGCTGACCTGGATCATGTCATAAGGCACCGTTTTGACATTGTCCATGATCATCAGCACTTCCTGGAAAAACGTGCCGATAAACAAGATAATGAATTTTTGTGTATCGCCCACGCCGGCCCAGAGAATGGTCAGGGGTACAAAGGCGACTGCCGGCGTGTAGCGGATCAGGTCAATAAGTGGCTCGAAGAGGCCCTCAAAGAAGCGAAAGTTGCCCATCAGGATGCCGATCGGCACGGCAAAGAGCGTCGAGATCAACCATCCCACGGTGATACGATACACGCTGGCCGATACATCCTGCCATAGGATTCCTTCCCGCACCTGACGGATGAATTCTTGCAGCACTGCACCCGGCGAGGGTAAAAAGATGGGTGAAACCAGCCCAAGGCTGGTCATCACCCACCAGAGCAAGAATAGCACCCCGATCAGGCTGCCGCCGGCGGCCAAATAGAGCGAAGGCGAAATCTCGCCGCGCAGTTCCAGCCAAGAGCGTCGCTTTTTTTGTGGAATCTGTTCGGCAGCCATAGGATTAGGGCTATGGATAGGCCGAAGTGTCGATGATCTTCTGGATGTCGGGGATGTTTTCCAGGAGTCCGATCGCCTGAGCAACTTTCGCCACATCACCGATCACAACCAAGAAGCCACTCCCAAGTTCGGCTCGATTCTCAGCCAGATCGTAGAAGCGCACGCCGTCAAAGGCGGTTTTCAGTTCCTCCGGTGTGCTCCCAACGTTGCGGGCGATGATCGCCTGTCCATCTTCGGGATTGCTATTGTAGTAGCTCAGCGCTTCCTCCCAGACCCCAAGCAGAGCCGTCACGATCTTCGGGTCCAAATTGGCGCGCACGGCCAGGACATCGGAGATCAACCCCGGGCGTTCGGCCGCCGTGTAGAGCAAGTGTAGATCGGAGTTCTGCGCCAGGGCTTCCGAGATATACGGCTCATACGTCACGGCTACATCCACCTTGCCGGCGATCAGAGCCGCACCCGCATCCGCAGCCGGCATGAAGACCGGCTCAATATCGCTCAAGGTTAACCCATTTTGCTGGAGGGCATAGTTGAGCAACAGGTCACTGGTTGTGCCTTCTTCGTAGGCGATCTTCTTGCCTTTCAAGTCGGTGATTGATGTGATGGATTTCGGCGCCAGGATCGCATCGGCCTGGTACGAAGCATCCTCCACCAACACAATGCGGAGATCGAGGCCGGCCGCATAGAGCTTAAGGGCGGTGTGGGTGGCCAGGTTGGCCGCATCCATCTTGCCGGAAGCAAAGGCGGCATTGACCTCCTTATCTTCAACAAAATCTACCAGCTCGGCCTCCAGGCCATATTTGGCGAAAAAGCCCTTTTCCTGAGCGATCCACCAAGGGCCGTAGCCGATCCAAGGCTGAGTGCCGATGCGCACCTTCATCAGTGACGGCGCCGCGGCCGGGACCTCGGTGGCTCCCTGTGCGGGCGCCTGGGTCACTGCCGGAGCCGGAGAGGGCGTGGCAGTCGGCTTAGGGCTGCAGGCTACCAGCAATGCCAACACAAGCAAAATTGGAAACCATTTTCTCATGTTCTCCTCCTACGTGCGTAAAGTCTAATCGGATCAGTCGCTCTATCTGGAAAATGATGATTGGCTGGAAGCGGCAAAGATCGGCACAATTTTACCATGGCACGGTACACCATCAGAAATGTGGAGACCCACAGATCGCCAATCCATGCCACACAACCAACTAATCACCCCACCTCGACTAATCAACCGCTCTCCAATCCGCTGCTCGCGCATGGGCCTCCAGGCTTTCAGCACGTGCCAGCTGGGCGGCGAATGGCGAAAGCTCCCGTCCGCTTGCCTCATCCAGCGCCACTACGCTGATCAGGCGGACGAAATCCATCACGTTCAAAGGGGAAGCGAAACGTGCTGTGCCACCGGTTGGCATAACATGGCTGGGGCCGGCAATGTAATCGCCGAGCACCTCGAACGAATATTCGCCCAGAAATAGCCCCCCGGCCGCCGTGATCTTGCCCACCCAAGCCCAGGGATCGCGCACCGCTAGGCACAGATGTTCGGCGCCATACCCGTTTGCCAGTTCGATCGCCTGATCCAGATCGCGCGTCACCACAATGCCGCTCTGATTTTCCAATGCCTGTGCCACGATCTCGGCGCGCGGCAGACTTTCCATCTGATGGGCTACTTCCGCCTGGACCGCCTGAGCCAGCTCTGCTGAAGGGGTGAGCAGAATGGCCGAAGCCAGCACATCATGTTCCGCCTGGGCGAGCAGATCGGCGGCCACCCATGCCGGGCGCGCCGAATCATCGGCGATCACCATCGTCTCGGTCGGGCCGGCGAGGCCATCAATCCCCACCACACCGAAGACCTGGCGTTTCGCCAGCGTCACGAAAAGGTTGCCCGGCCCGAAGATCTTATCCACTGCCGGGATGGACTCCGTCCCAAAGGCCAGTGCAGCGATCGCCTGAGCACCACCCAGGGCATAGACTTCTTCCACTCCCACCAGCGCTGCGGCTGCCAGCGTCACCGGCGAGATCTTCCCCGTCCCGCGTTGGGGGGGCACGGTGATGGCGATCTCTCGCACCCCGGCCACGCGTGCCGGAATGGCCGACATCAGCACCGTAGAAGGCAATGGCGCCGTGCCGCCCGGCACATAGAGCCCCACCCGGTGGATCGGCCGCACCAGCTGACCGAGCACCCCACCCAAATCCTGGGTCATCCAGGAAATCAGCGGTTGCCGGCGATAGAACGCCTCGATGCGTTCCGCCGCCTTCTCCAGCGCCCGGCGGGTTCCGCCATCCAGCGCATCCAGTGCCTGCCGCAATTGCGCAGGGGGCACACGGAAGGAATCTGGTGTGTAATCATCTAACCGCCCGCTCCACTCGCGCAGCGCGGCATCGCCTCGCCGGCGCACATCCTGCAGAATGCGGCTCACCGCTTGTTCCGGCGTCAGCCGTTCACCGAACAGACGGGCGATCGAATCCAGCACCCGTTCGCCGACCGGCCATTCATCCAACGGCCGGCGTTTCAAAATCGTCGCTTTGGCTTCTTCAGGGGAAAAAATGCGAAACATCTCTCCTCACTCGCACAAGAATACCACCGTTCGTCCCGGCCCGTGCACGCCGATCGTCAAGGTCATCTCGATGTCGGCTGTGCGGCTAGGGCCGCTGATCAGCACCGTTGTCGCGCCGCGGGGTTTGGTTGCCAGGCGCAGTGCCGCCTCTAACGTGGGCAGAATCTGCTCCTTCCGCGCTACTGCCAGGTGGATACCCGGCAGCAGCGAAGTGCCGGCTTGGGCCTGTGTTTGGGCTGCGAGCACCAACGAACCCGTCTCGGCCACGGCGGCGAGCACACCGCTCAACCCGGCCGGCAAATTCGCCTCCACCCCAATCTGCACTCCGGCGCGGCGCAAAGCGTCCGCATCCACCCCATCCACCAGCTCTGCCAGGTAAAGCGCCTGGATGCCTTCGGCGCGCAACCACTCCAGCAAGGCCTGGGTGAGATCTCCTTTCACCGGCACGATCTCCCCACCCAGCGATTTCCATTCTTCGATGAAACGATCGACACCGCCTGCCGGCCGAGGCGCGATCGCCGCTCCCGAATCTTGGCTGCCGGCCGGGGCCACCTGCCGTGCGGATTCGGAGAGGCGACCCGGCGCGACTGCTGCTGAGTCGGCCGCGGTGTTTCTTTGGGCATTTTCCCCCGCCCCCGGATGGCGCCAGAGGGCATGGAAAGAAGCGCGGGCCGGGCGCGGTAAAAGGCGTCCCTGGCCCCAACCTGTCCACTGCGGCAGCCTTTGCCCACCCGTCCCTCCGAGTGCGGCGGCAAGCCAAGCTTGGGCCAGCTGAAATGCCCGCGGATGGGTAACGAGCCACGTATAGAGGCGCAGCCCAAGTCGCATCGCAAAAGGAAGCGCCTTCCCTTGTGCCTGGGGTTGCGGCAACTCTCCGCTGCGCACGCCGATCAGCAAATCGGGCAAGGGGATCTTCACCGGGCACACTTCCTCGCAAGCGCCGCAGAGTGAACAGGCATAGGCCAGGGCGGTAAATTCGGCGCCGAAGAGGGCCGGCGAAAGGACCGAACCGATCGGGCCAGGGTAGACGCTGCCATAGGCATGTCCGCCCGTTTCCCGAAAGGCCGGGCAAGCGTTCAGGCAGGCGCCGCAGCGAATACAATGGAGCGAAGCGCGTAAGGGACTCTGCCGCACTGCCCGACGGCCGTTATCCAGCACGATCAGGTGGCGTTCCTGACCCTCCAGCGGGGCATGGAGGATCTGGGTATATACGGTGATCTTCTGCCCGGTGGCCGAACGCGGCAGCAGAGAGAGCATCAGCGCCAGGTCGTCTAGGGTGGGTACCAAGCGCTCCATACCCATCAGGGCGATATGCAAGCCTGGCAGTGTGGTCACCATGCGTCCGTTGCCCTCGTTGGTGACGATGCACAGGCTGCCGTTTTCCACCACGCCGAAATTCACGCCGCTTATGCCCACATCGGCCTGCAGGAAAACGCGTCGCAGGGTCTGGCGGGCGGTTTGGGTGAGGGTGGCAATCTCTTCGGTATAGGGAATGCCGAGTTTTTCATGGAAAAGTTGCCCCACTTCCTGGCGGCGCAGGTGGACGGCCGGCGTGATGATGTGACTGGGGCGCTCGCCGCGCAGCTGGACGATATATTCGCCGAGATCGGTTTCCACCACTTGATGCCCGGCCGCTTCCAGGGCATGGTTGAGCTCGATTTCCTCGCTCACCATGCTCTTGGATTTGGCGATCAATAGGCTTCCCCTTCCCCGGCGGACGGCATATTCGGCGAGCAAGTCCAGCGTGATCTGGCATGCTTCGGCGGCATCGCGGGCGCGATGGACGTGAATTCCATGGGCGGCTACCTGCTCCAGGAAGCGCTCCAGGTAGCTTTCCAGGTGGTCAACCACTTCGGCGCGCACCCTCTGAGCCCGCCGACGGCGCTCTTCCGCATCCGGCAGCGAGGCAAAGGCGCGTTCCCGTCCCTGCAGGCGACGTTCGGCATTCGCATCCAACGCCGCTTGTAGGATGGGATCGGCCAGGGAACGACGGATACGCACACGGAGCGGAAGCATGGCGTCCCTCAGCGCCGATCGCCTTCGCCCTGGATCGTGCCGCGCGCTTGGCGATCGGCGAGTTTTTCCAGGTTGTAGGCAGCTACTTCTTCCAGGCTGAGACCCAGCTCGGTGCACATCTGTGCCAAATACCAGAGCACATCGCCAAGCTCGGCCTTGATTGCCTGGCGATCGCTTTCGGCGATCGTGCCGCCTTTATCGCGGAAGATTTTTTTGATCTTCCCGGCCACTTCCCCGGCCTCGTTGACCAGCCCAAGGGTGGGATAGATCACGGCATGGCCGATGGCCGGGTAGCGTGCCGTCGCGCGTGAGCGTTGCTGATAGTCGTTCAGGTCCATAGGCCTCCTAAGCGGCTAAGCGGCGAACTCTTTGGTAAGCGCTTGCCAGAATGCGTCTTTTTCGCCGGGGATGAATGGCGTGTAGAGCGCCAGGCGGTCGGCCAAGCCCTGATAGCGCTCGCGCAAAGCGGCGGGAAGATCGGTCTCCGAGGTCACCAGGCAGAATTCGGCGAGCATCTCGTCGCTGATCAGGCCGGGCATTTCGCCCCATTCGCCGCGTGCCGCATGCGCCGAAAGGCGCTGGGCAACCTCCTGCCAGCCGTGGAATTCCATCACCGAGTGATAGGAGGGGGTGGAGGCATAGAAGGCGATTTGCGAGCGGGCAAAGGCCTTTTCCTGCTCGTTGGTCGCCACAAACGCCGTCACCGAGAGCTGAATTTCCGAGCGTTCGCGCCCGGCGCGTTGCAGGCCCTCTTGGATGGCCGGCAAGATCACCTCGCGCAGGTAGCGCGGGCTGTGAAAGGGATGGGCATGGAATCCCTGACACATTTCCCCGGCCAGGCGTGCCAAGCCGGTGTTCACGCCGGCAATGTAGATCGGGATATTCGGGTGGGCGATCGGCCCCGGATTGAAGAAGGGGCTCATCAGGCTGATCTTATAGTAATCGCCGCGAAAGTTCAGCCGTGCGCCATTTTGCCAGGTATCCCAAAAGGCGCGGATGACCTGGATCTGTTCCCGCAATTTGTTCACCGGCGATTCCGGCCATTCCATGCCGAAGCGGCGTTCGATATGGGCTTTGACTTGGGTACCCAGCCCCAGGATGAAGCGCCCTTCGGAATATTGCGCCAGGTCCCAGGCAGTATAGGCCAGGTTGGCCGGGGAACGGGCAAAGGAAACGGCGATCGCCGTGCCCATCTGCAAGTGTTGTGTGTGCTCGGCGATCAGCGTGCAGGGGAGGAAGGGATCGTGCTGGGTTTCGCTGGTCCAAAGAGCATGGAAACCAAGAGCCTCTGCGGCGCGGGCAATTGCAGGCACCTGCTTCAACGGAATAGGGGGAAGAGAGGCATCGAAATACATGGTATCTCCTACGGTTAGGTGTGATTGAGCTCCCAGAGAATACGCAGACCATCCAGGGTGAGCCAGGGGGCTACGATGTCGATCACTTTAGTTTCCCGGGCGACCAGTTCTACCCATCCGCCGGTGGCGATCACCTTCGTTTCTTCACCCAGCTCGGCGCGGAAGCGTTCGACCATGCCTTCGGTCATGGCCACATAGCCGAAAAGCAGACCGGATTGCATGGCATGGGTGGTATTGCGTCCGATCACCGAGGGGGGACGCTGCAGGTCAATGCGCGGTAGCCTGGCGGCCCGTTGGAAGAGGGCCTCCGCTGCCAGGCCGATTCCCGCGGTAATGGCGCCGCCCAGGTACTCTCCATCTCGCGTCAGTGCGTTGAAGGTAGTGGCTGTGCCGAAATCAATGATGCAGGCCGGCCCGCCATAAAGGTAATGCACCGCCACTGCATCGGCCACCCGATCGGCGCCGACTTGCCGCGGGTCCTCGTAACGGATGCGAATGCCGGTGCGAATGCCGGCCTCGACCAGGAGCGGCTCTTGCTTGAGATACTGACGGCAGGCCTGGAGAATGCGCCCGGTCAACGGCGGGACGACCGAGGCCAGGCAAATGCCTTCCAGATCGGCCGGGGAATAGCCGGCATGTTGCAGCAGGCCGAGGAACTGCAGGCCGTATTCATCCGGCATGCGGGCGTGATCGGTGGCCAGTCGCCAATGAGGGCCGAGCGTTTTGCCCTGGTAAAGGCCGAGGGTCAGGTTGGTGTTTCCCAGGTCAATGGTGAGTAGCATAGGCAAGTTCCCGCGCCGGGCTCAATCTGCGGTTGCCGTGGTCTCGGAATCGGCGAGTTCTTCTCCGGCCAGGCGGCGCAATTTTAGGAAGACTTCGCGCCACTGAATGCGCGAAATCCCCAACCGTTGACGGATGAGATCGGCCTCCACGCCCTGTTGATATTGGCGCAGGGCATATGTCCAGCGGCACATATCGAAGGAGAGATGTTTGCTCAGGCCGGCGGTTTGACCGATCTCCTCCAGCACATATTCCATGGCCCGCGCCGACCAAGGGAAGAGCTGCGCCGAGATGTTGTACTGGGTAATATAGGCCTGGTAGGCTTCGATCCATTCTTCCGTCAGCGGCAGCTTGCGCTCCTTATACCGATTGGTCGGGCTGGCATAGCGGATGAAGAGATAGGGTCCCTGAGGGCTGTCCAATTCGATGTGATTGAGATGGATGCCCAGACATTCGCTTTTCTTGATCCCGGTCGTGAGCAGGAGCAGCAGCAGGGTATACGGGCGTGCATCCGGACGCTCACCATGGCGCATGGCCTCGGCGGTGCGCAGCGCGGCAGCTTCCTCTTCTTCGGTCAACACCTGTGGCAGGGGGCTATAGACGGTCATCGAGGGGATCTTCTCTGCCGGGTCCATCACCAGCACGCCATATCGATGGAGCCAGCGGAAGAAGGATTTGAGCGCCGTAATGCGCCGCGAAAGGCTCTTGGGACTGCAAGGGACGCCGCGTTCTTTTTCCAGCCAGCGCAAAAAGCGGCGCAGGTCATCGGTGGTGATAGCCCCCACGGTGCGATCGGGAGGCAGATACTGCACGAGCAGGTTTAGATCTGCCAGGAAAGATTTAATCGTGTTCGGTGAACGCCCCTGATCTTCCAGGTAAAGCTTCCAGGCCTGCAAAGTGGCATTCAAGGTGCTTTGAGCCGTGATACGCACAAGGGGTTCGGACATGGCATTCTCCTGAAGTGGCTTGTGCGTATAGTTTAGCACAAAAATCCGATGGAAGTGTCAATTCCATCTTGCCGCCAAGTTTTCGTAAGTTCACGGGGCTTTCCCTATGCCTGTGGGCAATTGCGGACTGTTCATCGATCAGTAAAATCGCTTCCCATCCGTCACAATGGGAGAAGAGTGCCCTTATCTGCTGGGTTTTGCACTCCTATTCCCTAAAGCGACTTGATATGCCAGGCAAAGTAGAAAGATTTTTTCGGTCTGTTGGCTTTACCAACGTTTGAACAATCATGAAATTGCCAAATACTTGAAAGTTTTCCTCCGGTGTTCTATAATTTCGCCATCCCAATCAGTCTGGATACATTCTGGAGGTGAGAATGATGCGTTTCACTCACTCACTCACTCACTCATCCGTGTTGTTATTATTCTTCTTTCGTTGATTTTCCTGCTGCGCACTGTGCTACCTGTGTTGGCCGATTATCTCGGCCCTGACCGCGTGCGCACCGAAAGCGAGGTGGAAACCTATGATTGGGGTGTATGGGCAAAACCTGACCCGACCGGCACGAGTTGCACTCACATTTATGGTACGGACTGCGTTGTTTGCACCTGGGAGCGCGACCCCGGCGCGCCTTGCGGCGACGCCACCTACTGGTACAAAGTCGGCACGCGCTCCGAAGTGGTGACGCGCACCGTGATCTACCCTGAAGCGGTCATCAGCGGGTCGCTGGTTGGCTGCAGTGAGCGCAACGGTTGGTGCAGCACATCTCCCAGCCTTTCGCTTTCAGCTAGTGAACCGGTGAACGGCTATTACATTCTCGCCATTGAAGGCACACGCAACGGCGAGGCCTTTGCCTGCCAGAGCGCGGCCTGCGAAGTGCCCCTGGTGGAAGGAGAAAACGCTTTTACCTTCTGGGCACTCTCCAGTTGGGGGGATAGTTCGCGCCTGGGCAGCCTGACTGCCCGTGTGGATACCCGTGCGCCGCTTGTGAGCGGCAGCCTGAGCGGGACGGCGGGGGAGAACGGCTGGTATCTCTCGCTGGTGAGCGTTTCCGCTTCGGCTTCGGACCCTGAGCCGGGTTCGGGCGTGGATGCTTTGACCTACGTTCTGGACGGGGGCGCTGAAGTTCCCTACACTGCACCGCTCGTGTTGGAAGATGGCGTGCACACGCTCACCTTGCGCGCCCGTGACCGTGCCGGGCACGTGGATGAGGCGAGCGTAAGTGTGCGGGTGGATACCCGTGCGCCGCTTGTGAGCGGCAGC
>JBBIGZ010000057.1:0-18496 GCA_037447295.1 Chloroflexota bacterium | reverse complement strand
TTCGGCGCAGCAGGGTGTGGCAGAGTTGGATGAACCAGACCGGCCGTCGGAAGAAGAGATCGTCGCTCCGCCGAGCTTTTTCCCCACCGTTTTCTATTGGCTACTCGGCTGGTCGGTGTTGAGCATTATTTCTTTTAGCATCGCTGGCGAACGCATGCCCTGGTTGACCTATCACCTGACCTGGCCGATGATCCTGTTCAGCGGCTGGGGTCTAGGGTATCTGCTCGAAACCACCGATTGGACCCGGTTGGGGCGTGCCCGTCCGTGGCTTCTGCTTAGCCTGAGCTTTGTCTTCGTCACTTCGGCCAGCATGGCGCTGGCACGTGCCATCGGGCCCAACCCGCCGTTCCAGGGCAAGGAACTGGCACAGCTCCAGGCGACGAATGCTTTCCTATTGCCTTTCCTGGTGGCGATCGGCAGTGGCATTGCCATCTGGCGCGTGGCGCAATCTTGGCGGTTCGATCAGGTGTGGCGGTTAGCGGTTTTCAGCTTCTATATTTTGCTAGCTGTGCTCACAGCTCGGGCCGCCTTCCGCGTCGCCTATATCAATTACGATAACGCTACCGAATTCCTGGTCTATGCCCATTCGGCGACTGGGGTCAAAGAAGTGATGCGCCAGATCGAAGAAATTTCGCGGCGCACGACCGGTGGCCTAAACATTGCCCTGGCCTATGATGCCAGCGCGCCGGATACCGGTGTTTCCTGGCCGTTCGTCTGGTACCTGCGAGATTACACCAATCAACAATCCTTCGATACCCCCACGCGCGCCTTGCGAGATCGGGTCGCGGTGATCGTCGATCAGAAAAACTTCGATAAAATCGAGGCTGCCCTAGGCGATAACTACTATCGTTTCGATTACATCCGCATGTGGTGGCCGATGCAGGATTATTTTGGCCTGGTCGGGCGGCGCGATCCATCCATCCCATTTGGCGAAAACTATACCTGCCGTGGTCCGCTTTCTCCCTTGCGCTGGCTCAAGCGCTACGATTTCTCTCGCCTGTGCAACGCCATCTTGGATCCGAACATCCGGGCCGGCATTTTCCAGATCTGGCTAAATCGCGACTACCGCCTCTATGCCCAGGCCACCGACCATTCCGATCTTACCCTTACCACCTGGGAACCCTCCGATCGCATGCGCCTCTACCTTCGCAAAGACGTTGTGGCGCAGATTTGGAACTACGGTGTGCCTGCTACCGCCCTCACTTCGGCAGGCGATCCCTACGAGAAGGTGCTTGTGGATCTTTCCGCCGAGGCCATTCTGAGCGCCGCCATCAATCCGAACCTGAACCTGATCGCGCCGCGTGCCCTTGCTTTTGCTCCAGATGGGACGTTTTACGTCACCGATACCGGCAGCCACATGGTCTATCATCTGGATGAGAACGGCACGATCTTGCACCAATGGGGTGGCTATAGTGCCGCTGTGGCCGGCACGCCTGCGCCGGGTCTTTTCAATGAACCCTGGGGCATTGCCGTTGGACCGGATGGCTCGGTCTACGTGAGCGATACCTGGAATGGGCGCATTCAAAAGTTTACCGCGGAGGGGAAGTTCCTCACCACTTGGGGCACGTTTGGCATGGGAGCTACCCCGTTGGAACTCTATGGGCCGCGTGGGTTGGCGGTGGATGCGGCCGGTCGCCTCTTCGTTGCCGATACCGGCAATAAGCGTATCCTGATCTTCGATGGTGATGGGAATTATCTAAGCCAGTTTGGCAGCTGGGGGGCAGGACCCGGCCAGTTCGATGAGCCGGTTGGGATCGCCATTGATTCCCAGGGACTGGTTTACATCAGCGATGCGTGGAATCAGCGAGTGCAGGTTTTTGCTCCGGCAGAGGATGGCTTGACCTTCATTCCCGTGCGTGAATGGGATGTTCATGGCTGGGAGAGCCAATCGCTGGAGAATAAGCCCTTTATCGCTGTGAATGCCCAAGGTCATGTGTTCGTTTCGGTTCCGGAAATGTTCCGCATTTTGGAATTCGATGCGGAAGGGAAAATCCTGCGCGCTTGGGGCGAATACGGCGTTCAGCCGAATCAGTTCGCTTTGCCTTCCGGCCTGGCCGTTGATGCGCAGGGCAACCTTTGGGTGGCCGATGCCGGAAATCATCGTCTGATGAAATTCCGTTTGCCGTAGAAAAACACTTCAAATCCTTCTTTTCGAGGTGTGTATGAAACTTCATGAGTACCAATCCAAACAAATTTTTGCCCGTTACGGCATTCCCATTCCGCGAGGCCGGGTGACCGAAACGGCGGCGGGAGCGCGTCAGATTGCCGAAGAGCTGGGCGGACGCGTGGTGGTGAAAGCGCAAGTGTTGGTGGGGGGGCGCGGCAAGGCTGGCGGGGTGCGCTTGGCCAAAGACCCGCAGGAAGCCGAGCAGATTGCCGCTCAAATTCTGGGCATGGAAATCAAAGGGTTGCCGGTGCGCAAGGTGTTGGTGGATGAGGCGGCGAGCATCGAGCAGGAAATCTACCTGGGCATTACCAACGACCGCGCGGCGCGCAAGCCGGTGATCATGGCCTCGGCCGCTGGTGGTGTTGAGATCGAGGAAGTGGCCCGACAAACGCCGGAAAAGATCGTCAAAGTACACGTTGACCCGTTGCTGGGGCTGCGGGAATACCAAGCGCGCGATATTGCCGTTTTCCTTGACCTGCCGCGCGAGCATTGGAAATCGTTTATCGCTATTACCACCGGCCTCTGGCGCGCCTACTTGGAAAACGATGCCACTTTGGCGGAGATCAATCCCCTCGTGATCACCCGCGATAATCGCCTTCTGGCTTTGGATGGCAAGATGTTGATCGATGACAATGCCCTGTTCCGCCATCCCGATCTGGCGGAGATGCGAGATGTGGATGAGGACGCTCCGGCCGAAGTGGAAGCGCGTAAATACGGCCTTTCGTATATCAAATTGGACGGTTCGATCGGTTGTATGGTGAACGGCGCCGGCCTGGCCATGGCCACGATGGATATTATCAAGTTCTTCGGTGGTGAGCCGGCCAATTTTCTGGATGTGGGAGGCGGTGCCAGCGCAGAGAAAGTAGCCGCCGCGTTGCGCATCATCCTCACCGATCCGAACGTCAAAGCCGTGCTTTTCAATATCTTTGGCGGGATCACGCGCGGTGATGTCGTCGCTCGCGGCATTCTGACGGCGCTCGAAGAGGTCAAGCCGCGCGTGCCGATGGTGATCCGCCTGGTGGGGACGAACGCCGAAGAAGGGCGCCGGCTTTTGGCGCAGGCGAACATGATCACCGCCGAAACCCTGGCCGAGGCTGCTCAAAAAGCCGTGGCCGCTGCAAAATCTCAGGCATAACGAACGAGGGAGGATTCCTATGAGCATTCTCGTTGATAAAAACACCCGTCTGCTGGTGCAGGGCATTACCGGCAATGAAGGTCTGTTTCATACCACCCAAATGGTGGCTTATGGCACGCAGGTAGTCGCCGGCGTGACACCGGGAAAAGGTGGCGAGTGGGTCTTGGATGGGAAAATCCCAGTCTTTGATTCGGTCAAAATGGCCGTGGAATCTACCGGTGCCAATGCCAGCGTCATTTTCGTTCCGGCTCGCTTCGCTCCGGATGCGATCTTTGAAGCGGCTGATGCCGGCATTCCGCTGATTGTGTGTATCACGGAGGGCATTCCGGTACAGGACATGATGCGCGTGCGCAATTACCTGGATCAGAAAAAGGTGCGGCTGATCGGGCCGAACTGCCCCGGCTTGCTCACGCCCGGCGAGGCCAAAGTGGGCATTATTCCGGGCAATATAGCCATTCCCGGCAATGTGGGCATTGTTTCTCGCTCCGGCACTCTGACCTACGAGGTACTCTACGCCCTCAAGCTGCGCGGCATCGGTGCTTCCACCTGCGTTGGCATCGGTGGCGATCCGATCAACGGCACCAGCTTCATTGATGTGCTGGAAATGTTCGAGCGCGATCCGCAGACGGAGAAAGTGGTGCTGATCGGTGAGATCGGCGGGACGGATGAGGAAAAAGCGGCTGAATTCATCGCCGCGCGCATGACTAAACCCGTAGTTGGCTTCATTGCCGGTCAGACGGCGCCGCCTGGTAAACGCATGGGACATGCCGGCGCGATCATCGAAGGTGGAGCCGGCACCGCCGCGGATAAGATCCGCGCTCTGGAAGCAGCCGGGGTGCGCGTTGCCCGTCACCCGGAAGAGATCGCTGAGCTCGTAGCCGCGCTTTAGGCCGTTTGGCAAAGCATACAAAACAGGGTAGCTACCATGGCTACCCTGTCTTTTTATGGGCAAACGCTAGCGTTGGCTCTACTTGGCTTGTTCCCAGATGGCAGTGGTGAAAGCGGTGGTCACGTCCAGATCGGCCGGGAGGGCCTGATATTGAACGAGCATGGCCGCCAGCTTTTGCCATTGTTCCGCCGATTGCCAGCCAAAACCGTGCTCATTCTGAGCGTCTCTGAGCTCGGTTTCGAGCATGTAGCGCATATGTTCGCGATCGGTTTCCGGGCCGGCATATTTCATGACGATTTCGACGGCCTCCTCCGGATTTTCCTGGGCCCAACGAATGCCTTTCAGTGCTGCCTGTAGGAAACGAACGAGCGCTTCGGGATGATCGTGAAGGTAGGCTTCGCTGGTGACGTAGGTCAAGCCCAGGGTCGGCACGCCGTAATCAGCCGCGTCCCAGAGCACGATCTCGTATCCCCATTTGCGCAAGAGATAGGGTTCGTTGGACTTGAAGAGGGGGTAGACATCTACTTTTCCTTCGGTCAATACGCGCGGATCGAAGCCGACGTTCACCAGGTTGACCTTGTTCACATCCGCGCCGGCCGCGGACAGGAGGGCATATAGATCGGGTGGTGGGGTGCCTTTATAGCCTACCGTTTTACCTTCCCAGTCCTTGGGCGTTTGGAGGCCGGAACTCTTGAGCGCGGCGAATGCTTGTTGACCGCGCTGACCGATCAGGGCGATGGAAACTACCGGTAGACCGGGGTCAGCACGGCGCTGCAGGACGGTGGCCGCGTCCATGGTCGTCACCTGAATCTTGCCGGCTATAAGTAGCTGTACATGTTCTCCTCGGCCGGCAGAATGTTCAATGGTCACCTCCAGGCCGTTTTCGGCGAAGAAACCTTTTTCTTTGGCCACGTAGGCGCCGACGAACGGCAGATTGGCCTGGGGTTTATAGCCGGCCATGAAGGTCATCTGGATAGGCGAGATGGCCGCTTCGGTAACCGTTGGTGCCGGCGTGCTCGGAGAGGAGGAAACGACGGCGTCAGACGTGGGCGCAGGGGCAGGGGTTGGACTGCCGGTGCATGAGACGAGGAGAAGAATTGAAAGCAGGAGGGAAAAGAATAGTTTTCTCATCGGTGCTCCTTGAAGTGGGATTTTAAGGATGACTCCATTGCAAAAACCATGTCTGCCACGCGGGATCGATTCAATCGGACACGGACGAACACGGATCACGGAAAAAGGGGCTGCGGCCAAGATTGTTTTTGACCGCAAAGGCCACCAAGAAACCAAGGTTTTATTGTAAAATTGCGCAATTTTCTTATGAAATGCTTTGATGGCGTGCCCTTTTGTGAGGAAAGGACTTTTGTTTGTAGTAAATCAAGGATGATCTTGCAAAAACCGTACCTTACTGGCATCGTGGACAGATTGTCACAGATGTTACGGATAGGCGCGGATTTTAGAGTTTTTGGCGCTTGAGATGTTCTCTAGCGAGTCGATCTTGTCAATCCTGTTGTGAGGAGGAGGTTAACGCCAGCGGATCACGCGTTGCTCGATAAAGCCGATCAACAGATACGAGGCCATGCCGCAGATGGAGAGAACGAAAATGGCCGCGAACATCGGCGGTAGGTTCAAATTGGCGTAGGCCAGCCACATGATACGTCCCAATCCGCCGGAGGCACCAGCCCATTCGGCGATCACTGCGCCGACGATCGAGAGGGGTGTAACCACACGCAGGGCAGCAAACAGGTAGGGGAGAGCGAGGTAGAAGTTGAGATGGCGCAAAACCTGCCAGCGATTGGCTTGATGGACGCGCATCAGGTCGAGCATTTCGCGCTCGGCGCTTTGTAGACCGACCAGAACGTTGACCAGGGTGGGAAAGAAGGTCAGCAGGGCGGTGATGAGGATCTTAGGCAGAATGCCAAAGCCAAACCAAATGGTCAAAAGCGGGGCGATCGCCGCCAAGGGGGTGGATTTGATCAGGATGGCCAGGCTCATCAGGCCGCGTTCCAGGCGCGGGGCGAGGTTGAGCAAGATGGCCAAGGACATTCCGAAGATGGCTCCTAGCGTCAACCCGCCGAACGCCTCCAGCAGGGTGATCCCCAAGGCGTTAAGGTAGTAGATCGGCCGGCTGAGCAGTGTCCAAAGCACGCGGCTGGGGGCCGGCAGGAGGTAGCTCGGGGTCCGCGTGAGGCGCACAACGAGCTCCCATAGCAGCAACGCTGAAAGGAGGAGCGCTGCGGCGATCAGGTTATCGACGCGGCCCTTTCGGTAGTTTTGTTCCATCATATTCCTTGCCAACCTTGTAATGTTTGCGGCACAATGCGAAAAGGACGCGCTTCTTTGCCGGGCAAGAGTCCGCCTGGGCCTACATAGCGCCGACGAAGGCGTTCGATCAACCCGTTCAACCCGCCGTTGATCGCTTCGGGTGAGAGGCTTTGCGCGTGACCGCGAACGAGTACTCGTCGTAGCGGAGGCCAAGGTTCGTCAATGCTCAAGGAAAGAAGCGGATTTTGGATCAAGTACTCGCCCCATAACGAGCCTTGCCAGGCGACGACGTAGAAACCTTCGCCATCCCATTCATGCCAAACCGGGACTACATGCGGGGTGCCATCTGGACGCAAGCAGGCCAAGCGAGCAACCCAGGGGGCGCGCAGGAACGCATCTATTTCTTCCCGAGTGAGAGGCCGCTCCTTGAGTGGAGGCTGAGGTTTGATTTGCCAGGGGGTGTAGTGCGTGGCCCCCAGGCGATATGAGAGCCGTGCGGCGGCTTCCCGCAGGCGCGGCAGGATTTTGGAGCGTTCCTGCTCACTCCAACGAAAGGCCGGCGCGCTAAAGAGTAGGGCAGCATACGGTGTTTTGCCATCCGAACAGATGGGGAGAGCGATCTCTAACAGTCCCTCTGCACTGCCGATGGCATACCCTTTTTCCCGGACGGATTCTGGCGGGGTGAGGGATAAGGCCTGGGCGGCGGCGCTTTCGGGCGGAAAGCGGAAGTGGGGTGGAAAGACACTGTGGAGGCGGGTTTGTGGTTCCATCTGAGCGATCAGCACAGCGCCTTGCTCTAGGGGTAATGCCAGGGCGAGCGTTTCTTCGATGCCTAATGAAGCGGCTTCTTGGTAGAATGCGGCTTGCAGATCGGAGCCCAATTGGCTGCGCCCACGCCAGGCCAATAGGCGGGGGCCGGCCGAATAGCGACCGCGTTCGGGCTGTGAAACGTAGCCTCGGTTCTTCAGGGCACGCAGGAGGGCAAAAAGCGTGCTACGCGAGATGCCCATTTCCAGCATCTCGTTCAGGGTGAGGCCATGGGGTTGCTCAAGCAGCTTTTCTAGGAGCGCCAGCAAGCGCTCGACGGAGGGGAGGTCAACGGGGGAGGGCATAGAAATCTATTATTCTGTACTTTAGTTTTTTATTTTGGATTTTACTTGGGAGGAAGCGGGTTGTCAAGGAGGGAATGGGGCTTTTTTGATTTCGCATCCGGTGATTGCAACCAGGAAGAGCCCTCAAGAGAAACAATTGTCATATCCAAATTGTGAAAAGTGACACGTTTTTTGGGGAAAAATTCCCAGGCTGTGTTATACTTTAGCGGTGCTTATCTCCCTGCGGAGGAATCCCGATGCTCCTTGAGTATGTTGCTATTGCCATTCTCGTTGTTCTGGCTACCGTGATTGCCCTGCTGGCCGTTGTGATGGGGGAGCTTTTTGGGCCGAAGCGCAAAACAGCTGTGAAAGCCGAACCGTATGAATCCGGTATGCGCCCGATCGGGCCGGGGACGCGCCGTATGCCGGTGCGCTTTTATCTGATCGCCATGCTCTTTATCCTGTTCGATATCGAAGTTGTCTTTCTTTTGCCCTGGGCGGTGGTTTTCCGCCAGCTGGGGCTGTTTGGGTTGGTGGAGATGTTGATCTTCATCGCCATCTTACTGGTAGGCTACTTTTATGCCTGGAAGAAAGGAGCGCTGGAATGGGAGTAGAACAGAAACTCGGCAACATGGGCGTGATCACCACGACCCTGGAGCAGGCGGTGAATTGGGCGCGCACGAATGCCATGTGGCCGATGCTTTTCGGCCTCGCCTGCTGTGCAATTGAGATGATGGCCGCGCAGGCCTCGAACTACGATATGAGCCGTTTCGGCATGGAGCTTATGCGCCCCTCGCCGCGCCAATCGGACCTGATGATCGTGGCCGGGCGCGTTTCGCGCAAGATGGCGCCGGTGTTGCGCCGACTCTACGATCAGATGCCCGAACCCAAATGGGTGATCGCTATGGGCGATTGCGCTTCTTGTGGCGGTGTGTTCAATAACTACGCGATTGTCCAGGGGGTTGACGAGGTGGTGCCGGTGGATGTGTATGTGGCTGGCTGCCCGCCGCGCCCGGAAGCGCTGATCCACGGCATCATCACGCTGCATGAGAAAGTGCGCGGCGAAAAATTCATTCGCGACCGTTGAGGAATCTATGGAAACGGTACTTCAATCTGTCGTTCAGGCTTTGCAAGAACGTTTCCCGCTGCAGATCGAAGAATTTCGCGGCGAAGTGCATGTGCTGGTGAGCGCGGAGCATTTGGTCGGGCTGTTGAATTACCTGAAAAACGACGAATCTTTCGAGATGCTCTCCACGCTCACCGCCGTTGACTATTGGCCACAACAGCAGCCGCGCTTCCACGTCATCTACCAGCTCACTTCGCTGAAGCGTAACCTGTCCCTGCAGGTGCGCGTTCCAGTGGGAGCGATGGAACCGAGCCTGCCCACGGTGACCAGAATCTACGCCAATGCCAATTGGCGCGAGCGTGAGGTCTGGGATATGTTCGGCATCCGCTTTGAAGGTCATCCCGATCTGCGGCGCATCCTTATGCCGGCCGATTGGCAGGGGCATCCTTTGCGCAAGGATTACCCATTGGGCTATGAGGAGCCGCAATTCACGTTTAACTTTGACGAGATCAACCGGCGCAAGCCGTATGCCAAAGAGTGATACGGAGTCACTATGACGCAAATTCAAGAAATGACTCTGGATGAAATTCGCCACCTGGTGACCGAACGCGCCGTGCAGGGTGAAACGGTGGTGCTGAATATGGGGCCTCAGCACCCCTCAACGCATGGCGTGTTGCGTTTAATCCTGGAACTGGATGGCGAGGTGATTGTGAACGTCATCCCCGATATCGGTTTCCTGCACACCGGTATCGAGAAGAACATGGAAGCCAAGACCTACCAAAAGGCGGAAGTGATGACCGACCGCCTCGATTACCTCAATACGGTAGGGAACAACCTGGCCTATGTGATGGCGGTGGAGAAGTTGCTCGATCTGGATGTTCCGCCGCGTGCCCAGGCGATCCGCGTCATCTTGACCGAGCTGCAGCGCATTGCCTCACACCTGGTGTGGATCGGCACTTCAGCGCTCGACCTGGCGGCGATGTCGGTCTTCCTCTATGCGTTCCGAGAGCGCGAGATGATCCTGGATATTTTTGAGATGTGCTCCGGTCAGCGCATGATGACCACTTACTTCCGTCCGGGTGGCCTGTGGCGGGATGTGCCGGTGGAGTTTGAAGATGCAGTGCGCAATTTCGTGCGCATTTTCCCGCGCCGCGTGGATGAATACGAAGCGCTATTGACCAAGAACCCCCTCTTCCTCGACCGTACGTTGGGGATCGGCAAATTGACGACGGAGCAAGCGCTGCAATATGGCGTTACCGGGCCGATATTGCGTGCCACCGGCTTGGCCTGGGATCTGCGCAAAGTGCGCCCGTATATGGGGTATGAGCAATACGATTTCAATGTGCCGACGCACACCGCTGGTGATGTCTACGCGCGCTACTTGGTGCGCGTGCAGGAGATGCGCGAATCGCTCAAGATCGTCCAGCAGGCGCTGGATAAGCTGCCCTATGGACCGGTGCGGAGCAACAACCATAAGTACGTTCCGCCGCCGCGCTCGGAGATCGGCGTGAGCATGGAATCGCTCATCCATCACTTCAAGCTCTGGACGGAAGGGTTCACGCCGCCCAAAGGGGCAGTGTATTCGGCGGTGGAATCGCCGCGCGGTGAACTCGGCGTTTACCTGGAAAGCGATGGCAGCCCGAAGCCTTATCGCGTGCACTGGCGCACGCCTTCGTTTGATAACCTGCAGGTGCTGCCGGTGCTGGCGAAGGGTCACCTCATCGCTGACTTGATCGCCATTATCGGCTCTATCGATATTGTCCTGGGAGATATTGACCGATGACCCTGGCAGAGAAATATTCCCAAGAAATTCAGGCTATCTTTGCGAAATACCCGCCGGAACATAAGCGTTCGGCAATTATGCCTTTGCTCTATCTGGCACAGCGCGAGGAGGGCTACATCAGCCGGCAGGCTATGGAAGAGATCGCCGAATTGCTGGAGATCAGTGTTACCGAGGTAGCCGGCGTAGTGGGCTTTTATACCCTCTATCACGATCGCAAGGAGGGGAAGTATCGGGTACAGGTTTGCACTGATCTCCCCTGTGCTTTGCGCGGCGCCGATGAGTTCCTGAAGGAGCTTTCGCAGGCCCTGGGTATTCAACCCGGCGAGACTGATGCCGAAGGTCGCTTTACGCTGGAGGAAGTGATGTGCATCGGGGCCTGTCATCGCGCGCCAGTCTTCCAAGTGCAGAGCGCCGAAGGGGTGATGTACTACGAAAACATGACGGTTGAAGGGGCGCTCGAGGCCCTGAAGAAGCTAGAGTGATGGGGTGCCGCTATGACACAATACCTTTTGCTGCGTCATCGTGAGATCCCCGAAATCAGCCGCTTGGAGGTCTATCGTCAACACGGCGGTTTTGAGGCCTTCCGCAAAGCGGTCACGGAGATGACCCCGGATCAGGTAACCGAGGTGGTAAAGGCCTCCGGGTTGCGCGGCCGCGGCGGTGCAGGTTTCCCTACCGGCCTGAAGTGGTCTTTCATGGATCGCAAGAGCTGGCCGCATTACGTGGTGGCGAATGCCGATGAATCGGAACCGGGCACCTTCAAGGATCGCGAGATCATGGAGGGCAATCCCTTCCAGTTCCTAGAAGGGGTGGCGATCGCTTCCTATGCGGTGGGGGCACAGCGCGCCTACATCTACTTGCGCGGCGAATATCAGCATATTGCCCGCTGGCTGGATGAGAAGATCGCCGAAATGGAGACGGCCGGCCTGCTGGGTGAGCGCCTTTTCGGCACGGATTACTCGTTGCGCATATATACGCATCTCGGCGCTGGCGCCTATATCTGCGGCGAGGAGACGGCGCTGCTTGAATCGCTGGAAGGGAAACGCGGCCAGCCGCGCGTTCGCCCGCCTTTCCCGCCCTCTGTCGGCCTCTATGGCAAGCCGACGGTAGTCAACAACGTAGAAACGCTGACCAACGTGCCGTTGATTATCCAAAACGGCGCCGAATGGTATCGTTCGATGGGCACGAGCGACGCGCCGGGGGTGAAGATCTTTTCGCTTTCCGGCCGGGTGAAGCGCCCCGGCAACTATGAGCTTCCTTTCGGCGTGACGTTTCGCCAGCTGATTTACGAATACGGCGGCGGCGTTCTTGACGATCGCCCGATCAAGGCGATCATGCCGGCCGGCGCTTCTTCTTCGCTGCTTCGGGCAGATGATCGCCTCTTGGATACGCCCTTGGATTATGCCGCGCTGCGCCCGCTTGGTGGCGATCTCGGTTCGGCTTCGGTCATTGTGATCGACGATACGGTCTCGATCGATTGGGTGATTCAGAAGACGCTCCGCTTCTTCAAACACGAATCTTGCGGCAAATGCACTCCCTGCCGTGAAGGGACTTACTGGATGAAGCATTTGATCGATCACATTCGCGCGAACGGCAAGGAAGAGAAACAGGTGCAGTTGCTGCTGGATGTGGCGCGCCAGATACAAGGAAAGTGTCTCTGCGCGCTGGGTGAGTTTTCGACGATGGCCGTTGTCAGCGGAATTGAACGTTTCGGCGAAGATTTCCGATGATCTTATAACCGTTGGAGTGCCGCGATGACCAAAATGGTGACTCTGAGCATTGATGGGATACAGGTTACCGTCCCGGAAGGGACGTTGGTAGTGGATGCTGCTCGAAAGGCCGGCATTAACATCCCCGTTTTTTGCTACCATCCCAAAATGGAACCGGTGGGGATGTGCCGGATGTGCCTGGTGGAGATCGGGCGCCCGATGATCGATCGCAATACCGGTCAACCGATATTGGATGAGAACGGACAACCGAAATTACAGTTTTTGGGAAAGCTGGAAACGGCCTGCACCAACACCGTTTCCGAAGGCATGGTCGTTCTGACCCAGAGCGAAAAAGCACGTGCCGGGCAAAAAGCGACGGTGGAATTTTTGCTCACCTCGCATCCGTTGGATTGCCCGATCTGTGATAAGGGCGGCGAATGCCCGCTCCAGGATCTGACCATGGCCTACGGCCCGACTCAGAGCCGTTTTCTCTACGAGGATAAGATTCACCTGGCCAAACATGTTCCGCTGGGTGAGCTGATTTACCTCGATCGCGAGCGTTGTATCCTCTGCGCTCGCTGCATTCGCTTCCAGAGCAAGATTGCCGGCGATGCGGTGCTGACCTTCGATGAGCGTGGGCGCTCCAGTCAGATCATCACCTCGTCTGAGCCGCCTTTCGATTCGGTCTTCTCCGGCAATACGACCGACATCTGCCCGGTTGGCGCGCTGACCACGGCTGATTTTCGCTTTGGGGCGCGCCCCTGGGAGCTGAAGGCGGCCGCTTCAATCTGTTCGCAATGTCCGGTGGGGTGCAATATCGTCTATAACACCCGCCGCGAGGCGCGCAGCGATGGACGCATTGTCATCAAGCGTGTGCTCCCGCGCCAGAACGAAGAAGTCAATGATCTCTGGATTTGCGATAAGGGGCGGTTTGCCTATCACTACATCGAAAGCCCGTCCCGACTTTCTGCGCCACGCGTGGCGGGTCAACCTGCTTCCTGGAAGCAGGCACTGGAAAAGGCCTCTCAGGCGCTACGCACCTGGCAGAAGAAGGCTATTTTGGCCTCCGGCAGGCTCTCTAATGAGGACCTCTATGCGCTGAAACGTTTCGCCGAGAAGATGGGTGTGCCGGCCTATCTTTATACTTCGATGGGCGGTGGGGAATGGGTGCGTCGCTATGGCTTGCGCGCCGGCAGTGACTTGGGTCACCTGGGCGCAGGAGATGCCATCCTGGTAGTGGCTTCGGATCTTTATGAAGAAGCGCCGATCTGGTATCTGCGCGTGAAACAGGCTGCCGAACGTGGCGTCACCCTGATCCTCGCCAACCCGCGCTTCACCCGTCTGGAGCGCTTTGCTCATTACACCATGCGCTATGCCTATGGCGATGAAGGCGAGCTGATCGGGCGGCTGAACGCGGATGCCAAGATTGCCCAGGCCTTACGCGAGGCGCGCAATTTGGTAATTTTCTTCGGAAGCGAAGGGATGGGCCTGGAGCAGACCGAAGCATTGGCCGCCGATTGTGCCCAGCTGCTGACCGAAACCGGTCACGTCGGGCGCAGCGATAACGGACTGGTGGGGATTTGGCCGCGGGCGAACGATCAGGGCGCCTGGGAGATGGGTTTTGAACCAGCCCCCGATTTGCAAGCGCTTTTTGAAGAGGTGGATGTGCTCTATATCGTCGCGGCCGATCCCGTGGGGGATGGCCTGGTACGGCCGAACGGGCGCAAGCCTTTCCTGATTGTCCAGGACATTTTGGAAAATGAGACGGTGCGCCAGGCGGATGTGGTGCTGGTGGCCTGTGCGTATACCGAGCGTGAAGGCACGTTTACTTCCGGGGAGCGTCGAGTGCAGCGTTTTTACCCGGCGGTTCCGCATTGGGGTGAATGTAAAGCTGATTTTGCCATCACGGCGCTGCTGGCCGAGCGCTTTGGCCTGAGCCTGGAAGCCCATAGCGCAGCACGCGCGTTCCAGGATTTAGCGGCGGCGGTGGAGACTTTCCAAGGTCTGGATTATGCCGCGCTGAGCGAGGTGCGATCTCAATGGCCTCCTACCGGACGTGCGGAGTATCCCTTCTCTGGGACTGCTCAGCCGAATGCGCAAGGAATGGGCAAAACGCTTGCGGCCGTGGCCGAAGCTTCTTCGGCGGTGCCCCAGCCTAAGGTCCCGCGCGAGGCGCCGCGCGTGCGACCGGAAGAGGGCACTTTGCTCCTGGTGCCGATCACCCGCTTGTTCGATGCCGGCAGCTTGGTTTCTCCGTCTTCACTTTTACGGGAACGAATTGGTCAGCGGCGCGTCATTCTGCATCCCAATGCCGGCTTCGAGCAGGGAGCGCAGGTTTTGCTGGAATGGGAAGGGCATCAGGTTGAAGTGACGGTGGCGCTGGATGAGAATGTGCCGGCCGGTGTGGGGCTGGTGCCGCGCAGTATGGGCATCCCATTGCAACAACCCGCACGTGGCCATCTTCATACCCCGGAACGGGTGAGGTAGTATGGACTACGCATTGCTCATTGAATGGACGCTGAAAGGGTTGATCCTGATCCTCGTTTTGCTGGGCGGTTTTGCCTACCTGACGCTTTACGAGCGGAAGGCGCTGGCGCGCATTCAGGTGCGCATCGGGCCAAACCGGGCCGGCCCATGGGGGTTGCTGCAGCCGGTGGCCGATGGGATCAAGCTGATCTTCAAAGAAGAGTTCACGCCGGCAAACGTGGATAAGCTGCTTTTCTTCCTGGCGCCGATCGTGACGGTGGTGCCGGCGCTGGTCATTCCGGCGGTGATCCCTTGGGGTCCCCCCTTGCAGATTTTTGGACGCACGATCTCGTTGCAGATCGCCGATCTCAACGTGGGCGTGCTCTATATCATGTCGGTGGCTTCGATTGCCGTATACGGCATTGTGCTGGCCGGCTGGGCGAGCAACAACAAGTATGCCATGCTCGGCGGTATCCGCTCTTCGGCGCAGATGATCTCCTACGAGCTGGCGCTCGGCCTGGCCTTTGTGACGGCGATCCTACTGGCCGATTCGATGCGACTCTCGGAGATCGTGGAGGCCCAGCGCAGCGTTTGGTTTGTGGTCTTGCAGCCGGTCGGCGCGGCGATCTTCCTGGTGGCGACCCTGGCGGAAGTCAACCGGGCGCCGTTCGATATGCCGGAGGCCGAGCAGGAGCTGACCGCCGGTTACCATACCGAGTATTCCGGGATGAAGTTTGCGCTCTTCTTCATGGCCGAATATGACAAGATGATCGCTATCAGCGCCATTGCCGCTTCGCTGTTCTTCGGTGGCTATTGGGGGCCGGGGGTGGAGCGCTTCCCCTGGTTGGGGCCGATCTACATGTTCCTGAAGATCGTCATTCTGCTCTTCGGGCATGATCTGGGTCGGGCAACCCTGCCGCGTATTCGCTATGACCGCCTGATGGCCTTCGGTTGGAAGGTGCTTCTGCCGCTGGCGCTGGTGGTAGTGTTCATTACTGCCCTGGGCATTTTGCTGGAGCAGATCTGGCTGGTGCCGTTGCTTTCGGTGCTGGCCGGGATGGTTACGTCCTTACTGGTAATGCGTTCCTTGTGGAGGAAGGCCTATGCTTAAGGAGTTGGGTCGTGGTCTGATGACCACTTTGAAGATGATGCTGGAGCGTCCGGTGACGATCCAGTATCCGGAGCAGAAGCGTCCGGTGCGCACGCGCTTCCGCGGGCGGCACATTTTGCGACGCTATGAGAATGGGCTGGAGCGGTGTATCGGTTGTGCCTTATGCGCGGCGGCCTGTCCGGCGGATGCGATCTTCGTCGAGGCGGCGGAGAACACGGATGAGGAGCGCTATTCGCCGGGTGAACGCTACGCAAGCACCTATGAGATCAACATGCTCCGCTGCATTTATTGTGGGTTCTGCGAGGATGCCTGTCCCACCGAAGCGATCGTTTTGGGCGATAACTATGAGCTGAGTTTCACCGATCGCGGCCAGGCGATTTACACCAAAGAGATGCTGCTGGAGCCGGTGCCGCCGAGCGGTCAGCCGACGCCGCAGAAAACTCCACCGGGCGTTTATACGCGCTCGGTGCCGGAAATGGAGGACCCAAAGGATTAGCCATGAGCCTGGAATTGCTCCTTTTCCTGATCCTGGCCGTTGTGGCCGTTGCTACTGCTTTGGGAATGCTTTTCAGCCGTCATGCCGTTTATGCGGCGCTTTTCTTGGTGCTGAATTTTGCCACCGTGGCCGTCTTCTACCTGCTGTTGAACGCGCCGTTCATCGCCATGGTGCAGGTGACGGTCTATGCCGGGGCGATCATGGTGCTCTTCCTGTTCGTCATCATGTTGCTGGGTACAGAGGTCTTGCCGCCCTCTTCGGTGCTTCCTTGGCAGCGTCCACTGGCGATGATTCTGGCTTTGATCCTATTGGCAGAGAGCGCCTATTTGCTGTTTTTCCGTCAGCGCTTGGAGGCCGCCGTTCCGTTGGCGATCGATCCTTCTTCCGGCCCGAAGGCGATCGGGCAGGCGCTGTTCAATGCCTATTTGCTGCCGTTTGAGATCACCTCGATTCTGCTGCTGGTCGCCATGGTTGGCGCCATTGTGCTGACGCGAAAGGAGCGCTGAAATGATCCCGGTTACGTATTACATTGCGCTTTCGGCGATTCTCTTTACCATCGGCGCGTTGGGTGTGTTGGTGCGCCGCAATCCGCTGGTGATCTTTATGTCTATCGAGTTAATGCTGAATGCCGCCAACCTGGCTTTCGTCGCCTTCAGCCGGACGTTTGGAGTGCTGAGCGGTCAGATCTTTGTCTTTTTCGTCATGACCGTGGCGGCGGCAGAGGTGGCGGTTGGCCTGGCGCTGATCGTCGCCATTTTCCGCACGAAGCACACGATTAACGTGGATGAGATGAATACTTTGAAAGGCTAGGAGCTTTCCATGCTTTTCGCAGAAGAAAACTTTCACCTGGCGCCGTGGATCGTCTTTTTCCCGCTGCTGGGGCTACTGCTCAACCTGATCTTCGGCAAGCGCCTGTCGGAGCGTGCCATCGGTTGGGTTGCCAGCCTGGCTTCCGGAGCGGCTTTTGTCGTTTCGGTGATCTTGGCGCTTTCCCTGCGGGCACATCCGGAAGGCATGCGCGTGCTCGTGGCAGAGTGGATTCACATCGGCGCGCTCCAGCTGGATTGGGCTTTCCGCGTGGATACGCTTTCGGTGACGATGATGCTGGTCGTTTCCGGCGTCGGCACGCTGATCCACATCTACGCCATCGGCTACATGCACGAGGATGTGCGCTTCAAGGGCGACCCCGGTCGCTATCGCCGCTTCTTTGTCTTCTTCAACCTGTTCATCATCGCCATGATGATCCTGGTGGGCGGCGATTCGTACCTGATGCTCTTCGTCGGTTGGGAAGGGGTGGGCTTATGCTCCTTCCTGCTGATCGGCTTCTGGTACGATATGGATACGCTGGGGCGGCCTTCCTGGGCGAACTCCAACGCGGCGAAGAAGGCCTTTATCACCAACCGGGTGGGCGATTTTGGCTTTCTGGTGGCGGCCTTCTTGATGTTTTGGGCTTTCGGTAGCCTGAATTTTGAAGAGGTCTTTGCCCAGGCGCCGCACCTTGCGGAAGCCATGCCCGGTGTGATCGTGGCGATCACGCTGTTCATGCTCCTGGGCGTGAGTGGTAAATCGGCGCAGATCCCGCTCTACATCTGGTTGCCGGATGCGATGGCCGGCCCGACGCCGGTTTCGGCGCTCATCCATGCTGCCACGATGGTCACGGCTGGTGTCTATTTGATTGCCCGTTCGGCGCCGCTTTATGTGACCGTGCCGGCAGCGCAATATGTGGTGGCGATGGTGGGCGCGGTGACGGCGCTTTTTGCCGCGACGATCGCCGTGGGGCAATATGACATTAAGAAGGTGCTGGCCTATTCGACGATCTCGCAGCTCGGTTTCATGGTGGCGGCGGTGGGCATGGGCGCTTTTGTCGCCGGCATGTTCCACCTGGTGACCCACGCTTTCTTCAAGGCGCTGCTCTTCCTTTCGGCCGGCTCGGTGATCCTGGGGCTGGAACGCGGCCATCACCATTTGGCCCATCATGGTCACGGGCACGGCGAACATCATGAAGAGATATTCGATCCCGGCGATATGCGCAATATGGGTGGGCTGCGCAAGCGCATGCCGGTGACCTTCTGGCTCTATCTGATCGGTATGCTGGCACTGGCTGGCATTTTCCCCTTTGCCGGTTTCTGGTCAAAAGATGAAATCCTGGCCGATGCCTTCCGCGAGGGCTATCAGGCCGTTTATTGGTTGCTGACGGTGGCCGCTTTCTTCACCGCGTTCTATATGGGGCGGCAGATTTGGCTGGTTTTCTTTGGTGAGCCGCGTCATGAGGCTGCGGCACATGCCCAGGAAAGCCCGCTGATCATGACTGCACCGCTGAT
>JBBIGZ010000056.1:0-18697 GCA_037447295.1 Chloroflexota bacterium | reverse complement strand
ATCACGCCGGCGCCGACGGTCAGACCGCCTTCGCGAATGGCAAACTTCGAGCCTTGCTCCAGCGCCACCGGCACAATCAACTCCACTTCCAGGTTCACGTTATCCCCGGGCATCACCATCTCCACACCCTCCGGCAACTTGATCGTCCCGGTCACATCCATCGTCCGAATATAAAACTGCGGACGATACCCACTAAAGAACGCCTTGTGCCGACCACCTTCCTCCTTCTTCAACACATACACTTCCGCCAAAAACTTGCGGTGCGGCGTGATGCTGCCGGGCTTCGCTATCACCATCCCGCGCTCCACATCCGTGCGCTCGATGCCGCGCAGCAACAACCCTACGTTGTCGCCCGCTATCCCCTCATCCAGCGCCTTGTGGAACATCTCTACTCCCGTCACCACCGAACTCAGACTCTTCTCACGCAACCCTACAATCTCCACAGGGTCGCCTACCTTCACCTTCCCACGCTCAATCCGTCCCGTCACCACCGTCCCTCGACCCTTGATCGAAAACACATCCTCAATCGGCATCATGAACGGCTTGTCTACATCTCGCTTCGGCTCGGGAATGTACTCATCAATCACACGCAGCAACTCTCTGATCGGCGCATAATCCGGATGGTTCGGGTCGTTGCTCGGACACTCCAACGCCTTCAACGCACTCCCACGCACAATCGGCGTCGTATCACCAGGATACCCATACTGGTTCAGCAACTCCCGCAACTCCAACTCCACCAACTCCAGCAACTCCGGATCGTCCATCTGGTCCACTTTGTTCAAAAACACCACAATGCTCGGCACCTCTACCTGCCGCGCCAGCAGCACATGCTCCCGCGTCTGCGGCATCGGCCCATCCGGAGCCGCCACTACCAAGATCGCTCCATCTACCTGCGCCGCACCCGTGATCATGTTCTTGATGTAGTCACGATGCCCTGGCATGTCCACATGCGCATAGTGACGCTTCTCCGTCTCATACTCCACATGCGCAATATTGATCGTAATGCCGCGGGCTTTCTCCTCCGGCGCATTGTCAATCTGATCATAGGCCTTGAATTCGGCCTTCCCCAACAGATTGCAGTACTTCGTGATCGCCGCCGTCAACGTCGTCTTCCCGTGGTCAATGTGGCCCATCGTACCCACGTTCAGATGCGGCTTCGTTCGTTCAAATTTCTGCTTGGCCATTTGTCCTTCTCCTTATATAAGAACATTAGCGCGAAAGAGCCCCCAATGGGATTTGAACCCATGACCCCACCCTTACCAAGGGTGTGCTCTACCTCCTGAGCTATGAGGGCATTTCGCAAGGTGGGCGGTGAAGGATTCGAACCTCCGAAGGCGTTCCGCCAGCTGATTTACAGTCAGCCGCCTTTGGCCACTTGGCTAACCGCCCAGGTATAAGATTGTGAAGTGCATGCCTCGTATGGAGCCGACGACGGGAATCGAACCCGTAACCTGCCACTTACAAGGCGGCTGCTCTGCCGGTTGAGCTACGTCGGCACTTCCTTTCCGAAGGCGCGGTGATTATACCAAAGCCTTGCACGAACGACAAGGTTTTCGCAAGCCTTTTTCGGAATTAACTCTGCTCACACTGCCCTGATCTTACCACAAAACAGCACGCCTTACCATTTTGACAACCTTTGGAAGAGAAAGGTAGCGTTCCTGTTTTGCACGTTTTGAAAGAATGGGGTAAAATTTATATGTTTCACATCGACCCTAGTATAGTGAGGGAGTTCCCCTGACTATCTCTCTTTATTTAGGAGGTTCGCCTTGACAAAGTCTCGCACACAACAAATGGTCGATCGTCTGCGCCAGCTACAGGCTTCGTCCCCTGATATTGAAGCCTCGGCGGTAGTCAGTGTCGATGGCTTGAGCATTGCCTCCGCTCTTCCTCAAGGAGTTGAAGAGGATCGCGTCTCGGCGATGTCTGCTGCCATGCTTTCGCTCGGTGAGCGCATCGCCACAGAGCTCGGGCGCGGCTCCCTTGAGCAGGTATACATCAAGGGAGAAAAGGGGTACGTGGTCTTGATGTCGGTTGGGCAGGATGCCGTTCTGACCGCTCTGGCCCGCGAACAGGCCAAGCTGGGCTTGATCTTCCTGGATATGCGCCGGGCGGCAGAAGACTTGGCAAAATTGATCTAAGGGAGTCACTATGAGCCCCATCCAAAAAAGCGGTCTATACTACCCCAACAAATTTGGCCTGATCACGCTGAAGTCCCTCGAAGAAGTGATGGGCCGCAATGGATTGAACGCCATCCTGAACCTGGCCGGCCTGAGCCACTATATTGATAACTACCCCCCGGATAACCTGGAAAAAGGGTTTGATTTTGCCGAGCTCTCCGCTATCGGTGTTGCGCTGGAAGAAATGTACGGTCCACGCGGTGGACGCGGTTTGGCCTTACGGGCTGGGCGCGCCACGTTTTCCGATGCGCTCAAAAACTTCGGCGCGTTGGCCGGAGTCGCAGATTTGGCGTTCGTCGTCCTCCCACTCCAGGCCAAGCTACGTATCGGCCTGCCGGCCATGGCCAAGATCTTTTCCCAGCTGAGCGATCAGGAAACGACCGTCGAGGAGCGCGAAACCGAATTTATCTACACCATCCACAAATGCCCAGTTTGCTGGGGGCGACACGACGCCGATCACCCGGTCTGTTTCATCGCCGTGGGATTGCTCCAGGAAGGCCTAAAGTGGGTCTCCGGCGGACATGAGTTCCGCGTCAACGAGTCCAAATGCGTAGCCGTAGGCGATCCGGTCTGTGAATTCGTCATCCAGAAAGAACCCATCGGATAGTATAGTTTTTCATGGAGGCAAGATGGCCGAGGCAAAGCAGCGAATCCTGATCGTGGAAGATGACCTGGATGTTGCCGAAATGCTCAATGCCTATTTCCGCGTCCAGGGATACGAAGTACAAACGGTAAACTGGGGCGAAGATGGGGTGCGCGCTTGCCTATCTTTCCATCCCGATCTGGTGATCTTGGATATTCGCCTGCCGGATATTGACGGTTTCGAGGTCGCCCGTCGTTTACGCGAAGACCGTCGCACCCGCAACGTCCCGATCATCTTCCTCACCGAAAAACGCGAACGCACGGATCGCATCCAGGGCCTCTCGCTGGGCGCCGATGACTACATCACCAAGCCTTTCGACGTCCAAGAGCTACGTCTGCGCGTGCGCAACGCCCTGAAGCGCATGTCGCAAGGCTCTTTGAACAATCCGGTCAGCGGATTGCCCGAAGGCGCTCTGGTGGATGAGCGTTTGAAAGAAGTGATCAACAATCCGAGCTGGTCGGTGCTCTTGATCTCTCTGGAAAACCTGAACCTCTTCCGCGAAGCCTATGGATTCGTTGCCGCCGATGACGTCCTACGCGCCGTCAGCCTTATGCTGACCAATGCGCTGCGCGAAGTAGGAACGCCGGACGATTTCCTCGGCCATCTCAGCCCCACCGATTTCATTATCGTAACTCCAGCAGCGCGTGCCGAGACCCTAAGGAGCCTAATCCGCCCGCGCCTGGAACAATCGCTCGACTTTTTCTACCCGATCAAAGATCGCGAAGCCATGGCGACCCATCCAAATCGCCTAGCGGTGAAAATGGCCTTTATCCCTACCCTCCATGGTCAATATCGCGATGTCGATGATTTGAAAAAGGACCTTTTGCGCCTGAAACAATAATTCATGCACATTGCCCTTGTTATTCCTACTTATAACGAAGCGGAGAACCTTCCCGGATTGATCTCCGCTTTATTTTCGCTTCCGCTCGACCTCTCGATATTGATTGTGGACGATAACAGTCCGGATGGAAGCGGCCAAATTGCCGAAGCGCTTTCGGCGCGCTATCCCAAGCTCCGGGTCCTACACCGCCCCGCAAAACAGGGATTGCGTTCGGCCTACCTGAGCGGCTTCCGCGAGGTCCTGACATGGGATATAGAGGCAATTGGTCAAATGGATGCCGATTTCTCACACGATCCGAACACACTGCCCGAAATGGTCGCCCGGTTGCAAACCTGTGACGTGGTCTTTGGCTCCCGCTACGTGCGCGGCGGATCGGTGGATCGACGTTGGCCGATCTGGCGAAAAGGGCTCTCGCGTTTCGGAAACTTTTATGCCCGCGCCATCCTCGGTCTGCCGCTCCATGATGTAACGACCGGCTATCGCCTGTGGAGACGCGAAGCGCTCCAGGGAATGCCCCTGGAACGCATTCAGGCCAATGGTTATGTATTTTTGGTTGAGATGGCCTATCTTGCCTATCTGCTAGATTATTCTCTCAAAGAGGTGCCCATCTATTTCTCCGATCGCAAATGGGGGAAATCGAAAATGTCTCTGCGCATTCAGCTAGAGGCGGCATTACGCGTCTGGCAGGTGAAATGGGCCTATCGGGATATCCGCCCTCACTCATAGCGCAACGCCTCGACCGGTTCCAAATTGGCCGCCCGATTGGCCGGGTAAATGCCGAAGAAAAGGCCCACGGCTGCCGAAAAAAGCGTCGCCAGAAGCACCGCATCTAACCCGACGCGTGGATTCAAGTTCGTGCCCGAAGCCGCCGCAATCCGCCCAACGGCAAACGAAATCAACCATCCAAGTAAAATGCCGATCAGGCCGCCAATCACACTCAAGAGAGAAGATTCGGTTAGGAACTGGATGAGAATATCGCGCTTGCGTGCGCCCAACGCCTTGCGCAGGCCGATCTCACGAGTGCGTTCGGTCACCGAAACGAGCATGATGTTCATAATGCCAATGCCTCCCACCAGCAATGAGATCGCCGCAATGCCACCCAGGAAGATGGTAAGCACACCGGTGATCGTCTGAGCCGTGGAAAGGAAATCCTGCTGGGTGAAAATGGTGAAATCATCGGCGCCGATCGCCGTGCGATGACGTTGCCGCAAAATATCCGCTACTTGATCGGCGGCGGCTGTGACTCGATCTGGGCTCACTGCCTGGACATAGATCAAATCCACCCGATTTTGCTTCCGCGCGAGCAAACGCACTTGTGCCGTGGTAAGCGGAACCATGACGGCGTCATCTTGACTGCCGAAAGCCGAACCACCTTTGCTTTCCAGCACGCCGATCACGCGGAACGGTTGCCCATCAATCCGCACCGTCGCCCCGATTACCCCATCCGTACGTCCAAATAGTTTTTGGACCACTTCCGGCCCAAGCAGGACAACAGAAGCCCGACCAAGCATATGCTCTTCGGTGATGGGCTGCCCCTCGGTCACGCGATAATTGCGCACCACAAAATAATCCGGGGTGACCCCGTTTAGCCGCGTCAGCACAGTTTCACCGGCCGCGCTAACGCTCGCTTGTCCTTGAACGATCGCCGCTACCCGCTCGACATCCGGCGCGCTGAACGGATCGGCCAATGCTGCTGCATCTTCGATAGTGAGCGGCTTCGGGTTACGCACATCCACCTGAGTATTCCCGGAAAATACGAAAAGCAAGTTCGTGCCGATGCCACTGATCGAGCCGACGATCGTATCCTGCGCTCCTGTACCCACGGCCAGCATAGCGATCACCGCGGCCACGCCGATCACAATCCCCAGAGTCGTCAGCCCGGAACGCAATTTGTTCGCCAACAGACTTTCCAATGCTTCCAGGACCGCCTGTCCAAAATCCATATTGCCTCCAAAGAGAAGAATCAAGCCTCTTCGATCAGACCATCCCGCAGCCGAATGATGCGCTGCGTCTGACGGGCTACATTCGGATCGTGGGTGACGATGATCAACGTAGTACCGAGATCTCGGTTCAACCCCAGGAGCAAATTCATGATCTCCTGCCCGACCTTTGAATCCAAGTTTCCGGTTGGCTCATCGGCCAAAATGATGGCCGGGTTATTGACAATGGCCCGGGCGATCGCCACGCGCTGCTGCTGCCCACCTGAAAGCTCAGTTGGACGGTGATCCAGTCGATCCGCCAGGCCAACCGCTTTCAGCGCAGCCCGCGCCCGTTCTCTTCGCCCTTCCCGAATCCCCGCATAGCGCAAAGGGAGCTCTACATTATCCAACGCCGTAGCTCGCGGAAGCAGATTGAAAGATTGAAAGACAAACCCAACCTTACGGTTGCGAATGGCCGCCAGCTGGTCATCGTTCAAATTGGCCACCTTTTCCCCATCCAGCAAGTATTCGCCAGAAGTAGGGCGATCCAGACATCCCAAAAGGTTCATCAAGGTAGATTTTCCAGAACCTGAAGGCCCCATAATCGAGACAACCTCGCCGCGCCGAACCTTGAACGAAACGCCGCGCAGCGCATGGACCTCCACTTCGCCCATGCGGTAGATTTTCCGCAAATCATGTACTTCGATCACCCAGTCCATTACCTACCTCCCGGCCCAAAAGGCCCACCCCGACCGGATCCCGAAAAGACCGGCGGATTTAAGACCAGCTCATCGCCTTCTTGCAGGTTATCGCTCGCCAATACACTCATCGTCTCTCCGCTAGATCCCAGGCGGATTTCCAACGGCTCTACCTGGTCATTGCGTAGCACATAAACAGTGTATTTTCCATTCACAAGGCGGACAGCCCGATTCGGAACGAGGAGGACATTTTGCAGTTCGCGCACAATGATATTCACCGCCGCCGTCATGCCCGGACGGATTTGATCATCTGCATCCTGCAACTCAACGGTGACGGGAAAGTTCGCCGTGCCCTGGCTGAGATCGGCCGCGCGCGCAATCTCGACCACCACTCCATGATACTCTTTACCCAAAATGGCATCAAACGAAAGGGTAACCGGCTGCCCCTCACGGACGTTCGTAATATCGATCTCTGAGACGTTGACATCCACATACAAATGGCTCAGATCGTCCAAGCGAAAGGCCAAAGTCCCCGGAGTTACTAGATCACCGGGCAAGCTCTCGGCTTGAGTCACTATGCCATCCAAAGGAGCGATAATGCGCGCCTGGTTCAAGGTCGCTTGTGCAGCAGCGATCTTTGCCTCCAGCACCGCCAGCTGGACGGCATCCGGGCCATCTTTTAGACGATCGTAGGCGCGTTGAGCATCTTCCAATTGCGCAGCCAGCAAATCGAGATTGGCTTTGGCGTTGGCGATCGTCTCATCATCGGCGCGATCGGATTTCATCGTTTTCAGCTCTGGCACCCGCCTCGCATTCGGGAATCTCCCGACCGTGCGATAAACGATCACGGTATAGGTACGCGGCTCAAAAAGCGAATCGTAGTACTCCTTCGCTTTATCATAGGCCTTTTGGGCCTCACGTAGCGCAATCCAGGCCTGAACGGCGGGGGTCTTAGATTGCAGCAAATCCTCCAACTGACGCTGCGCGCTGGCCAGATCGGCTTCGGCCAGGATGATATTCTGTGGCAACGAAGTGCGCAGAAGGTTGGCCAGCACCTGATCCTTCTTGACGGGATCGCCGACTTTAGCGAAAACGTTCTCGACGACACCATTAGTCTGCCAGGTGAGGATCGCCGTTTGACGAGCCCGAACGGTGCCGGTCGCCCCGACCGTTACGGTGAGATTACCGCGTTCTACGCGGACGATCTGATAGGTCGGTTGGGCAGCAGCCCGGCTCGATCGGGAATAATAAAGCCCCCCTGCTACCAGGACCACAAGCACCAGTAACCAGAGCCACGATTTGAAACGTCGAAAGAAAGAGCGCATAGGAAATTCTCCAAACAGAAGATTATCGTCCGCCGCGGACAAAGGGTGGCGGCCCCTGGCCGGGTCTCGGAGAAAGTGGCGGGTTGAGAACGAGGAGATCGCCTTCCTGTAAATTATCGCTCAGCAACATGCTCATGGTATCGCCAGAGGCCCCGAGGCGGATTTCGAGCGGCACAACCTGATCCTGGCGCAAAACGTAAACGGTATACTTACCATCTACCAGGCGCACCGCTCGATTGGGAATTAGAAGTGCATCGGGGATTTCGCGCACGAGGATCTGCACAGTGGCACTCATCCCCGGATGGACCTGCTCATCGGCATCGGTGATCTCTACTCGGACGTTGAAAGTAACCGCCTGGTTCTGCAATGTGCCCACCTTGCCGACCTCTACAACTTTCCCATGATATTCTTTCCCCGGCGCGCCGTCCAATGTGATGGTCACTTCTTGTCCTTCCTGGACGCTATTGATGTCCACTTCAGAAATGCCGACTTCGATATAAAGGTGAGAGAGGGCGTCTATGCGAAAGGCGAGTGTGCCGGGGGTCACAGGATCGCCCGGTAATATGTTGACCTGGGTGATGATGCCATCGAAGGGTGCGGTCAGGTGCATCAGGTTGAGCGTAGCTTGAGCGGCGGCGATACGCGCTTTTAACGTGGCCAGCTGCACCGCATCAGGTCCCTCTTTGAGGCGTTCGTAGGCGCGGCGAGCATCTTCCAGCTGGGCCGCTTTCAGGTCCAGATCGGCTTTGGCATCCGCTTTGGCTTCTTCGTCGGCTTCCTCAACATGAACAGTTTTCAGATAAGGCACCCTTTTGGTAACCGTTTGCGGGGTTGGGAAGGGAATGGTAAAAGTGACGGTGCGAAAGGAAAGGATCTCATAGGTGTAAGGCTGGAACAGCGACTCATAATAACGCTTGGCTTTATCGTAAGCGTCCTGGGCATTTTGCAGTGCGATCCAAGCCTGCACGGTCGGGGTATTGGAGTGTAAGAGGTCCTCCAACTGTCGCTGAGCATCGGCCAGATCGGCTTCGGCCAGCAGAACGCTCTGAGGCAATGAACCCTTTTCTAGCGTTGCCAGCACTTGATCTTTGCGCACCTGATCCCCCAGAGCGACATTGACCTTTTCCACCACCCCACTCACCTGCCAGGTCAAAACGGCGCTTTGACGCGGTCGGATATAGCCATCACCGCTCACAGTGGCGACCAACGTGCCGCGCTCCACTTTCACGGTTTGATATGCAGGGGCGCTGCGCGGCCGGGCGAAAAACCGGTATCCTGCCGCCACAATCACGACCGCCAACAGCAACCACCCGCCGTATTTACGTAAAAACAAGCGCATTCTCCCTCCGAAGCAGAAAATTCCTTACGAGAGATCCAAAACAGACCGATTTTTCTCCGATCCATGAGTCGGAGTACTCCTGGACACATAATTCGGCAACGGTCAAAAAGATGAGCAGTTCTACCAAGCAGAAAACCCCGAGAAAACTTTTTTCTGCTTGATAGTTAAAGCGACTAAAATATAAAACCGAATTTACAAATTGTCAAGGGCTGAGTCATTCGGCGATCCGGCCGAAGTGATAAACTTCCACCCATCGTTGGCGCCAAAGCGGGTAGCTACGATCGCACCCCAACCCCATACCGCCGCCAGCAAAAAGGCGAGAACGCCGGCCACAGGAAGGCTACCAACAACGAAGAACGCAAGGCTTCCGAGGGCTAAATCAAGCAGAAAATGCTCTTCTGCCAGGTGTAATCGGCGACGGAGCCAATTTCCAATGGCCAGAAGGCTCAGCAACATACCGAGGAAAGCGATCAGGCCGAAAAGGAAGAAGAGGTAGGGCAAAAACAAAAGCCCAAAGCCGGAAATCACGGCCATCAGCCCTAGGAGAAGCCCTAGGAAAGCCGTAGTGATCCCGATCCCCAAATAGGCCATGCCCCTTTGGTCAAATGCAATGAGCATGTGGCGAAAACGCTGCGGAAAGAGGGAGAAAGCCAAGAACCCGGCCAGAAAGAAGAAAATCTCTGCGGCGAGCGTCCTACCCACTGCCCAAACGGGAGAGAACCGAGTTAGAAAGCGCTCTTCCGGGTGAAGGAACGGTTCTCGTTCCAGCAGCCGCGGCTCGTTCCGCTCATAGCGAGGGAATGGGCGCATCAGCCACGCCGTCCGATCGAGGTTTTGCAACGCAAGACCGACCAGAAAAGAAACGGCCAAGGTGAGAAAGAATAGAACTACGAGGGTGAGAATCGTTTTTCGAGACATTTCACATCCTTATATTTTTATAGCCTGTCAACAGGCAAATGGAATGTTCCGGGCAAAACGCCTTTCAAGAATGTGCATGGTGCTCCGAGATATCCAGATTGGTTCGAGCAATTTGAGCGGCTGCCATGAGAGAGACCCCAACGACCAGAAAGCTCAAGGCCAAGGAAAGCGCTGTGAGACTTAAATCCTGCAACGCGGTCCAGAGCATGGTAAGAAGGCCAAAATCGGCCGTAAGCAAAGCGTTCCAGGCATTATTGAGCGCAGTGCCCAACAAGCCGAAGAAGGACGACAAGTCGTTCCCAAAAACGTTCAAAATCTCGCGCACAAGGAGCGCAGAGATGACAAAGCCGAGCAGGAGCGCCGTCCAACCGATGCGCGCTACCAAGTGAGAAAATTGCCGCGCCCGCTCCCGAGCGCGCAGGGCCAGACAAATGCGCCGATCCAAGTCCAAAGAGGGCATCGGGGAAGGCATTTGAGAAAGTTGTTCATCGAGCCAATCCATAGGTTTTCTCCAGCATACGCCGCAAGCGCGCTTTGGCGCGTTTTAGGTGAGTGCGCACGGTATTGAGAGGAAGATGAAGCGCAGCGGCGATCTCTTCGTAGCTGAGCTCTGCATCATAGCGCAGGGCGATGACCGCCCGATACATCGGCGGAAGGGCTGCCACAGCCTGCGCCAACGTTTGCCGCATCTCGTTCTCTTCCACCAAACGCGCCGGATCGGTTTCACCTTCATCCGGCAAGAGATCAAGCACTCCATCATCCTCCACAAGGCGGCTTTCTTTGCGCCAGAGATCGCGGACCAGGTTGAGCGCCACAGTCACCAGGTAGGGGAAGAACGGACGATCGTTTTTGTAACGCGAAAGGTTTTCCCATAGGCGTAAAAAGGTTTCCTGGACCAGCGCTTCAGCCTCCCCATCGTCATTGACCACGCGCCTCACTACCCGATAGAGACGCGTGGTATAAAGATGTACCAACCGTTCAAACGCATCCAAATTCCCACAGCGGGCTTGTTCGAGCAGGGAGAAATCGCTCTCATCCTTCATCGCGATGTACGACTATACCATTACTTTGCGGTAACGGTGCCGAGACAAGCGCCAGGCGCATCAGGCGTCCCAATCCGATAACTACAGCGACAATGATCGCTACCATCACAAACCGCCCGATCAGGCCAGAAAGACCACGGGTTAGAGAAAAACGTTCCCCTCGTTCGCCAAAACCTTCACGACCTTCAAATCTCTCGAATGGTGGCCGGCCTTCTGGCCTAGCAAACACTGCCCTGCCTTCGGGGAACGGACTAGGAGAAGCCATCGCCTGACGTTGACCAAGCCAATAGATCGCCAAACCGGTGAGGAAAACAACTATGATCAGGATCGATGCACGTAGCAAAACCTTGAACATTTCAACCTCCTAGCGCTCCAACTTCGCAGCAGCCTGGGAAAAGTTCTGCTTACGGCCTAAACGACCAAAAATGCGTTTGGCGGTATTTACAATCCAATCCCAATGCAGGCCAACATGAACGGCAACGATCAAGAGGGTCAGATTTGCGGAAGCATCATGAATGCGCCGCCAGAAAAAGTTGCGCGCTTCCGGAATGCCCAGGGCAGGGAGAACGCTGCGCGAGATCAGGAAACCGCTCAGGATGACTGTCGTCATAGAAAGGAGTAACAATAGGTCCAGCACAAAGTTGAGGCGCGACTGGTGAAACAACTTCTGGAAGAATCGTTTTCCCACGGCAATGATCCAGTCCCACTGAGTCAGTATATGGATTAGAAAAGTGAGGATGGCTGCAGTAGCCAACCATTCATGGATAGGAATACCCGTGAGGGCCGGTTCCATGAAAACCAGAAAAGAAATGAACAGGAACAAATCGAGCCAGAAACGTGTCCGTGCTTTGAGATTCATAGGTCCTCCTTTGGATTGAATTCGTTTCTAGCACGGATAAAGGGGAGAAAAGTTTCGGCTCGCGGAAACCACCCGTACTACAACCAGTCCATCCCCCAATCGCCGTCCTTTGCTTGCGGTCTAGGGTTTCGGTTCACAATCCCGAAAACAAAAATCCCCTTGTGGATAAGGGGATGTGCTCCTGGCCGAGGACTCGAACCTCGAACCTAGCGGTTAACAGCCGCCCGCTCTGCCGATTGAGCTAGCCAGGAAGGTAATTAGATTATAACAGATGCACCTACAGTGTCAAGGTAATCGGCTTAGGCACCTGAGTGGCGAGGGTGAGATTTGAACTCACAACCAAGGGCTTATGAGTCCCCTGCTCTGCCATTGAGCTACCTCGCCGAGCAGCGCCGATCTTACTACGAGTGGGCTATTTTGTCAACGCCGTGCGTGCACTTTTCAATTGTGGCTCTTCAAAGACCTCTATCCTTTCTGGGGAACCGGCCTCACCGGCATGGTAAAAGCACCCCTGTTTCGGCAAAACTCTCCAACAATAACCAGGCATACCATCTTTGAGCACAGGATGCCCCACACGACACATAAGCATGGCTCTCTAACGGTCCGGCCGCCAGGGAACCTGAGGAGGAATATCAGGCGGGCGGATCCAGCTCAACCAACCTTGGGGCACATGGAGGGGACGTTCTAGTTTTTCAAAGCGAATGCTCAACAGACTGATCGCCAAGCCGATCACACCAAGCCATTGGAGGGGAGTAAGGCTCTCGTGCAACCAATATTTGCCAAAGGCGATCGTCACCAAGGCTTCAGCCAACCCAAAAAGGGCCGCCTGAATCCCTCCCAGATGCTTTACGCCCAGGAAAAGCGAAAGTCGCGAGAGAAAAGTGACCAGTGTCAAACCCAAAACAGGTATCCACGAGACCCGACCAACCGGGTACGAACGATCCCACCCAAGATAGGCCACGCTAACCACCGCACTCATCGAGAGTAGGGTGTAAAACGCTACGGTCGGGGGAGGCGCCTCATATAGGACACGCTGGTTGATCGGTAGGTGAAGCGCATAGAGCAACGCCGCGCCTAGCATCAGCAACAGCCCCCGCCATTCCGCCTGTTGATCAGGGGCATAGGTCAGCCAGACGACCGAGGAAAAGGCCAACACCATGCGTGCGATGGTCAATTTGCCAGGAACTTGACCATCAAAAAACATCCAGAGCATAACAAAGAACGGATACGAAGCGTAAACCAGCTGCCCCAAACTGGCGCTCAAATGACGCAAAGCCAGATAGTAGAGCAACGAACCCAACCCATTGAACAAACCAGCCAACAAACAGGCCGCCAGCCCGACCGGGAAGATATAGAACAGACGACGATTGGAGAAGATCAGCACCAAAAAGAGGAGAAAAGCAGCCAGCACCGTACGCAGCGCAACTACCAGAAACGGCGAAAAACCCTCCAGAATGGCCCATTTGCCGAAAACGGGAGCCAATCCCAGAAAAAAAGCGGAAAACGCTGCAGCCGTGACCCCTTTGGTGCGATGCATAGGAAAATTATTCCAGCAGATCCTTGACTTCCAGGGCCAATTCGTCGCTTAGGAAATCACCTTTTTGCATCAATCCCTGAATCTGGCCTCGCAGTCGTGCTTTCTCATCCGGCGTCAATTCTTTCGCCGTGACCACGATGATCGGGATTTGTGCCGTCTCCGGATGGGATTTGAGGTGTTCTAATACGGCAAAACCATCCATCTCTGGCATCATTAGATCGAGGATGATCAGATCTGGGAGCTCGCGGTGAACGAGTTGTAATGCCTCCTGACCATTCGAGGCTTCAAAGAGGGTAAAGTTGCCCTGCGATTGGAGAACACGGCGAATCAGGCGCCGGGCCTCATCATTATCATCTATAATGGCCACGCGCGGGAAACGTTCCGGTACAACTCGATTGAGCGCGGCCAGCAAACCCTCCTGTGGAGCAACTCTTGCTGCCTGATCCTGTGGCAGCGAAACATCGTGGGACCACTCGTCTCCTAACACCTCTTCTTCTGTAGGCATGGTATGGCCGGTACAATTCACCACCACCGTATCGGTCGGACGAATGAGCCCATGGCGCACCATCTTGAAAAGGCCGGCAAAGGCCGCGGCGGCTGCCGGTTCGGCAGAAATGCCTTCCATTTTTGCCAAAACGTGCATGGCGCGGAAAGCCTCCGCATCGCTGACGCTCTCAAACAACCCACCGTTCTTAAGCATATACTCGCGCAGCAAAGTATAAGTGCGCCCCGGATTTCCGGTTGCAAGTGTTTCGATATGCGTCCGAGGAGAAGAGATCGGTGTGGCTACTTCGGCATTGGCCTTCCAGGCCTGCACCATTGGAGCGCAACCGCTAGCCTGGATGGCAGCAATAGAGGGCATGCGATCGATTAACCCCATTTGGTAGAGCTCTCGGAACGCTTTGGCAATTCCCAAAGGCCCCATGCCACCACTAACAGCCTGGATATACCAATCCGGCACGCGCCAAGGTAAAACGGAGCTGGAGCGTCCTTCCTCCCAGGAGAGCTGCTCGCAAATTTCAAAAGCGATGGTTTTCATCGCCTCCACCGAAGGGATGGTGCGCGCCCCCATATCGAGATACAGTCCACGCTGACGGGCAAAATCGGCCGCTACCTGTTTAGTTTGATCGTACGAGGCCGTCACCTTGATCAATTGGCTCCCATAAAGGGCAATTTCGCGCATTTTGGTCGCTGGCACCAGGCTGGTGACGAAGACCCAGATCTTGATCCCGGCGCGAGCCGCATAGGCGGAATACGAAATGGCCACGTTACCGGTGGAAGCCACCACCATCTCGGTAATCCCGGCCTCTTTCAAAGCGGCGATGGTCACCGCGGCCTGGCGATCTTTGAAAGAGGCAGTCGGCCCTTGCCGCTCATCTTTGATATAAAGATTTGGCAGGCCGAGCATCATCCCCAGATTAACGGCACGGATCAAGGGAGTGCCGCCCTCGCCTAGCATCAACGAACGAGAAGGCTCCCGTACAGGCAGTAGCTCACGATAACGCCAGAGATCAAAAGGACGTCGTTCCAGCGATCTTAACCACTCTCGTTTTGCCTGCTCGTAATCATATACCGCCTCGCGCCACTCACTATGGCAGCGCTGACAGAATGAAAGAGAGGGGGAATAAGGAGAAATATGGCCACAATCAATGCAACGTATCTGAAAACTCATTCTATTTCGATTCCTCCCCCGATGGGCGCACCCGCTTAAGTGCACGTTCCAGCACGGAGAAAAGCTCCGCCTCACTAATAGCGCCCTTCTGAATCAGGCGCTGGCCGAATTCCTGTAACTGTCTGTGTTGCTCAGGGGTCAGTTCCACACCGCTGACGACCACCACCGGAATATCGCGCAGCCCAGGCGTTGTGCGCATACGCTCCAACAGGGTAAAACCATCCAGATCGGGCATAAAGAGATCCAGGATCACCGCATGGGGACGGCGTTGAAGAAGTAGGTTCCAACCTTTTTCTCCTCCCTCGGCAAGAATAGGCTGATAGCGCCCTCCTTCTTGCAATGTTTTTGCCAATAAGCGCAGATCATCCGCATTATCATCAATAATCAAAACTTCGCGGATGCTACCATCCCCGTTCAGGCGATCGAGCGCATGGACCAGGTCCTCTTGCAGAATCGGCTTGACCAGGTAATCTGCAGCTCCCAGACTGAATCCTTTCTCGCGATCGTCCACGATTGAACAGATGATCACCGGAATTGTTCGGGTTTGCGGGTTTGATTTCAAGTCCATCAGCACTTGCCAGCCATCGTAGCCGGGCATCATCACATCGAGGGTAATGGCAAAAGGCTTCAAACGCAAAGCCTGCTCCACGGCCTGCTTCGGTTCGGTGAGCCCCACGATCTGATAACCGAGAGGCGCCAAATAACGCTCATAAAGAGCGATCACATGCGGATCATCATCCACCGCAAGGATAACGCGCCGCTCTGGCGTCGACACTTTGGGCTTCTGATATACCGGCACGGTGAAGTAAAACGTGCTTCCCTCTCCCAATTTGCTCTGCACGCCAATAGTACCACCATGCAACTGGATCAACTGTGCTGAGATCGCCAACCCCAAGCCGGTACCGCCCGTCTTGCGGGTAAGGGAAGCATCCACCTGCGAAAACGGCTGGAAAAGTTTCGCCTGATCTTCTTCCGAAATGCCCGGTCCGGTATCCGTAACCTTGACCAGCACTTCCGGCTGCCCGTTCGGACCGACCTGCACACTCGCTTCGACACGGATCTCACCCTGCTCGGTGAACTTGGCCGCGTTGGAAAGCAGATTGAGCAGCACTTGGCGAATGCGCGTCGCATCGGCGCGGACCGTGGGCAGATCCTCCGGAATCGAACGTTTGAGGGTAATCGGCTTATCCTTTACCAAGCCGGTCGCCGTGGACATAACGCTACGGATGATCTCTGCCAGGTTGACCTCCTCAAAGGCCAGTTCCATCTTGCCAGCTTCGATCTTGGAGAGATCAAGGATATCGTTGATCAGGCCAAGCAGGTGTTGACCTGCATTGTAAATTGCCGTCAGGTCCTGGCGCTGCAGCTCGGTGATCGGCCCATCAATGCCTTTCAATATCACCCGCGAGAAACCGATGATCGAATTCAATGGGGTGCGCAATTCATGGCTCATATTCGCCAGGAACTGACTCTTCATCCGATCGGCCTCGCGCATCTCGCGCATGGCATCCTGAACAACCTGATAGGAGCGGGCGTTGTCAATCGCCACGGCGATCTGATCGGCCAGGATTTGCAAAACGGCAATATCGCTTTCACCGAAAACATTGACCTGGGTGGATTGCACATCCAACGCCCCGATCACGCGTTGACCAATGCGCAATGGAATGGCCGCCTCAGCTCGCGTCTCCGGAAGGAGCGGATTGAAACGGTGGATAGGATTCTGCGAAACATCGTTGACCATCAACGGCTCGCCGGTCGCAGTGACGGTGCCAACGATAGATTTCGAGCCAACCGGCAATGAGTGACCACGGCGCTTCATTTCGGCGCCGGCCTCGCCGGTTGCCTCCTGCAAAACGGCATTGAAACCGGTTTCTTCGACAGTAAAGATGGCCGCATGATAGTAACCGAAACGTTCGCGCACCAGATTCACCGCCCGACGGAAAATGGTGGGCAGGTCGAGCGCCGAAGTCACCAGGCGACCGATCTCGGCTGCCGCAGCCAAATATTCATTTTGCCGTTGCAAAGCCTGACGCGAAGTCTGTACCTGCTCGAAAAGGCCCGCCTCTTGAATGGCCGCAGAAGCCTGAGTCAGAATGTTTTGGATCAGAACAATATCCGAGGGCGAAAGGCTCGCCTGTGGGTCGAGAATATCCAAACCTAACGTGCCGATTACGTCATTCCCGGCCAAGATAGGGAAGATGACCAATTTGACAATACCGCGTTCCCGGAATTGTTCCCGCAATGCCGCATCCACCCGTGGATCGTTTTGAACATCCTCAATAAACACCGGCTGACGGCTGCGGAAAACCTCTTGGGTAGAGGGGTTATCCGGAAGCCGGAAACGGACTCCGAGCACCGAGGTCAAGGTTGTCTTGCCGTACTCCGCAACCACGGTGAGGTATTCCCCGTCCTCATCCAACAAGGCTAGTCCACCATGTTCTACCGGGAAATATTCCACTAGCTCTCGGACAACGACCTGCAAAGCGTCCGAAAGGCGCAACGTGCTGGCTACTGCTCCCACCACTCGGTTGAGTAGTGCCATCTCGCGCGCATTGCGTTGCGTCTCTTCCAACAAGCGAACGTTTTCAATCGCCACCGCCACTACGTTTGCCACAGCCAGGAGTAGTTCCAGGTCCTCCGAAGTAAACGCATCTATGCGCGTATCTTCAACGATCAGAATGCCCAATACTTTCTCGCCAACTTGAATGGGGATATCGGCTTCGGTATGAGCACCTCTTAATCCTGGAACATACTCCGGATGTTGGGCGACATCCGGCCAGTAATGTATACGTCCGGTCTCTACCGCCAATCGGCTAAGTCCTTTCCCAGCCGGAATGCGCCAGTCGGGTGGTGCTTCATCCCAGCCACTTTGCGCCTGGAGCACCCGATCGCCGGTCAGCGGATCCACCATAAAAATACCGGAGAAAGCAAACCCCAGGCGTTCCCGCAAGACTTGAACGGCAATGCGGCAAATTTCGCGAATATCGCGGGTCTGTGCCAGTCGCGTGCTGAGGTGGTACAAAGCCGCCTGCTGCGACGCGCGGCGCTGTGCTTCGGCAAAAAGCCGGGCATTTTGAATGGCAATCGCGGCATGACCAGCAATCGCCTCTAAAAGGCGCTGATGTTGTTCATCGAACGCATAAAGACGTTCAGGATCCTGGATTACAATGACCCCAAGCGCCTGATCAGCGACAATCATCGGCACTCCCAGCCAGGAGATGGCCTCACTACCAATGACATCAATGCCCATTTCCCGAATCTGCTGAACAGCATCTTCTTTCAGGAGCAAGGGGCGGCGCGTACGGATCAAATACTCGGTCAGGCCATTCCCATCCTTGCGAGGTTTCCAATTTTGGCGTTGATTCTTCTCAATCGCCAGCGGGAATGAGACGGTATTCGTAGCAGCATCATACAGGGCAATAAAAAAATAGTCAGTATGAAGCAGGCGAGAGGTATACCGATAAATGGTTTCCAGGATTTCGTTCAACTCCAGGCGCGCGGCCAATTCACGCCCCATCTCATTAAGAATGGCCATTTCTTCAGCACGGCGTTGGGTCTCCTGAAACAGGCGGGCATTTTCCAGCGCCAGCGCCAGCTGTTCGCTCACTTGCTGAACAAAGCGGAATTCATCCCCTTCAGAAGGCAGAGGATTCTCATCCAGCACCTGAATGTTTCCCCACACCCGTTCGCCGAAACGCACCGGAACCTCTAACTGATGGAGAGCTT
>JBBIGZ010000055.1:0-18820 GCA_037447295.1 Chloroflexota bacterium | reverse complement strand
AGCGCTTCTGCTGTTCTTCCCAGCTTCTGCTGTTCTTGCCAACGCCGTTCCTGTTCTTCGCGCAACGCACGCAACTGGCGCTGATTCTCTTCCCAGCGTCGTTGATGCTCTTCGCGCAACGCGCTCAACTCACGCTGATTCTCTTCCCAGCGCCGTTGATGCTCTTCGCGCATTTGCTTCAACTCTGCCAGCATTTGATCGAAGCGGCTTTCGGTCTCCGCTCGGCTGGGAGCGTAATCGTGAATCAGATGCCACACCCAATCCCGAATCTGTGGGTCTTGGGTAATAAGTTGTGGCAACTCGCGCAAGATTATTTCGCGCACTTCTTGTTCCATAGCGGCTCCTTCCTGCCCTGATTTTACCATGTCTCGATGGCAATGTCTCCAAGTCATGCTCTCAACAATTGGGAGCACAATTTGAGCAGCCATTTGATAGCCCCCATTCATGAAATGCCCTCACATCCCCCTCTCACCACCTCTCAATCACCCTTGCCTATCTCCCCGCTCTTGCCTTCTCTCTCATCGAACCATCCAACCACCCGACCACATGACTAACCGACCATCCGACCAATCGACCACCCTGCTTGCCTGAAAAACGGAATTGCGATAGAATCACGAGAGCCGGGGAGGAGGGCCCCGGCTCTCTACTGAAAGGAGGAGAAGAGATTGTTTGCCGCTTTCAATATAGCACAATCTCTTCTCTTTTGCTTGACGCAAACCCTACGTTTCCCCTACGATTTCCCTACAATTTCGGAGATCCATGCCTTTTGCTATCGAAACCGAACACCTCGGGCGAGTTTACAAAATCCGCAACAATCGCAAAGAGCCCGTACGTCAGCTGGTGGCGCTGCAGGATGTGACGCTCCAGGTGCGGGAAGGCGAGCTATTTGGCCTGCTTGGCCCGAACGGCGCAGGCAAGACGACGCTGATCAAAATCCTCACCACCTTGCTGGCCCCTAGCAGCGGTTGGGCACGCGTGGCCGGCTATGACGTCGTTCGTGAAGCCCATCGCATTCGCCCGCTGATCAACATGGTCTCCGGGGGCGAATCCTCCGGCTATGGCCTGCTCACGGTGCGCGAGAATTTGTGGATGTTCGCTCAATTCTACGGCATTCCCTCGCGTGAGGCCGATCGGCGCATTCGCGCCTTGCTGGAACGGGTGGGCATGGCGGATCGGATGAACACCAAATCTTCCGATCTCTCCACCGGCCTGCGTCAGAAGATGAACATCGTGCGTGGCTTTGTTACCGATCCGCGCGTGCTTTTCCTGGATGAACCCACGCTTGGGCTGGATGTGGGTGCGGCGCACGAGGTCCGTTTTCTGATCCGGGAATGGCTGGAACAGGATCGGCGGCGCACCCTGCTTCTCACCACGCATTACATGGTCGAGGCCGAGGAATTGTGCGATCGGGTGGCGATCATCAACAAAGGGCGTGTATTGGCCTGCGATACGCCGGCCGCCCTCAAACGTGCTCTGCAAAGCGATGCCCGCTTTGAGATCGAAACCAGTCCATTGAACGGCCTGAACGCGCCGCGGTTGGAGGCCTTGCCCGAAGTGCGCAAAGTTACCATTCATCCCACCGAGCACGGGGCGCGCCTGAACCTGACCCTGAGCACCGAAGCGGCCCTGGCCGGGGTGATCGGGATGCTCACCGAAAAGCAGATCAAAATCCTTCACCTGAGCAAGCGCGAGCCAACGCTGGAGGATGTTTTCGTCGAGCTCGTCGGGCGTAGCATGGAAGAAGTGGAGCGCGAAGAGGTGACCAATGCCTGAACCTCAAAATCCCTTGGCGCCTTCGACTGTGCCCAAAGTGGACGGCTGGCGGCTTTTCCTGCAGAGCGTTTTTGCCCGTGCTTATCCGCGCCTGATCGGTCAGCAGCGCGAAAAATCTTGGCTCTTTTTCGATGTACTCCTGCCCATGCTTTCGGTGGCCGCCTATGTGTTGGTCTATCGCGCCATGCAGGCACCGGAGGATTATATCGGCTTTGTCGTCGTCGGTGGAGCGATGCTGGCCTTCTGGATGAACGTGCTCTGGAGCATGTCCATGCAGCTCTATTGGGAAAAAGAGCAGGGAAATCTGGCGCTTTACATCATGGCACCGAATTCGATGATGTCCATTCTGCTGGGAATGGCCTTCGGCGGCCTGACCGCTACCACCTTACGTGCTCTGGCGATCTTGATCTTGGGCAGCTTGATTTTCAACGTGCAATTCGTGGTCATCAGCTTTTGGCAGCTCTTTGCCGTTTTCCTCTTGACGATGATCGCCCTCTACGGGATGGGGATGATGTTTGCCTCGGTTTTCCTGCTCTTAGGACGCGAGGCTTGGGCGGCCCTGGATGTGATCCAGGAACCGGTCTACCTGATTTCGGGCTTCTTTTTCCCCGTGCGGGCGTTGCCTTTCTGGGTGGCAGCCGGGGCATCCCTCATTCCGCTGACGCTCGGCTTGGATGCCATGCGTCAGCTCACCTTCAAAAGCGGCCCTAGCCTGGGGTTCCTCTCCGTCTCGCTGGAGATTGCTATCCTGGCCGTCTTGGCCGTTGTGTTCCTGATCCTCGCGAAGGTTTTTCTGGATTACACCGAGCGCCTGGGGATTCGCGAAGGCCGCCTAACAGAAGCGCGGCGATAGCGCGCCCACCAGGAGAAAAACTGTGTTATAATCCCGCCGCCTGTGAAAACAGGCTATTCTGCCCAGGCGAGCAGATCGCCCTATCTCACACGCTCGCAGACTCGACGGGGCGTGCCGCATAGCCATGCGGTCACCGCCGGGGATGAAGCGAGCGGAGGACAAAACGCAAGGAGGTTCCTTTCTATGCCAGCCATTGTATCCATGAAACTGCTTCTGGAAAGCGGTGTCCACTTTGGCCATCGAACGAACAAGTGGGACCCGCGCATGAAGCCATACATCTTCACCGAGCGCAACGGCATTCACATCATTGACCTACAGCAAACGGTAAAATTGCTCACCCAAGCCTATAATGTGGTGCGCGATACCGTTGCCAAAGGTGGTATCGTGCTCTTCGTCGGCACCAAGCGCCAGGCTAAGGAGATCGTGCGCGAAGAGGCCATTCGCTGCGGCATGCCTTATGTCACCGAGCGTTGGCTCGGCGGCACGCTCACAAACTGGACCACCATCTATCAGCGTATTCAGGAGCTGAAGCGCCTGGAGCGCATGGTGGAAAGTGGCGAAATTAACCGCCTGACGAAGAAAGAGGGCTTGCTTATCCAGCGCGAGATCAAACGGCTGCAACTTCACCTCGAAGGCATCCGTGAGCTGGAACGCCTGCCGGATATGCTCTTCGTCGTGGATGTGTGCGAAGAGGAAACCGCCGTTCACGAAGCCAATATCCTCAACATCCCGGTCGTGGCGTTGGTGGATACCAATTGCAATCCGCAGAACGTGGATTACATCATCCCGGCCAATGATGATGCGGTGCGCTCCATTCGTTTGTTGAGTGCCAAGATCGCCGATGCCGTGCTGGAAGGCAAAGCAATGCGCAAGGAAGAAGAGGCTGCCGCAGAGTCCGAAGCCGCCAGAGCCGAGGCCAAACCGAAGGCCGAGCGTGCCCGCATTACCATCGCCACCATGCTAGATGAAGAAGTGCTCGAAGATGAGGACCTGCTCGGCGAGTCCACGCTTGCAAAACTCGGCCCCAAAGATGAAGCCGATGATACCGAAGAAGAATTTGAGGAAGAGGAAGAATAGTCTATGGAAATCACCACTGAAATGATTAAAGAACTGCGCGCCGCAACCGGCGCCGGTGTACTTGATTGCCGCAAAGCGCTTACGGAAGCCAACGGTGACTTCCAAAAAGCGGTAGATTACCTGCGTGAAAAAGGGCTGGCTACGGCGGCCAAGCGTGCCGATCGTCAGGCATCAGAGGGCGTGATCGAGCTTTATTCGCACGGCGGAGGCCGCGTCGGTGTGATGGTCGAAGTCAATTGCGAGACCGACTTCGTCGCCCGTTCGGAGGCTTTTCGCAATTTGGCGCACGAAATTGCCCTGCAGATCGCTGCGGCAGCGCCGCGATATATCAAGGAAGAAGATATTCCGGCGGAAGTCCTGGAAAAAGAGGCCGAAATTGCCCGCAAGCGCGCCATCGAAGAAGGCAAGCCAGAAGCGGTTGCCGAACGGATCGTCCAGGGCCGTCTGGAAAAGTTCAAGGACGAAGTGGTGCTGATGCGTCAGCCCTATATCCGTGATGAGAACATTACCGTCCAGCAACTGCTGCTGCAAAACATCGCCGCCATTGGCGAAAACATCGTCATCCGTCGCTTCCAACGTTGGGAGCTGGGAGAGACGACCAGCGAATGATCCTAAAGAGGCCAACCGCAGGGTTGGCCTTTTCTTTGAATTTTGGACGCCGATGCCTCGAGCCGATCTTCGTCCGTCAATGAGATGGCCGGGGTGCAAAATCGCATAATCCTTGCAGTTTTGGTTTTTGGAAAGGTTCAAGCAATCGAAAAGGAGTGCATATGACTTTGAAATATCGCCGAGTGCTTCTCAAGCTCAGTGGGGAGGCTCTGGCCGGTGAAGGAGGCTTTGGTATCGATCCATCCGAAGTCGAGGCTATTGCCCGGCGTATCAAAGAAGTGTACGACCTGGGCGTTCAGGTGGCCGTGGTGATCGGCGCCGGCAATCTCTGGCGCGGTAAACAAGGGTTGGACCGCGGCATGGACCGCGCAACGGCCGATTACATGGGCATGTTAGGCACGGTGATGAACGCATTGGCACTTATGGATGCACTAGAACGGATGGGAGTCTATACCCGCGTTCAATCAGCGATCGAAATGCGCGCCGTGGCCGAACCGTATATCCGCCGACGGGCCATCCGACACCTGGAAAAGGGGCGAGTGGTGATCTTCAGCGCCGGCACTGGCAACCCCTATTTCTCAACCGATACCGCTGCTGCCCTACGCGCCATGGAAATCGATGCCGATGTGCTGATCAAAGCCACCAAAGTGGACGGGGTGTACGATTCCGATCCCAAAAAGAACCCCCAGGCCCGCAAATTCGATTACCTAAGCTACATCGAAGTGCTCAATCGGCGGTTAGAGGTGATGGATAGCACGGCCATCTCGTTGTGCATGGAGAACCACCTCCCCATCCTTGTGCTCAACCTGTGGGATGAACACGCGCTCCTGGCCGCTCTGCAGGGCGAAAAAGTGGGAACGCTGGTCAACGATTAAAAATCAGGTTTGCTTTTCATCCAGGAGCAGGATCACCGGTTCTGGTGGCGGCGGTGCCCCGGGTCTCTCGAAGCGATAGATCAAGCGGCCGAAATGGATCCGATCGCCTGGCTGAAGGAGCCTCCCCTCTTGCGGCACCGGCTCATAGTTCACCCATGTTCCGGCTACCGAACCCAGATCGAAGAGACGAAAGCCTTCTTCGGTGCGGCGTAGCCGGGCGTGAACGGCAGAGACGCTTGAATCGTGCAGGATTACGTTCACCTGCCGCGGATCGCTGCCGAAGATCAGGTCCTTGGCGCGTAGAGGTAATGCTGTGCCCACAGGCTGATCTCGCGCTGAAAGTCGCAAGAGGTATGCTTCTACGTTGAGCGTCTGAAGCGGCTCCTCCTGGATTGTTTCGGGCACCGAAGCTCTAGAGGAATTTGTTTGCGAGGGACGAAGCAAGGCCTCCACCGGTTGGGTCAGCGGATCGAGCGCCCGACTTTGAGCCAGGCGACGAGCCGCGCGTGCCGCTTGCAAGCGCGCGCTCACGAAGACCCAGATCGTCAGGAGGAAGGCTAGCAGGGCAAAGCCGATCGTCAATTGTAAGTTGTAACGCATCAGGAAGGCGCGCCAACCGCGCGGGGGCAGGATCACGGTCACGGTAACCGGCAGCGCCTGCGTTTGGCCGATCAAGCCCAGCGAATCCACTACCTCCAACACCAAATAATGTTGCGCGCTCAAACGATAGGGGCGCAAATCCCAGCGGAACTGCATGGATGGCGGTTGGTCGTTCTCAGCCAGGTTTTCAGCCACCATCTGTCCGTCCACATATAGGCGCATGGCCTGGATAGGGCGCGGATGGCCATCTGGAAAGCTGACGCTTGCCTCCAGCACCTGCTCCTCAGGCAGCAGCGCCTCTTCATTCCAGGGGTCCTGAGGCGAAGGTTGACGGACAACCTGCCAGGAAGGCACAAACAGCATGGGTTGGGGCGGTTGCAGATCGATGGTGAAAGATTGTTCGTTGGAAAGGATGGTCGTAGCCCCGCGCTGAACCTGCAGACGTACCGCGTTGGCACCACTTCGGTTGACCTGGGAGCGATAGGTCAGCACATAGACGTGATGCAAAGGCTCAAAGTAGAGTTCCGCATCGGGCAACATCTCTTTGCCGGAGAAGAGAAAGCCCTTGCCACCCGTTTCAAAGGCCAGCACCTGGAAGGCCTGGGTGCTGGAGTGGGTGAAATACGCCTCCGCGTCCACCACCCAGACGTACACGCGCACCCCCTCCTGATGAGCCCGCTCGACGAAAGGCTTCAAGGTCAACTCCATCCCTGGCTGATCCATGTGAGGGGTGATAAACAGGATCGCCCGTTTCCCGCCTGCGATGGATGGATGTTGTGCCAGCGTTTCAAAGGCCAGGTTGAGGGTTTGCAAATTCGGCATGGTGCGCAGAAAATTCGGACGGAACGCGCTCAGCGCATTGGCCCACTCCTGATAGGTGGCCTGACCAATGATAATGCCTCCGATCGAAACCAGACTCAGGCGATCTTCCGAAGCGATTGGCCGGCTCTGTGCCCAGCTCTGCAAAGCGCCGGCCACCTTTTCAAAGCGCGTCACGCCTTGGGCATCGCGCATCCCCAGCGCTGGGCCGGGATTGACGGCCACTACCAACTGGAGAGGCCGTTCCTGCTCTTCCAGGCTCTCCACCGGCCGCGCCTGGCCGTTTTCTAGGATGGCCAGCTCCCCTTTCTGCAACCCGGAAACGAACTGCCCATCGCTATCAAATACATCCAACAGGCTCGAAATCAGCGGAAAAGCGTTGCTTTCCAGGGGATAGAGAAAGGCAACAGGGGGAGCCGTAGATTGCGCCCGAACACGGAGCAAGGGCAAGAACGTTACTGCCAGTAGCAGAAGCACCCAGAAGCGAAATCGAGCAGCGAACCCAGATCGCATGAGCAAATCTTACAAAGCCGAAAGAGCAGATTCAGCGGCTTGAACCTGTGGGCCTGAGCACAAGCGCAGATAAGCCAGCGTCAGTACGCTATCGATAAAGGCGTTCAGACCACCGAAGAACAGTAACCCGATGATGAATATTACGAATTCAAGCGCCAACGGAACCGGCACCAGCGCCAAGAGAATTACAACCGGGAGCACGACGAAGATGCGAATGACGAACAGGATAATGGTGAGCAAGAGCCAGTGACCGAAGTTGCGGATATATACCTGCCATCCCCTGCGCAGCGCGCCCCAAATCCCCAGCGATTCCAGTACAAGCGCAATACGGGTTGCGTTAATGAATGGCCCCAAGAGGAACAAGAAAGGGAATATGCAAATGCAGATGATCGCTAACATTCCCAACACGGCTAATCCGATCGCCGTATCCTGATCGGGAATCAAAGTGACTGCGGCAAAGATGGAAATCCCTATAGGAATGGTGATGATCAGCATTACAAAGATCCCTAGCAAGAAGTGCAGTCCCAGCAATTGCCAGAAGAGCGGCCAGCTATTGGCAAAAATCTCACCCCATTTTGGAGTACGGCCTTCTTCGGCGAGAGAAACGGTCCGTATAATACCGATGATCCCGATTAGGGAAAGGATTAAGATCGCCAGCAGGATGCTTAAGACGAAAATCCCTAATGCCAGCCAGACAATTGAATCAGAAGCCCAACGGTTCAGCATGGCCATGGCCTGCTGTTGGGCAGCGTCGTTTTCCGAGAAGCTCGTGTTAAAGGTCTGACACCCGTTCAGGATGCCGAACAGCCAGAGGATCTTATAGCGCCAGAGATAGCGCCAGGCTCGAGTAAAGATTTCGCCGTAGTCCATGTTGGTACTCCTTACTCCCATTCTATTGTAGCCGGTGGTTTGCTGGTAATATCATACACCACGCGGTTGATGCCCTGCACCTCGTTGACGATGCGATTCGCCACTCGCGCCAGCAGATCATAGGGCAAGCGTGCCCAATCGGCGGTCATAAAATCTTCGGTAGTCACAGCGCGCAAGGCAATGACTTCCTGGTAAGTACGCTGATCGCCCATCACGCCCACGGAACGCACCGGCAGGAGCACGGCAAAGGCCTGTGCGAGCGGTGCGCCCTTGCCCAGCAGACCGGCCGCAGTCAACTCTTCCAGAAAGATCGCATCGGCATGACGTAAGCGTTCCACGCGCTCGGCGGTGATCTCGCCCAAGCAGCGCACGGTCAGGCCGGGACCCGGAAAGGGTTGCCGCCAAACGAGCTCTGCCGGTAACCCAAGCGCTTCGCCCACGGCGCGCACCTCGTCTTTGAATAGGTAGCGAAGCGGCTCCACCAGCTCAAAATGCATGTCCGGTGGCAACCCACCGACGTTATGATGCGTCTTAATGCGCTCCGCCTTTTGCCGATCGGGCGCCGAAGATTCCACCACATCCGGATAGATCGTACCCTGGACAAGAAAACGCGGACTGCCCAACGCTTTGGCCTGCGCCTCGAAAATGCGGATGAATTTCTCACCGACGATCTTGCGCTTCTGTTCCGGATCGGTGACACCGCGCAACGCCTCCAGGAACTCGCGCCGCGCATCCACGGCGATCACCTCCATCCCCATCTGGCGATGCAACGTTCCCATCACCTGTTCCGCTTCGCCATGCCGCAATAACCCGGTATCCACGAAAATCCCCACCAGTTGATCGCCCACGGCGCGGTGGACCAGGGTGGCCGCGACCGAAGAGTCCACCCCGCCGCTCACCGCCGCCAGCACGCGCTCGCTGCCCACCTGTTGACGCACACGGCGGATACTTTCTTCGATGATCGAAGCCGGGGTCCATTCTGGGCGTGCGCCGCAGATCTCGATCACGAAGCGGGCCAACAGTTCATGGCCAGACGGGGTGTGACGAACTTCCGGATGGAATTGCACCCCGAAGTAGCGCCGTTCCAGGTCGCCCATTGCCGCGATCGGGCTGTTTGCCGAACGCGCCAGCACCTGAAACCCGGCAGGCAGCTGCGTAATGCGATCCCCATGTGACATCCAGACGGGGAAACGTCCTTCCGGCAAAAGCGGATTGGGGGAAACGGTTTCAACCTCTGCCGGCCCGTATTCGCGGGCAGCTGAAGCGTCCACCTTTCCTCCTAATGCGTGCGCCAGTGCCTGCATTCCGTAACAAATGCCGAGGATCGGCAGAGCAGAATCCAGCACATAGCGAGGGATGAAGGGAGCGTTTGGTTCGTAGACCGAGCGCGGCCCGCCCGAAAGGATGAATCCCTTCGGATTCAAAGCCAACACCTGCTCGGCTGGCGCATCCCAAGGGAAAAGTTCACAATAGACCTGTGCCTCGCGCACCCGCCGGGCGATCAACTGGGCATATTGAGAGCCAAAATCCAGGATGGCAATGGCATCCATATCATTCCCCGGCAAAGATGATCCGATCTCCTTCCATGGCGGTGATCGTCACAAGCGATTCTATGGGCACACCAAGGGACTCCAATGTCGCACGTCCGCCCTCGAACGTTTTCTCGATCAACGTGCCGATCCCCACCACTTGTGCTCCGGCTGCCTGCGCCAACCGCACCAGACCGAGAATCGTAGCACCGCTGGCCAGGAAGTCATCAATGATCAAGATTCGTTCCCCGTTTGCCAGATATTCTGGCGAGACAATCAACTCTACCATGCGCCCTTTGGTATGGGAGGGAGCCAGGGTCAGAAAGACCTGATCGGGCATGGTGATAGGGCGCGTCTTGCGGGCATATACCACCGGCAATCCCAAATGAAAAGCCGTGGTCAGGGCCGGAGCGATGCCGGAAATTTCTGCCGTCAGCACTTTGGTCGCGCCGACATGGGCAAAGCGCCGTGCCAATTCCCGTCCGCAGGCGTCCATTAGTTGAGGATCCACTTGATGATTGATGAAGCCATCCACTTTGAGAATCCCATTCCCCAGATGACGCCCCTCTTTGCGAATGCGCTCACGCAACAATTCCATCAGACACCTCCAGGTGAGAGTTGACAATTTCATTGTACCGTTTGGTGGAAGAGATGTCAAATCGGGTGGTCGGTTAGTCGAACATTCAATTGGTCGGGTGGTCGAGTAGGCGGGTGGTTATCACCGTCTATGTTGTTTATCCTGCCATCACCTGTGCGAACGCTTGGATGGCGCGATCTACTGCTGCATCATCAATCCAGTAGTGCGTGACCAAGCGGAAGCGTTGTTCCCCAACTGCACCGACCAAGATGCCCTTTTCCTGTAATCGCAGAGCAATTTGCCGAGCGTTCCAGGGGACCTCTTCTGCTAGGTTCAGAAAGACCATGTTCGTCGCCGGCGTCCCTGCCTCCAGAACTAGGCCAGGGATGGCCCTCAGCCCTTCGGCCAGACGACGCGCTCGTAGGTGATCTTCCTGCAGGCGATCGATCATTTTTTCCAAGGCCACCAGCCCGGCCGCGGCCAAAACGCCGACCTGCCGCATGCCACCGCCGAGCATTTTTCGCACCCGCCGCGCCTGGCAAATAAACTCTTCGCCGCCACATAGGATCGAACCAACCGGAGCGCAAAGTCCCTTGCTCAGGCAAAAAGTGACCGAATCTACTGCCTGCGCCAGCTGACGCGCCACCTGGCGTACTTCGCCCCCCGTCTTCTCTACAATGGCGGTAGCTGCATTGAACAGGCGCGCCCCATCCAGGTGCACTTTGAGCCCGTATTCCTGCGCCAGTTGGCCGATTTGGCGGGTATATTCCACATCCTGGAAAGTTCCACCACAGCGATTGTGGGTATTTTCCAGGCAAATCAGACGGGTGCGCGGTTGATGGACGTCATCTGGACGAATGGCACGGCGGATATCTTCCGGCTCTAACCCACCATCCGACCGGTTGGGCAATTGATGCGAATGTACACCCCCCAACGCCGAGATACCCCCGGCTTCAAAAAGGAAAGTATGCGATTGATCGCCAAGCAAGACCTCATCCCCCCGCTGACAATGCGTCAGCACGGCGATCAGATTGCCCATCGTGCCGGAAGGGACGAATAGCGCGGCTTCTTTTCCCAACATTGCTGCCGCCATTTCTTGCAACCGGTTAACGGTTGGGTCTTCCTCGTATACGTCATCCCCGACCTCGGCAGTAGCCATAGCGCGTCGCATTTCCTCGGTGGGTTGGGTCACGGTATCGGAACGCAGGTCTACAAACATGGAAGTCACCTCGCAGGCAGAATGTGCGCGTGATCATAACATGAGCTGAGAGATTGTGTGGAATCCCACTTGAGGTGCTATGGCTTCTGAATTCTCTAATAAAGGACAAGGTTCGCGCAAATTTTGTTCGGGAAACGTGGCGTTTTTCCCCTTTGTTGACGGAAGGGGTATCGGAGCAATCTCGAGTTTTATGTTGAGTTCACTGCAAAAAGTCCTTTCACCACAAACGGACACGCCGCCAGAGCATTTCAAATTTTGAGACCCGAATATCTCCGGAAAAATTGAACAATTTTACAGCAGAACCTTAGCAATTTTGGAGAGCTAGTATCGTAGGAGTTCTTCTGCGGCGCGGCGGATCTCGGTGACATCGGGTAATACGGCTTCGCGTAACGTTTTGCTATAGGGGATCGGGCAATCGGGCACGGCCAGGCGGCGAAGAGGGGCATCCAGGAATTCAAAGGCTTCGGATGCCAGGTGGGCGAGAATTTCGGCGCCGAAGCCTGCCGTGAGCGTATCTTCGTGGACGACCAGGCATTTTCCGGTTTTTCGCACCGATTCCAGCACGCGCTCTCGATCCCAGGGAATGATGGTGCGTAGGTCGAGGATTTCTATGCCCTTTAGTCCTTCAACGGCCTCCAAGACGCGATAGACCATGGCGCCCCAGGTGATGACGGTGAGCGCATCCCCTGCTTGGAGACAGGCGGCCTGCCCGAATGGGAGCAGATATTCATTCCCCGGCCAAGGGCGGCGGGCTTCGGGGCTATCCAGTAGTGCCCGATGTTCTAAGAAGAGCACCGGGTTTTGGCCACGCAAGGCTGTGCGCAATAGCCCGACTGCATCGGCGGCGTTCGATGGATAGGCAATGGCCCAGCCGAGGGTGTGGGCGAAGATCGCTTCGCCGCTGACCGAATGCCAGGGATCGGCATTCTTTTTGCCAAAACCGAGCGGAATGCGTACCACCATTGGCACGGCAAAGCGGCCTGCAGTGCGCCAGCGTAGGGTGCCAGCATCGTTCAGCTGTTCGGTGGCCGGGTCGACGTATTTGCGGAATTGGATCTCCGGCACGGGAAAGAGCCCGGCCAACGCCAGGCCGACGGCGCTCCCCATGATGCCTTCTTCGGAAAGCGAGGTGTCGAAGACGCGTAGGGGACCAAAACGTTTTTGCATGCGGGCGGTGGCGCCGTGCACGCCACCTTTGACGCCGACATCCTCGCCGAAAATCAGCAGGCGCGGGTTTTGCTCCATTTCTTGTTCCAGCGTGCGCCGCACGGCTTCGATCAGGCTCAGACGAGGTCCTTGCGTTTGAGGGAAGATGGCCGGGAACGAAGCAAAGGGGCCGAAAATGCCCTGGGTGGCCGTAGCGGGCTCCGGGTCCGGCATGAGGCGCACAGTCTCTAGGGCGGTCTGAATTTCGGCCTGCACCTCCGTTTCTAGGGCTGACCAGTCCAGGTCCGGCAGCGTTTCTTTCAATCGCAAAAGCGGATCGCGTCCGGCTTCTTCGGCGCGTTCTTCCGGGGTTTTGTAGGCCTGATCGTCTACGAAGGTATGACCCATCAGACGCACCACGCGCAGCCGCAAAAGGCAGGGGCCGTTGCCCTGACGGACGTATTCCACAGCCTGACGAACGGCCTGGGCGACTTCGATGGGATCGCAGCCATCGGATTCTAGGATGTGCAGATTGCCATAGGAGCGCAGGTTAGCGGCGATGTTGCCTCCCGGTGTTTGGAGCGAGGAGCGCACCGAGATTGCAAAGACGTTATCCTCGATGACGAAAAGATAGGGCAGATGGCGTGTGGTGACGATGTTCAAGGCGGCCCAGAAGCCGTTGGAAGCAACGGAGCCATCCCCTCCGCAGGCGACGGCGATGGCACCTTTCCATTCTTTCAACTGTAAGACTTCCTGGTAGTATCGGATGGCTTGTGCCCAACCGGCAGCCGGGGTATATTGCGTACCAACGCCGCCGGCAGTGGGGAGGACGGTGGCACGACCGCGCAAAGGAAGGTTGAACATCACGCCGGCATCCCGTCCTGCAGAGGGGCTTCCCCGACGGGCCATGCCGGCAGCCAGGGCTTCTTCTACCGTGAGACCCAGGGTGAGAAGCAGGGGGCGGGAGCGGTAATACACGCTGACCGCATCATGGGGGTGCGTGAGATGCATTCCCAGCAGGACCTGAGCTAGTTCGTGACCTTTGGCGGAGAACTGATAGGCGACTTCACCAGAAGGAGCAAGCGATTGCTCTTCTAGTTCGTCTAATCGGCGAGAAGTAAGCACCAGGCGGGCGATCTGAGACCAGGGAAGATCGGGGAGCATAGACCTCCGAGCGAATCTGAGTTTTATGCTCTATAATATCACGAAATGGAGTGTTTCCGGCGTGGAGGAAAAGAGGGAGCGGATGGTTGATTCGGGTTGGGACTTGTGGGAGATCAGTTTTGGGAAAATGGCTTGAAAACCCTTGACAAGTACGGCGAAACGGGTATAATACGGGCACAATCAATTCCAAACAAGATCTCGTCTGAAGAAGACAGATCTCTAACAATCGAGAAGTGGAACGTCTCACGTCAGAGACACTCCTGGGAGCAAGGGAGCTGGCGAGCCGATGTTGCGAGAAAGACATCGGCGTTTTTTCGCCGAAATCCTTGACAGGATTCAAAAGAGTAGGTAGAATACAGCCCGCTTCTGTGATGAAGAGAAAGCACCTTAACAACTGAAGAGTGATAGGAAGCAAAACCCTGTCGATCCAGTCATTGATCCGTAACTTACGCCTTGTAAGAGGCGATGTTTTGCGGAGAGTTTGATCCTGGCTCAGGATGAACGCTAGCGGCGTGCCTAATACATGCAAGTCGAACGAGGAGGTTTGTAGCAATACAGGCCTCCTAGTGGCGAACGGGTGAGTAACGCGTGGGTGACCTGCCCCAAAGAGGGGGATAACAGTCCGAAAGGACTGCTAATACCCCATGTGGTCAATGGGTTTAGAAGCCGTTGATTAAAGGAGAAATCCGCTTTGGGAGGGGCCCGCGTCCCATCAGGTAGTTGGTAGGGTAACGGCCTACCAAGCCGATGACGGGTAGGGGGCCTGAGAGGGTGGCCCCCCACAATGGCACTGAAACACGGGCCATACACCTACGGGTGGCAGCAGTAGGGAATATTGGACAATGGGCGAAAGCCTGATCCAGCAACGCCGCGTGCGCGATGAAGGCCTTCGGGTTGTAAAGCGCTTTTCGGGAGGATGAAAAAGGACAGTACTCCCGGAATAAGTCTCGGCTAACTACGTGCCAGCAGCCGCGGTAAAACGTAGGAGGCGAGCGTTATCCGGATTCACTGGGCGTAAAGCGCGTGTAGGCGGTTCGACAAGTTGGGCGTGAAAGCTCCCGGCTCAACTGGGAGAGGTCGTCCAATACTGTCGGGCTAGAGGAAGGGAGAGGGAGGTGGAATTCCCGGTGTAGCGGTGAAATGCGTAGATATCGGGAGGAACACCAGTGGCGAAGGCGGCCTCCTGGCCCTTTCCTGACGCTCAGACGCGAAAGCTAGGGGAGCAAACGGGATTAGAGACCCCGGTAGTCCTAGCCGTAAACGATGCGAACTGGGCGTGGGTGGATTAAAACCCATCCGTGCCGAAGCTAACGCGATAAGTTCGCCGCCTGGGGACTACGGCCGCAAGGTTAAAACTCAAAGGAATTGACGGGGGCCCGCACAAGCAGCGGAGCGTGTGGTTTAATTCGATGATACACGAAGAACCTTACCCGGGCTTGACATGCAGGTGGTAGGGATCCGAAAGGTGACCGACCCGCAAGGGAGCCTGCACAGGTGTTGCATGGCTGTCGTCAGCTCGTGTCGTGAGATGTTCGGTTAAGTCCGCTAACGAGCGCAACCCTCGCCGTATGTTACATGTGTCATACGGGACTGCCGGTGTTAAGCCGGAGGAAGGTGGGGATGACGTCAAGTCAGCATGGCCTTTATGTCCGGGGCTACACACACGCTACAATGGCCGGTACAATGGGTCGCGAAGCCGCGAGGTGGAGCCAATCCCAAAAAGCCGGTCTCAGTTCAGATCGCAGGCTGCAACTCGCCTGCGTGAAGCCGGAGTTGCTAGTAACCGCGCGTCAGCCATAGTGCGGTGAATACGTTCTCGGGCCTTGTACACACCGCCCGTCAAGTCATGGGAGCTGGCAACACCTGAAGCCGGTAGCCTAACCCGCAAGGGAGGGCGCCGTCTAGGGTGGGGCTGGTGACTGGGACTAAGTCGTAACAAGGTAGGTGTACGGGAACGTGCGCCTGGATCACCTCCTTTCTAGAGTTCTGAATCGGTCGTCTCACGACCGACCGATTCCACTCGAAGTCCCTCACGGTGTGGGGGCCTGGATCGCAGGAAGGCTTCCTGTCACTCTTCGGTTGTTGAGGTGCATGGGCTTGTAGCTCAGTTGGTTAGAGCACTGTGCTGATAACGCAGGGGTCACAGGTTCGAATCCTGTCAAGCCCACTTGTTGGTCTGATGGGCGGATGGCCGTTCGAATTGATTGAGTGGAACGACTGTGCGACCGAAGGGCTGAAAAGCTACCGGGGATGTAGCTCAGCGGGAGAGCAGCGCCTTTGCAAGGCGAAGGTCACGGGTTCAAATCCCGTCATCTCCACTGAGCAGTCCGAAAGAAGGAGAGAGATTGGTATTTTTGGAAGGTTGTCTGTAGTATAGTTTTGAGGCTCTATCGCAAGGCATTTTCGGCCCGGCGATGAGCCGGGCTGTCCTGTCCTCTAACAAGAGAGATGCTTGAAGGGCGAGCAATGCCCTGGAAACCCTTTCGAGGGCATTGTTCACCGCTCAAGGTGAGGAAAAGCACCTTAACAACTGAATAGTAACTGATGTAGGCCGTAAGACAAGAAGAGTATCAATTTCTCCGTATCACGTGGAGGAAGCTACTAAGGGCTTACGGTGGATGCCTAGGCGCCAGGTGCCGATGAAGGACGTGGGACACTGCGATAAGCCTCGGGGAGCCGTGTACAGGCGTTGATCCGGGGATCTCCGAATGGGGTAACCCGCTCGAGCGAACCTCGAGCATCCTTAGACTGAACCCATAGGTCTAAGGAGGGGAACCTGGGGAACTGAAACATCTAAGTACCCAGAGGAAAAGAGATCATTCCCCTAGTAGTGGCGAGCGAACGGGGAACAGCCCAAACCGTCCGTGCTTGCACGGACGGGGTTGTAGGGCCTGACATATGGAAGTCAAAAAATCGTTGGTTAGCAGAAAGGTGTGGGAAAGCCTGCCAGAGAGGGTGATAGCCCCGTATGCGAAAACCAACGATCTTCCGTCAGGACCCTGAGTACTGCCGGGCACGCTAATCCGGCAGGAAGCGGGGAAGTCCACTTCCCAAGGCTAAATACACCTGGCGACCGATAGTGCACAAGTACCGTGAGGGAAAGGTGAAAAGTCCCCCTGTGAGGGGAGTGAAATAGAACCTGAAACCGTAAGCTTACAAGCAGTCGGAGGGCTAACAGCAGGTTGAGCTCCATAGAAATATGGGTGTTCCCTGCTAGGCCTGACGGCGTGCCTCTTGGAGAATGAGCCTGCGAGTTAATCTCAGCGGCGAGGTTAAGGGAGTAACACCCGGAGCCGTAGCGAAAGCGAGTCTGAATAGGGCGTATAGTCGCTGGGATTAGACCCGAAACCGGGTGAGCTACCCATGGGCAGGGTGAAGCGAGTCTAAACACTCGTGGAGGCCCGAACCCACTAACGTTGCAAAGTTAGGGGATGACCTGTGGGTAGAGGTGATATGCCAAACGAACCCGGAGATAGCTGGTTCTCCCCGAAATAGCTTGAGGGCTAGCGTCATGCGTTCAGTATCGGAGGTAGAGCACTGGATGGGCTAGGGGGCTTCCCGCCTACCGAACCCAACCAAACTCCGAATGCCGATACTCCACAGCATGGCAGTCGGACTACGGGTGATGAGATTCGTGGTCGAGAGGGAAACAGCCCAGATCATCGGCTAAGGTCCTCAAATCCAGGCTAAGTGGGAAACGAGGTGGGGTTACTTAAACAACCAGGAGGTTGGCTTAGAAGCAGCCATCCTTTAAAGAGTGCGTAATAGCTCACTGGTCTAGTGACCCTGCGCGGAAAACTTAACGGGGCTAAAGCCTGGTACCGAAGCCATGGGCCTCAGCATTGCTGGGGCGGTAGGGGAGCGTTCCGTTTGCGGGGAAGGTTGACCGCGAGGGCAGCTGGAGCGAACGGAAGTGAGAATGCAGGCATGAGTAGCGTACAAACACGTGAGAACCGTGTTCGCCGTAAGTCTAAGGTTTCCGACGCCAGGTCATTCCGCGTCGGGTTAGTCGGGCCCTTAGCCGAGGCCGAAAGGCGTAGGCGATGGACATCCGGTCAACATTCCGGAACCGCTCAGAGGGAGCGATGGGGGGACGCAGTGAGGTAGGTCAGCCTGCGATTGGTCGTGCAGGTGCGATCCGCGTCAGGCGTTGAGGCCGATAGGCAAATCCGTCGGCTAAGCTGAGGTGGAAAGCGAGCCGCAAGGCGTAAGTGGCCGAGCCTGGCTGCCGAGAAAAGCCCCTAAGCGTTGATCTCTGAGCGCCCGTACCGCAAACCGACACTGGTAGACGGGTGTAGTACACCAAGGCGATCGGGAGAACCCTCGTTAAGGAACTCGGCAAATTGACCCCGTAACTTCGGGAGAAGGGGTGCCTGCGCAAGCAGGCCGCAGAGAAATGGCTCTAGCGACTGGTTAACAAAACCACAGGTCTCTGCTAAGCCGTAAGGCGAAGTATAGGGGCTGACGCGTGCCCAGTGCCGGAAGGTTAAGGGGAGGGGTTAGCCGCAAGGCGAAGCTCCGAACCGAAGCCCCGGTGAACGGCGGCCGTAACTATAACGGTCCTAAGGTAGCGAAATTCCTTGTCGGGTAAGTTCCGACCCGCACGAATCGCGTAACGACTAGAGCACTGTCTCGACGAGGGACCCGGTGAAATTGAAATGGCTGTGAAGATGCGGCCTACCCGCAGCAGGACAAAAAGACCCCGTGGAGCTTTACTGCAGCTTGGCATTGCGTTTGGGTATGATCTGTGTAGGATAGGTGGGAGGCGATGAAGCTGGGGCGCCAGCCTCGGTGGAGCCGTCGGTGAAATACCACCCTGATCATGCTTAGACCCTAACCCCACACCGTCATCCGGGTGGGGGACCGTGCCAGGTGGGCAGTTTGACTGGGGCGGTCGCCTCCTAAAAGGTAACGGAGGCGCCCAAAGGTTCCCTCAGGGTGAATGGAAACCACCCGTAGAGTGCAAAGGCAGAAGGGAGCTTGACTGCAAGGCCAACGCGCCGAACAGAGACGAAAGTCGGGCTTAGTGATCCCACGGTACCGAGTGGAAGGGCCGTGGCTTAACGGACAAAAGCTACCCCGGGGATAACAGGCTGGTGAGGTCCAAGAGTTCACATCGACGACCTCGCTCGGCACCTCGATGTCGGCTCATCGCATCCTGGGGCTGGACAAGGTCCCAAGGGTCGGGCTGTTCGC
>JBBIGZ010000054.1:0-18861 GCA_037447295.1 Chloroflexota bacterium | reverse complement strand
TGCTGGTGCCGCGTTCCCGTGACTACGATCTCACCCAGCGCGAGGCCATCCTGCGCTTGCTGGATGATGCCATGCGCCCATGGGAACAGATCCCAGCACACTTGAAGGCCGAGCAGGCACGCCAAGTGCGCTTTGATCTTCGCCCGGACCAAATGGTCATCATCCACCTGGCAGCGCATGTCGGTGGCATCGGCGCCAACCGCGCCCACCCGGCCGAGTTCTTCTATGATAACCTGATGATGGGTGTGGAGCTGATGCACCAGGCCTGGAAGCGTGGCGTGGGCAAATTCGTCGCCATCGGCACGGTGTGCGCCTATCCTAAGTTCACTCCGGTGCCGTTCAAGGAAGAGGACCTGTGGAACGGTTACCCGGAAGAGACGAATGCTCCCTATGGCTTGGCCAAGAAGATGCTCTTGGTCCAGGCACAGGCCTATCGTCACCAGTATGGCTTCAATGCCATCTATCTGCTGCCGGTCAATCTCTATGGACCGCGCGATAACTTTGACCTGGAAACCTCCCACGTCATCCCGGCACTGATCCGCAAGGCGATCGAAGCCCAAGAACGTGGGGAGAAGGAACTGGTCGTTTGGGGCGATGGTTCCCCGACGCGTGAGTTCCTCTACGTGGAAGATGCCGCCGATGGGATCGTGATTGCCAGCGAACGCTACAACGGCCCAGAGCCGGTCAACCTGGGCTCCGGCTACGAAATCTCGATCAAAGACCTAGCCGAGATGATCACCCGCCTGACCGACTTCCAAGGCCACCTGGTTTGGGATACCAGCAAGCCAAACGGCCAACCGCGACGCGGTCTGGATGTGAGCCGGGCAAAGGCCTGGTTTGGCTGGGAAGCCAAGACGCCCTTTGAAGAGGGCCTGCGTCGTACGATTGAATGGTATAAACGTCATCGCGCTGAGATGAACCGATGAGTAGCGAACCGATCACCGTCTATATCCGCCCCTCGCGCGGCCTGAGCGCGCTCAACCTGCGCGATTTGTGGATTTACCGCGAGTTGGTCTTCTTCATGGTATGGCGCGATCTCAAGGTGCGCTATAAACAAACCCTGCTCGGTGCCTCCTGGGCGATCATCCAGCCGTTGGTGACGATGGTCGTCTTCAATTTCATCTTTGGAAAAGTCGGAAAAGTGCCCACCGAGGGCCTGCCCTATCCCCTCTTCTCTTTTTCCGCTCTGCTCCCATGGGGATTGTTCTCCACTGCGCTCAACCAGGGGAGTCGTTCCTTGGTCTCGAATCAGAGCATGATCACCAAGGTGTACTTTCCACGGCTGGTATTGCCCCTAGCAGCGATCTTGGCCGGCGTGGTGGATTTCGCCATCGCTTTCCTAATCCTGATCGGCATGATGATCTATTACCGCATCATGCCGAGCTCGGCGATCTGGACGTTGCCGTTTTTTGTGCTCCTAGCTCTGGTGACCGCGCTGGGCGTGGCGCTCTGGCTTTCGGCGCTCAACGTGCGCTATCGCGATGTGAATCATGCCTTGCCGTTCCTAACCCAGCTCTGGCTCTTTATCACGCCGGTGGCTTATTCCTCGCGCCTGATTTCTGAGCGTTGGCAGCTGATCTACGCCCTCAATCCCATGGCCGGTGTGGTCAACGGCTTTCGCTGGGCCTTATTTGGGGTCGGCGATGGGCCGGGGCTTTCTCTCTGGATTTCGATCGGCATTGCCTGCTTGGTGCTGATCAGTGGCCTCTTCTACTTCCGGGCCATGGAACGAACTTTTGCGGACCTGATCTAAAATGATTGCCATTCGAGTTGAGAACCTTTCCAAACGGTATCGCATTGGCGTAGCTCCAACGCGCTTTCGTTATCACAATACCCTTGGCGAGCGCCTGGCCGAATGGGTCAAGTCGCCGTTGCGCGGATTGCGCCGCGCTTCTCCCGATGAATACGTCTGGGCGCTGCAGGATGTTTCTTTCGACGTAGAAGAAGGACAGGTGCTGGGGATCATCGGGCGGAACGGTGCCGGTAAGTCAACCCTGTTGAAGGTCCTTTCCCGTGTCACCGAGCCGACGCGGGGCACGGTCACCGTGCGTGGACGGGTGGGGTCGCTGCTGGAAGTCGGCACCGGCTTCCACCCGGAGCTGACCGGTCGGGAGAATATCTACCTCAACGGCGCTATCCTCGGCATGAAGCGTGCCGAGATCGATCGCAAATTCGATGAGATCGTCGCCTTTGCCGAGGTGGAAAAGTTTATTGATACGCCGGTCAAGCGCTATTCTTCCGGCATGTACTTGCGGCTGGCGTTTGCCGTTGCAGCGCATTTGGAGCCGGAAATCTTGGTGGTAGACGAAGTGCTGGCCGTAGGCGATGCCGAATTCCAAAAAAAATGCCTGGGCAAGATGAGCGATGTGGCCCAGCAGGGGCGTACGGTGCTCTTCGTCAGCCATAATATGAGCGCCATCCTGCGCTTGACCCAGGAAGCGATCGTGCTGGAAAAAGGGCGATTGGTGAAGCGCGCCCCCACGCCAGAAGCGGTGGATTATTACCTTTCATCCGGCCGTTCGGAGCTCGGCGAGCGTCTTTGGGATGCGGAAGAAGTGCCCCCTTCGGCGGCGCCGTTTGTGCCGTTGGCGCTGCGCGTTCGGGATGGGCGCGGCAAAGTGGCCGATACGGTGCGTTCGGTAGAGCCGATCACGGTCGAATTTGAGTATCGCCTCGATGCTCCGCTCCAGGGATTGCGTGTCGGTATGTACCTGATGACCATGCGCGGCGAATACGTCTTCACATCGTTTGATACCGACGATCCCGGCCTCTTTGAGCGGTATGGTGTGCGTCCTGCCGGACATTACGTCAGCCGCGCCGTTCTGCCCCCCGATCTACTGAACGAAGGACGCTACGTGATCGGGGTGAACGCCAGCTCGTTCGGCGTGCGGCGCTACTTCATGGACGAAAACGCCCTCTCCTTCAACGTGGATATTTCCGGCGCCCCCGGCACGCAATGGCCGGAAGTGCGCTTGGGACCCATTCGTCCGCGCCTGCAGTGGCACATTGAGCGCTTGGAGTGAACATGCTGAAACGAGAGACCGTGCGTCAATGGTTAGGCGAGATTCTCTTTGTGGCCGATCTACACTGGATGTTGCATCAGCGCAACCGGCCGCGGCGGGAGCATTTTTCCCTGGAACGCTTGCGTCATTCGTTGCCGGCGGCGCGACAGTTCGTTGAGCCCCTCTTCCGCGCCGCTCCGGAGGGCAAGCGCGTTCTCTTCTTTGCTACGCTCCATTACTGGATCGAACAATCTGCCTTCATCAGTCTGGTGCTGGCTGCTTATGGTCATCGCGTCACCCTGATGACCCTGCCCTATGCCGAATGGCATCACCGCGTGGATCGCTTCACCCAACGGCAACGTTTGCTCCATACCCGGCACATGCTGGCGGTGCTGGAACCGCTGGTGGAGCATCAGCCCATGCCGGAAGTCCGCGATCTGCCCGAGCTGCCGCCAGCGCTCCGCGAGGCGATCGAAGAAGTCACACTTTGGGATTTACAATACACGCTTATGCAGGAAGAGATTGACCTGGATGTGCCGGAGCATCAAGCCCTGCTGGAACTGCGGCGCGAGCGCAACACCCTGGCGGCGCGTGCAGCCTTAGGCTGGATCGAGCGCCATCGCCCCCAGGTGGTGTTGATCCCCAATGGCCTGATCTTGGAGATGGGTGCCGTCTTCCGGGTTGCACACTTCCTGGGCGTGCCGACGGTCACCTTTGAGTTCAACGATCAGCGTGAACAGATCTGGCTGGCGCACAATTCTCCCATCATGCAACAGGAGACGGATGCCTTCTGGCCAATCTGGCGCTCGCAACCGCTGACGGAAGAGATGTACCAGCGCGTGGCCGACCTGGAGAATGCTCGGCGCGGGGCGCGCGTTTGGGGAAAATCGCAACGGCTGTGGCAATATGTTTCAGCACAGGGTGGGGAAACCCTCCGTCGCCGGCTGGGGCTGGACGAGCGTCCCGTGGTCGTGTTGGCGGCGAACGTGCTCGGTGATAGCCTGACGCTCGGGCGCAACCTGTTTGCCCCTTCGATGAGCGAATGGATTCGCCGCACGGTGCGTTATTTTGCTGAACGACCGCAAGCCCAGCTGGTGATCCGCATCCATCCCGGCGAAACCCTCGTCCCCCAGGCCAAATCCATGGCCTCCGTCGTGCACGAGGCGCTGCCCAGCCTGCCGCCGCATATCCACCTGGTGCAAGCCGCCGACCCGGTGAACACTTACGATCTGCTGGAGATCGCCGATCTTGCCCTCACCTATACCACCACGGTCGGCATGGAAGCGGCGATGAACGGGGTGCCAGTGATCGTTTGCGGCAAGACTCATTACCGCGGCCGCGGCTTTACCCTGGACCCAAGCTCCTGGGAAGAATATTTCGCCCTCCTGGAGCGCGTGCTCGCCTCGCCGCGGGACTTTCGGCTGAGTGAGGCGCAACGGGCGTTGGCCTGGACATACGCCTATCACTTTTTCTTCGATTACCCCAAACCGTTCCCCTGGCGCCTGCTCCACTTTTGGGAGGATCTAAAGGTTTGGCCGATCGAGCGGGTGCTCGGCGCCGAGGGGCGAAAGCTGTTTGAAGCCACTTTTCGGCAAATCGTCGAGCCTGAAGCGATGCTCCAACCATCCATAGCAGAGTTGCCATGAACACCAAAGAAGAAGTACGCGCCTTTTACGATCGCATTGGCTGGTCGCAAATTGGGGAAGGGCTCTATCAGAATGCCCGCTATGAGGATCTGCGACCGGTTTCGCAGGAATATATCCACAAGTGTCACCTGCGCGTTAAGCGATACCTTTCTCCTAGCGGAAAGTACTTCCTGGATGCCGGCTCCGGGCCGGTTCAATGGCCGGAATATCTTACCTATTCGGAAGGTTATCGCTATCGCGTGTGCGCCGATCTTTCCATCACGGCCCTGCGCGAGGCGCGCCGCAGATTGGGCGATCACGGTCTGTACGTTGTCGCCGATATTAGCCATTTGCCCTTTGCGCCGGATACATTTGAAGGTCTGGTTTCCCTTCACGCCATTCACCATTTGCCGCTTGAAGAACATCGGGGAGCGTATTTGGAGCTCCAGCGCGTGCTCAAGGCCGGTCATCGTGGCGTGATCGTCAACGGCTGGCACAACCCTCTGTTAACGCGCCTGGCCATGCCTGTGATCAGGTTGTTGCGGTGGATACATGGGCTTTCCCCTCGCAAATCGAAGCGCAGCGATGAAGACCAACCGAAAGGGACCTTCGTCGCCAAGATGACGCCGCGCTGGCTGAAGCGGGAACTACGCCAGGCTGGCATTCCGTTTGCTATCTATCCTTGGCGTAGCTTCGGCCCCTTGCTCCTGCGCTGGTTCATTCGGCCGGAATGGGGTGGGCGCTTTTGGTTGCGCCTGATCTACTGGCTAGAGGAGCGCTCCCCGCGCTTTTTGGGCGAAAACGGTCAATATCCGATCATCGTTATCTGGAAGTGATTCAATCCCTTTCACGAAAGGAACTCTAATGGACTGGAGCGAAAAAGTCGTCCTGATCACCGGTGGTACCGGTTCGTTCGGCAAAAAGTTTACCGAGATCATGTTGCGCGAATATCATCCGCGCAAGATTATCATCTACAGCCGCGATGAGCTCAAGCAGCACGAAATGCGCATGAGTGGATTCAATCATCCCTCCATGCGCTATTTCATCGGCGATGTGCGCGATCGTGACCGCCTGCAACGCGCCTTTCATGGTGTGGATATCGTCGTGCACGCTGCGGCGCTCAAGCAGGTGCCGGCTTGCGAATATAACCCTATGGAGGCCATCAAGACCAATATCCTGGGGACGAGCAACGTCGTCGAGGCGGCGCTGGATGCCGGCGTGGAGAAAGTGCTGGCGCTCAGCACGGATAAGGCCGTCAACCCGGTCAATCTATATGGCGCGACCAAGCTGGCCGCCGAAAAACTGGTGATCCAATCGAACGCCTATGCCGCCGGCACGGCCACGCGCTTTTCCTGCGTGCGTTATGGCAACGTAGTCGGCTCGCGCGGCTCGGTGGTGCCGGTCTTTCTGCGTCAGCGGGTCAATGGCAAGATCACCATCACCGATGAGCGCATGACGCGCTTTTGGATTTCGCTGGAACAAGGGGTGCGTTTCGTCATCTCCTGCATTGAGCAAATGGAAGGTGGCGAAGTGTTTGTTCCCAAAATTCCGAGCATGCGCGTGATGGACCTGGCGCGCGCCATCGCTCCCGAAGCGCAGATCGAGATCATCGGCATTCGCCCCGGCGAAAAGCTCCATGAGGTGCTGATCTCCGAGGATGAGGCCCGTCACACGGTGGAGATGGAAAAGATGTTCGTCGTCCAACCGGCCGAGGCCTTCTGGTTCGGCTATCAGTGGCAGGCACGTGGACGGGCGCTGCCGGATGGCTTCCGTTATGCTTCCAACACCAACGATTGGTGGCTGACGGTGGATGAAATCCGCCAGTTCATTGCGCCTTTTGAAGAGGCGTTTCGTGCCGGACGCTTGGAGGGTTGATGCGCCTGCTGGTGACGGGCGTAAGCGGGCTGCTGGGGTTGAACCTGGCCTTGCAGGCCGAGTCCCGCTATCATATCATCGGGATCGCCCGAACGGCCTTGCGCGGCGTGCCTTTCGAGGCGCATTCTTTTGATTTGCTGCGCGAGGATGCCGCCGCGCGCCTGATCGCCGAATTTCGCCCGGATGCGGTGATTCACTGCGCGGCGCTCGCCTATCCGGATCAATGCGAAGCCGAACCCGATCTCGCCTATCGGCTGAACACGGCTTTCCCGGCTGCCCTGGCACGGGTCTGCGCCGAAGCGCGTATCCCCCTTGTGCATATTTCCACCGATTCTGTTTTCGATGGGCGCAAAACGGCACCTTATACCGAAGAGGATCCACCGAACCCCTTGAACATCTACGCACGCACCAAATGGGAATCCGAAAAAGCCGTCTTGGAGGCCCATCCCCAGGCTTTGGTGGTGCGCACGAATTTCTATGGCTGGAGTGCCGGTGGAAAACGTAGCCTAGCCGAATTTTTCTTTTACAATTTGAGCCAGCAGAAGGCGGTGAACGGTTTTACCGATGTGATCTTCTGTCCCATTTTAGTGACTGATTTGGTACAGCTGCTGCTGGAGATGCTAGAGAAATCGCTATCCGGCCTCTATCATGTTCTGGGGACCCGGCCGATGAGCAAATATGAATTCGGCCTTGCTATTGCCCGCACGTTTGGATTGGATGAGAACCTGATCCGGCCATGCTCGATCGCCGATTCCGGGCTCAAAGCGCCGCGGGCGACCCATCTTTGGCTCTCTACCCATAAGGTCACCCAGGCGCTCGGCCATCCTTTGCCCGAGTTTTCCACCGGTTTGCAACGGTTTTATGCACAGTTCCTCGCAGGTTATCCACAGAAACTGCGTAGTTATCCACAATCTACCCCCATTTCCTGATTCCAATTTTCGGAGGAGCCTATGGAAATCAAAATCGGTGATCGCCTGATCGGCCTCAATCACCCCACCTATTTCATCGCCGATATCGCCGCCAATCACGATGGTTCGCTCGAACGGGCGAAGATGCTCATTCGCCTGGCCAAAGAAGCCGGTGCCGATGCGGCTAAATTCCAGAATTTTCGCGCCCCCAAGATCGTCTCGGATTACGGCTTTCGCTCGTTAGGGCGGCAAGTTTCCCATCAGGCGGCTTGGAAGAAATCCGTTTTCCAGGTCTATCAGGAGGCCTCCATCCCCTTTGATTGGACGCCTATCCTGAAGGAAGAATGCGATAAGGTCGGCATTCACTATTTCACTTCGCCCTACGATTTTGAGGCCATCGATTATGTCGAACCATATGTGCCGGCCTATAAGATCGGCTCCGGCGATATTGACTGGATCGAGGCCCTGGAGCGCATGGCCAAGAAGGGCAAGCCGGTCATCCTGGCAACCGGTGCGGCGACGATCGCCGATGTGCAGCGCGCTGTGCATGCCATCCTCAAGCACAACCCGCAGCTGGTTTTGATGCAATGCAATACGAACTACACTGCCAGCCCGGAGAACTACGATCACCTTCACCTGAACGTCCTGCGCACCTATGCCACCATGTTCCCGAACGTCATCCTGGGCCTTTCGGATCATACCCAAAGCCCGGCGCCGATCGTGGCAGCCGTAACCTTGGGAGCGCGCGTCATTGAACGGCACTTTACCGATGATAACAACCGCGAAGGCCCGGATCACAAATTCGCCCTTAACCCGGATAACTGGGCGCGCATGGTCGAAGAAGTGCGCCTGGCCGAACGTGCCCTCGGTTCGCCGGATAAATTCGTCGCCGCCAACGAGCAGGAGACGGTGATCATCCAGCGGCGCTGCCTGCGCGCGGCGCGCGATATTAAGGCCGGTGAGGTGCTCACCCGCGAGATGATCGACGTGCTGCGCCCGGCTACTCCCGGCGCGATCAAGCCCTATGAGATCGAGGCAGTGATCGGCACTCGCGCCCTACACGATATTCCGGCCGGCAAAGAACTCCGCTGGACGGACCTGGGAGCGTAGGCCGCCGCAGACGATGCGCGTTCTCTACTTTTCCTTCGACTACACCCCTCACGATTACCGTTTCCTGACCTCGCTGGCCGGGGCCGGTTATGAGGTCTTCTATGCACGGCTGGTGCGATCCTCTCGCCCGCTAGAGGATCGCCTCTTGCCGCCAGAAGTGGAACAGGTGAAATGGGAAGGGGAGACGGAGCGCTTTCGCTGGCGCGATCTACCCGGCAAGGTGCGTGCCTTTCGCGCCCTGTGGCGGCGCATCCGGCCGGACCTCGTCCATGCCGGCCCGATCCAAACGTGTGCCTTAACCGCCGCGCTGGCCGGTGCTTGGCCCTTGCTCACCATGTCCTGGGGCTTTGACCTGATGGAAGATGCCGAACGCAATGCTTGGTGGCGCTGGGCCACGCGCTACCCTTTGCGTCATTCTACCTTTTTCGTCAGCGATGCCGAGGTCACCCGCCGTAAGGCGATTGCCTATGGCATGCCGGCCGAGCACACGCTGGTTTTTCCCTGGGGCGTAGATCTGGAGCGTTTTGCGCCACCGGCTTCTGCGCGCTTTCCAACCGCGCACTATAACCTTCTTTGCAACCGCAGCTGGGAAACGCGTTACGGAGTGGATGTACTCGTGCGTGCCTTTGTGCGCCTGGCGCGTCAGCGGGAGGATGTTTCCCTGTTCCTCCTAGGAGGCGGTTCACAGGCACCGTTATTACATCGCTTGCTTCAGGAAGGTGGCGTTTGGGAACGGGTCTATTTGCCTGGGCGCATTTCACAAGCCGAATTGCCGCAATGGTATGCCCGTTCCCATCTTTTTATCTCCCCTTCCCATGTAGATGGCTCTTCGGTCTCGCTGATGGAGGCGTTGGCCTGTGGTCTGCCGATGGTAGTTTCGGATATTCCTGCCAATCGCGAATGGGTGAAAGAGGGCGTCAACGGTTGGCTCTTCCCGGATGGCGATGATCGCGCCTTGAGCGAGGTGCTCCTGCGCCTGCTGGAGAACCCGGAACCTTTGGCGCAGGTCGGGCAAGCGGCGCGACGCGTCGCCGAAACGCGTGCCGATTGGAGGAAGAACTTCGAGAAACTGTTGCAGGCTTACCAAATTACGTTACAATTGAGCCAGGAAAGGAGGTTCCCATGGTCTTGGCATTAATTTTGGCTCTGGCGTTTGCTATTCTGGCGGTGATCTTCGCCCTGCAGAATTCAACCGTAGTGACGGTAGCCTTTCTGAGCTACCGCGGCGAGTGGGCCTTGGCACTTTTGATCCTGATCTCGGTAGGAGTTGGCATCCTGATCGGTGTGCTGGTGATGCTTCCCGGCACGTTACGTCGGGCCTGGACGGTGGGCAGTCTGCGGCGCAAGGTGAGCGAGCTGGAAAAATCTCTGGAAGAACAAAAGGCCAAGCTCAGCGCAAGCCCAACACCGGCGGCTTCTTCACCGACAACCGGTACACAGCAAGGAGGGAGTAGTGCTCAGCCGGAGTGATCTGGTCAACGGTTTCCGCCAAAGCGGCATTCAGCCGGGGGCGACGATCATGGTGCATACTTCGTACAAATCGCTCGGCGGCGTGGAAGGCGGCGCCGAAACGGTGATCGACGCACTGCTGGACCTGGTCGGCCCTGAAGGCACGGTGCTCTTTCCCACCTTCAACTTCCAATCCTGGACCGAATTCCACTACTTCGACATCCTAGAGACCCCCTCGAAAATGGGGATCATCACCGAGCTGGCGCGTTTGCGGCCGCAGGCACTGCGCACGCCGCATCCGATCTACTCCTTTGCCGTCCTTGGAAGACGAAGGGAGGAGTTTGCCGCTTGTGACGATGTAGAGGCTTACGGTCCGAACTCCGTGTTTGCGCTTTTCCACCGCACGAACGGCACGATTCTGAGCATCGGTCTGGATTTCAACAGCACCTTTTCCATGCATCATTACATCGAATACAACGTAGGGTGCGACTATCGGCGGGTGAAGGAGTTTTCTGGAATTTACGTCGGCTATGACCGTATTCCGCGCATCCGCACCTATACGATGTTTGTGCGCAAGCACGAACGCGTCAAAACCTACATTGTGCCCGGCATGAATGAATTGCTGGAAAAAGGGGTGATCAAAGAAATTCAGGTCGGAGCGGCCAAAGTGCATTACGCTACGGCGCAGGAATTCTATGACAACATGGCCGTGATCGTGCGAGAGCATCCGGAAAAACTACATTACATCGAAGAACCTTCATGGTAAGGAGGCTATAATGAACTATCGTCATCTGGGTCGAGCCGGTATCCGCGTGAGCGAGCTTTCGCTGGGGTCGTGGGTGACCTTTGGCAATCAGGCCGATGTCGATCGGGCGGTGGAGATCATGGCGGCAGCCTATGATTTCGGCGTCAACTTCTTCGATAACGCCGAAGTATATGCCGGGGGACGCTCCGAGGAGATCATGGGCGAAGCGCTAAGGCGTTTGGGCTGGCGACGTGGGAGCTATCTGGTTTCGACTAAGTTCTATTGGGGACTGCACGATAACGTCAACGAGAAGAATACCCTCAATCGCAAGCGATTGATCGAGGGGATCAACGGCTCCTTACAACGCCTGGGGCTGGACTATGTAGACATTATCTTTTGTCATCGCCCGGATCCGACGACACCGATCGAAGAAACCGTTTGGGCGATGCACAATATCATCGAATGGGGCAAGGCGCTCTATTGGGGCACTTCGGAATGGTCGGCGGCCGAGATCGTGGCGGCGATCGAGATCGCCGAGCGCCATCATTTGCACAAGCCGATCACCGAGCAGCCACAATACAATCTTTTTGAGCGCCAGCGAGTTGAGAAAGAATATGCGCGCCTTTTTAAAGACTATGGCTACGGTGCGACCACTTGGAGCCCGTTGGCTTCAGGGTTGCTGAGCGGAAAATATTTGCAGGGCATTCCGGAAGGCAGCCGTGGCGCGTTGCCCGGCTATGAGTGGCTCCGAGATCGGCTGACCGATCCGCGGCGCTTGGAGAAGGTACGTGCTCTGCAGCCGATAGCCGCCGAGCTAGGGTGCACTCTTTCGCAGTTGGCGATCGCCTGGTGCCTGAAGAACCCGCACATCAGCACGGTGATTACCGGTGCCAGCCGCGTGGAACAGGTGCGTGAAAACATGCAGGCGCTAGAGGTAGTCGAAAAGCTGACGCCGGAGGTCATGGCCCAGATCGACGCCATTTTTCAAGCCTAAGATGCTGTTACGCAGTGACGAGCGTACCGCCATGATGATAGTGAAGCGTGGCTAAAGCGTTTCCATTTATTTTTCAATTTGTGGTACAATCCGCCCGCTATCTCTCGTTTCAATCTCTGTGGAAGGAAGTGGACTATGGCTAAGTGTGCTCATTGTGGAAAGACGACCACGTTCGGTCACAATCGTTCGTTTTCCATGCGCGCCACCAATCGCACGTTCCGCCCGAATTTGCAGAAAGTGACCGTTATCGAGAACGGGCGCAAGGTGAAGAAGGTGCTGTGCGCGCGTTGTATCCGAACCCTGGCCAAGACGGCCTGAAATGACCACCCAATAAACAAAAATCACGGTTGCTCAACCGTGATTTTTGTTTTATGCTGCGGAAAGTCAACACACAGGATTATCCGTAGCGTTCTTCCTTCCAAACATCGGCATTGTTATGATAGCCGGCCTGTTCCCAAAAGCCGGGGCGATCGTGGGGCAGGAATTCCAGGCCACGCAGCCACTTTGCGCCTTTCCAAAAGTAAGTGGTAACCAAGTCCTCCCGTCCGGGGATGTAGCCGATCACGCCGCGCAGCGGATAACCGTGTTCGGGCGTGAGGGGCTCACCGTTGAAATGAGTGGCCAGCAAAAAGTTATCCTGCAAAACCACTTCCAGGGGGAGATTGGCGGTAAAGCCGTATTCGGCGTGCTGGATCACGTAGCGTGCCGTCGGTTTGAGGCGGATAAAACCCTGTTCGACCAGAGTCTTTACCGAGACGCCTTCCCAAACGGTATCGAATCTGCTCCAGCGCGTCACACAGTGGATGTCCATTACCACGCGCGTGCGCGGCAGTTGATTGAACTCTTCCCATGTCCAGCGACGGGGCTCTTCCACTTCACCCCAAATGCGGAAATCCCAGGTGGCGGGGTTGAACGGCGGGATCGGACCATAGTGGAGTACGGGAAATTTGACGGTCAGCGCCTGACCGGGCGGTAGCCGCCCCTCACGGCGCATCTTCTCTTCTAATTCACGTCGGTCATCAGGATGGTAAGGAAACATATCTACCTCACTAAAATGGACGAATCATCTCCGATATTCAATTCTACTTGCTTTTGAGCATCTGTGCCAACGATCTTTGCCCGATGTCCCACAAAAGAGCGGATCAGAGAAAGTCCTTGCACCGTTACTTCGCTTTCCAGGATGCTATCCTCGATACGAGCATGCTCAATGACACATCCGGGACCGATCGAAACGTTCGGGCCGATGACGGAATGGCTGAGACGCGCTTCGGGATGGACGGCGACCGGCGGAATGATCTGTACGTTTTCCGCAAGCGGCGGAAGGGGGAAAGTGCGATGTTGGAGCAGGTAGCGATTGGTCTCTAGAGTAGCCTGAATGGTGCCCGTATCTAGCCAGATATTCACAATGTGTGGGCGCATCTTGGCCCCTCGTTCGATAAGGATGTTGATCGCATCGGCCAGGAAGAATTCACCTTTCAGCTGGATGTTGCGATGCATCTGTTCTTCGATGGCCTGCACCAAAGCCTCCCCACGGCGAAAATAGTAACATCCTACCACCGCCAATTTGTTTTCCATGCTCTGGGGCTTTTCGATCAGGCGACAGATTTGCCCGGATGGATCGACCTCTGCCACACCAAAGCGGCGCGGGTCATCCACTTCTTTGACCCAGGCAACTCCATCAGCAGGTTCGTTTTTCAGAAAAGAAAAATCGGTCTCCAGCAGGGTATCAGAAAAGCACATAATCATCGGTCCCTGCAGGTGTTCCCTTGCCAAGTAGAGAGCATGGGATTGACCCTTCATCTCTTCCTGCACCACATAGTGCACCCGTAGATTCGGATAATGTTCGGCCATATGGCGGGGAATGTGCGTTTCACCCAAGCCCGGCGAAACGATGAAGACGTATTCGACCTCCCAATCTCGCGGAATGCTCCGAAACATCTCCAGCAAATAATCCAACGTTGCTTTTCCGGCCACAGCGACTAAGGGCTTGGGTTTGCTCCAGGTTTGTGGGCGCATTCGGGTGCCCCAACCGGCCATCGGAATGACGATCTTTAAGTCCGACATAACTCCTCTCGTCAAGAAGGTTTAGGCAAGGTGGTCAAAAGCGGCGCGCAGGCGTTGTTCCAGGGCTTGGCGAGCCGCCTGAGGTAGAAAAGAGGCGTTTGCTGCTACTAGCACAAGTGAAAAGAGTTCCTGCGAAGAAAGCGAGCACAATTTACCGGCCAGGTGATATTCATCGCTCAGGGTGGTGCGAGAAACGCTGGGATCGTCGGTGTTGATGGCAACCCTTAGCCCAGCCGCCAGCATTTTAGGCAACGGATGATCTTCCAGGCGTGCGATCACACCCGATTGGTAGTTGCTGGTGATGCAGACCTCAAAGGTCACGCTGCGCTCACGTGCCAGGGCAACCACGTTCACATCCTCCAAAAGGCGCACCCCGTGACCGATGCGTTCGGCGCCACCTTCTTCGATCGCTTGACGTACGTTTTCTGCGCCGCCCCATTCGCCGGCATGCAGGGTCACGTGCAACCCGGAAGCCTTTGCTTCGCGCAAGATGGGGAGAAAAGGGGTCAGCGGGAATTCGGCTTCATTGCCGGCCAGGTCCACGCCCACTACGCCCCGTCCCCGATATTCCGCCGCCAGGCGAAAGGCCTCCTCGGCCAGGGAAGGTGGCTCATGCCGGTTGGCGCTGACGATCAGGCCAACCCAGATGCCGTATTCCTGCGCCGCCTTTTGAGCGCTAGAAGTCACCCAATCGATTACCTCCCGTAGTGGGAAGCTCTGCACCCGGCTGAGCGCAACCGGCGTAAAGCGTAGCTCAAGGTAATAGATTCCATCACGCGCTGCGTCTTCCACCGCTTCCCGCGTAATGCGCATGATCACTTCAGGGGAGCGATAAAACAGGCGCAAAGTGGTGAATTTGGAAAGAAAATTCTTGAAGGTCGGCGGATCGTAGGCTTGAACCTGTACCATTGGGCTGAGCAGCGCTACCGGGATGGTAATGCCATAGAGACGGGCGATATCGATCATCGTCTCCAGACGCAAGGATCCTTCCAGATGACGATGCAGTTCAACCTTTGGCAAGGAACGGTAATACTCTAATGACGGTTCCACGACTTATTTTAGCGGTGACGGCGGCGCCTTTTCTTTTCGCCTTCTGTGTTGCTCGCAGGAGATGATTCAGGCGAAGTGGAGGCAGGTGTGGTTTCGGGGGCAGGTGAGGCCGTTGTCGTGCTGCGCGGACGTGCGGCGAAAAGATGGGTGATCACCAAGGAGCGAATATCCTTGAGCAACTGTTGGTACATTTCAGCAGCTCGGCTCTTATATTGCACCAGCGGATCGCGTTGCGCATAGGCTTCCAATCCAATCGAGACCCGCAGGGCCTCCATCTGCGTCAGGTAATCCACCCAGCGATCGGTGATGGCAGTCAGCAACAGGTGACGGTGGATTTCATTCATGGCCGGACGGCCGAACATCTCGTCCAGGAAGAGGATTGCCCCTTGCAGGTGTTCAATGATGACCTCGCTCAACGCTTGGGCCGAAAGACCCCGTTCCTGGAGCATCTCGGCTACCAGGAAAATGTAGCGGAAGCGGTAATAGGTCAATTGCATTTGGCGATGGGTGCGTGCATCGAAGAAACTGCGCGTTCCAAGGGAGAGCGTTTGCAGCAACTGCACGATCTGCTCTTCGCTTTGCGGTGGAGTCTCGCGAAACGCGGCCTCAATGGCCTGAGAGATTTGCCCGTTTTCTCCAAACCATTGCGAAGAGCGTCGTCGCAATGTCTGTTCAGCGTAGTTCAGAATGGCCTCTTCGAGGGCATCCCAGCCGCGATCCAGCGGGAAATTCCTTCGATCCACGCCCTCACCCAGGCGACGTTCCAAACCGGCAAGCAGCTTATTCGCCTGCTGGATGAGCAATTGATTTTCTAAGGAGCCGAGCAACTCCTTCTGCAAGGCTTCAGGCTCGGAAAGGAACGTCTTCCATTGAGCATTGGAAAGACGGATCGGGATACGAAGCAGGCGGCTGAGCTCATCCTGGGCTTCGTTGAGGCGTAAGGGTTGCTCGCGATCCTCCAGGGTCTCAAAAAAGGTCTCGAGGGCCTCGCGCCGTTCCTCAAGTGCTTGGGAAAAACTCGAGAAGGCGGTTTCGAGGAGATCTTCCAAGGCCTCCAGGGTGTGGGCCTGTTCCAGTTCCACCGCGCGTTTGGCAAAATTTCGGAAGTGTTCTGGGGTTATTCCGCGCCGTTGGATCTCCTCGGCTAGGAGTCGCATGCCAAAGGATGGATAGAGCCGTTCTCCGATCGCCATGGTGGGCTGGACCTCTTCCAGCCAGGCGATCAGGGCCCAGGGGCCTTTTTCGGATTCGAGCGCGGCCGGGACACGGTGCTCGATTTCGGCACGCAGCAGGGCGATAATATCTTCCCGCAGGTCCTCTTTGCTCAGCACGCGATCGCGCTGGGCATAAATCTGCATACGTTGGCGATTGAGCACGTCATCATATTCCAGAAGGTGCTTGCGCATGTCAAAGTTCGCACCTTCTACCCGATGCTGAGATTCCTCGATCAGGCGGCTGACCAGGCGATTCTCCAGCGGCAGGGCATCATCCACTCGTAGACGTTCCATGAGCGCAGAAACCTGTTCGCCGCTGAACAGGCGCATGAGATCATCTTCCAGAGAAAGATAGAAGCGCGAAGAGCCGGGGTCCCCTTGGCGGGCGGCGCGACCGCGCAGCTGATTATCAATGCGGCGCGCTTCGTGACGCTCGGAGCCGATCACGTGCAAGCCGCCCAGGGCGCGCACGCGCTCCATGTCCTCAAAATATTTGAGGAAAAAGCGCGCTTCCGTCTCGTAGATGCCAAAACGTGAGGGATCGATCTGCGAAAGCGCTTGGCGGCGTTCTTGCAGGCTCATGTTGAATGGGTCGGGAAAACCGTTGCGGCGCAGGATGCGGTTGACGGCCGCGATTACCTCTTCGGCCAGTTCGCCACCCAGTTTGATGTCTACACCGCGACCGGCCATGTTGGTAGCGATCGTCACCGCGCCGAAAGCGCCGGCCCCAGCGATGATCATGCTTTCTTCGGCGTGCTTGCGAGCATTCAAAACCTGATGCGGTATGCCGCCTTGGATTACGCTTTTGAGACGAGGCTCCAGCTCTGCCGGCAGGCGAAGGATCTCCAGCAACGTTGTCAGGTTTTCGGGGTTTTCGGGGTTGATATGGATGCCTAGGGGAGTGGCGAATTTTCGCAATAGGTCTGGGGTGATTGTTTCCAGAGGCTCGTAGAGAGGGAGAAGCTCTTCTACGCGTCGACCATCTTCCTCCAGGCCGTGGGTGCGGAACCAGTGATGACGAACGAGCAGGACCTGAAGCAAACGGCGTATTGCCTCGGCGCGCAGGCGCGAAGAAAGGAATTCCGAAGATCCCACCGAAGTGGTGCCGATCAGCAGCGGACGACCGCGCACGTGTTCCCGCAGGATCTCGGTGACGATGCCGCGTAGTTTGGCCTCCCGCGTGCGGTAGATGACATCGGGATAGTCTTTGCGTCGGTAATAGAGGGGCTTCTTTTCGGGGTCCTCGCGCCGGGCGAAGTAAGAATACTCATATCCGTCCTCATCCCGCGCCTTGATTTCGACCAACGGTGCCTCGGGTCCCATAGCCTGGTATTCCAGGTTGGTGGGGATGGGGAGCACGTCCAGGTTGTAAATTTTGTGGAATTCTTCGGCCTCGGTCAGCGCGGTGCCGGTCATGCCGGCCAGCTTATGGTACATGCGGAAGTAATTTTGCAGGGTGATCGTGGCGTAGGTCACGTTTTCGGGTTCGATCTTCACCCCTTCTTTGGCCTCCACGGCCTGGTGCAGGCCATCAGACCAACGCCGACCTGGCATCAAGCGGCCGGTGAATTCGTCAATGATGATCACCTTTCCGCCCTGGACGAGGTAATCCTTGTTTTTCTTGAAGACGAACTCGGCTCGCAAGGCCTGTTCCAGGTAGCCCATTAGACGCGCCTGCTCAGGGTTAATATCTTCCGGGCGCTCCGGGTCCATGAGCGGCTGACCGAGGATCTGTTCCACATGGGCAATGCCGGCCTCGGTCAGGGTTACCATGCGATCCCGTTCGTTGATCTCGTAATCTTCCGGTCGCAATTGTTTGACCACTTGCGCCATGCGCCGATACCACTCCAGGTCACCGGAGGCCGGCCCGGAGATGATCAGCGGTGTGCGCGCCTCGTCTATCAGCACGTTATCCACTTCGTCAATGATGGCGTAATAGTGCCCGCGCTGGACTTTATCCTCCAGCCGGTAGACCATATTGTCGCGCAGGTAGTCAAAGCCGAATTCGGAGTTGGTACCGTAGGTAATATCGGCGCGGTAGGCCTCGGCACGGTCAACCAGACGTAGCTGATGTTGATCCTCGTGGGGAGATGTGCGCGAAGGATCGTATAAGTAGGCTTTGCGGGCGTTTTCGGTGACGGCGGCCATCTGGAGCACGCCGACGGTCAACCCCAGGGCGTGGTAGATGGGCCCCATCCAGCGCGCATCGCGTCGCGCCAGGTAATCGTTGACCGTCACCAAGTGCACGCCGCGGCCGGTCAGAGCGTTCAGGTAGAGCGGCAGCGTGGCCACCAGCGTTTTCCCCTCGCCGGTTTTCATCTCGGCAATCTTGCCGCGGTGCAGGGCGATACCGCCGATCAGCTGCACATCGTAATGGCGCAACCCCAGCGTCCGCTTGGAAGCCTCGCGCACAGCGGCAAAGGCTTGGGGCAGAATCTCTTCCAATGCCTGCGCTTCCGCCTGTAGGCGCTCGGCCTCGTCTTCAATGCCTTGCGTTGCCTGACGGATGTAGGCGCGGAATTCGTCGGTTTTGGCACGCAGGGCATCATCCGAAAGTTGCTCAAATTCCTTCTCCAGCGCGTTGATGCGCTCTACTTCGGCCCGCAGGCTTTCCAGTTCTCGTTTGATGGGGTTACCCCCCAGAAAGTTGATCAGGTTCTTCCACATAGCGGAAAGATTATAGCATAAGACAAGAAGGGGCAAGTGCGCCGGTATCAAAAACTACACCATGCATTATAATAAGCCCTGGAGAATAGGATATGGCGATCATCTTCCCCTTTACCGCTATTGTTGACCAGGAACGCATGAAGCGCGCCCTCATCTTG
>JBBIGZ010000053.1:0-20275 GCA_037447295.1 Chloroflexota bacterium | reverse complement strand
AGTTATTTCGACCTGAACGAGGCTGATCGTGCCCGTTTCCGCGCCTTGGCTGTATTCCACCCGAGCGGCTTTACTCCCGAAGCCGCAGCGCATGTATGGGGGCTGGAACCGTTTGAAGCGCGGCGGACTCTCTCACGCTTCATCAACCTATCGCTGGTCAAAGCGGTTGGGGGTGATTTTGAGCGCTATCGCCTGCACGATCTGCTGGACGAGTATGCGGCATGGAAGCTGCATCAGGCCGGGGAGATCGAAACATTCAACGAACGCCTGGCCGAATGGCTGGAAAACTTATTCCTTCGACACTATACCGACGATCCCAGCACCGCGCCGGAAGTGGCACTCGAAATTGAGAATTTGCGCCGCGCCCTGGCCTGGGCCGGTCAGCAAAAGGACGGCAACCGCCTGGCCAGGCTGATCCATGCCGCCCGCAACTGGTTTGTGGTTTTGAACCTGTACGCCGAATGGGGCGCAGCAACGGAGAAAGCGCTGGCGTTGGGCATCTCCGAAAAGCAGACAAAAGCCAACGTGCTGCAGGCGATGGGCGACGTGCTGCAGTTTCGCAAGGAAATGGATGCAGCGCTGGAGCGCTACGAGCAGGCCTTGGGGTTGTATCGCACAGTGGGAGCGAAATTGGGTGAAGCTAACGTGCTGGCTGCTTTGAGCCGGCTTTCCTTGTTTTCTGGTGACCTCGCTGCAGCCGAAGAAGAATTAGGACAGGCAATTGCCATGCGGCAGGCAATGGGGGATTTATATAGCGAGGGCGCCGATTATGGCAATTTTGCCGTTGCTCTGCTCGAGATGGGGTATAAGGCAAAGGCCAAGGAATATGCCCAGAAGGCCAAAGCTGCCTTCGAGAAAATAGGAGAGCCGAGCCTCTTGAAGTGGGTAAATGACCTGCTTGCTGCCTGTGAGGGGTGAGCTTGCTAGGCGTTTGCCGGGGCCTCACTTGCGCGCCCGGCCGCCGAACAGGGATTGCGAAATGCGCTCACCGAAAGAGGGGATCTGATCCAGGGATTCGGTGCTCGGCGCTTCCCAAAGCCCGGCTTGGCGTTCTTCCCACCACTTTTGGCCACCTTGGCGCGCCTGGTGCAGATACTCCCCCAGCCTTTCGCCGTCCTCGCTTTCCAGACACGCGTGCAGTTCCTGCAAAGAGGCGATCAGATCATCCAGCGCGCGTTGCAGGCTCTGGTGATTGAGCAGGCTGGCCGGTTGCAGGTCTTCGATCGCCTCGGCGAGCAGGGCGTTCAGCAGGGCGCGGTAGCTCCTGCCGGCCAGTTTGCGCCCCTCCTGCCAGCCGGGGCGTCCCAGGGTGACATGGAGCAGGGCAGCCGCGATCAGGGCCGGCAACAATCCAGCGCGGCTGAAGACCCCGTCAATTTCCTCGGCATCGGAGAAGAGCGGCCGTGCCCCCAGGGTGCGGATCAGGTCTTCGGCCAGCTGCAGCGTCGCTTCGGAGGTGCCCTGGGGCGCTGCCACGGCGATCAACCCGTTGGCGAAGAGGTCCTCGCGCCCGTGCCATTCAGCCGGCTCCAGCACCTGCGGATTGAAGGCCGGCTTCAGGCCGAGATAGGCGCAACCAGCCGGTAGGTAACGGGAGGCCCATTCGGCCGGAGCTCGCTTGATCGGGGCAAAATCCATCACCACACTTCCCGCACGCAATGCCGGCCCAATGACCTGGAAGGTTTCTTCCAGTTGGCTCAGCGGCTCGGTCAGCAGGATGAGCTGTGCCTTTTGTACCACCTGTGGCAGGTTGTATCCGATCTCGTCCACCGCTCCCTGCTTCTTCGCTTGCTGCGCCCGTTGCGGTTGACGGTCGTGCCCGAGGCGGTGGATTTTTTCGTTTTTGCCCAGCGCTAAGCCTAGCGAGAGGCCGATTACATCTAAACCGATCACGGCAATGGTATAAGCCATGCGATCCTCCACGGGAAAAGAGTCTGTTCTCAAGCCTGACTCGATTGTATCGCAAAATTGTTGTAGCCTTGTAATTGATTGGTCACGTAGTCTTGTGGTCAATGGTCGAATGGTTGCATAAAGAAGAGACCCTGAAAAGCCATTGCCTCTCTCCTACCCCCTAACCTCCCACCCCCCACCCATCAACTCCAACTTCTCCCCCTTCTTTCCTCACCGTTTACCCTCCCCATCCGTGGTAAACTAAAAACAGCACACATTTTCATCCTCGGAGGTCGCACGATGCATCCCGCTCTCCGCTACGATCGCTATTTGCTCAAGCGACAGGTCCTGGCGCTGACGGGCAAATTTCGCATCTACAACCCGCAAGGTGACCTGGTGTTCTTTTGCGAGCAAAAGATGTTCCGTCTGCGCGAGGATTTCCGTCTCTATACGGATGAGAGCAAAAGCCAGGAAGTCCTGATGATTAAAGCGCGCCAGATTCTGGATTTTGCCGCCGCATACGATGTGATCGACAGCTTGAGCGGTGAGCGGATCGGCACCTGGCGGCGACGCGGCTTTGCTTCGCTCTTGCGCGATCGCTGGGAATTGCTCGATGCACAGGAACGACCGATGGGCTTCCTGACCGAAGATTCTTTTGGCTTGGCACTATTGCGCCGCTTTTTGCTCGGCGCTCTGCTGCCGCAAAATTACGATCTGTTCATAGGGGAGCAACGCTTGGCGGATCTACGTCAGCGTTTCCATCTCTTTCGATACGAATTGGAAATCGATTTCAGCATGGATGCTTCTCGAAGGCTCGATCGTCGCCTGGGGCTGACTGCAGCTATCTTATTGGCGGCGATCGAAGGGAAGCAGGAAAAGGAGTGAAGTGATGCCCCGTCAACCGCTTTTTGCCGGCCTGGTCGTGGATGAGGATGGCAACGCGGTGGAGGTCGCCTATGTGGGCAACGAGCCGTGCTATGTGGTCAACGATGCCGGCTTCCGTCGCCATATTCCATCCGAGCAGGTGGATCTGGAGGTCCTGCGCCAGATGCGGGAAATGATCCGCGGCAGCGAAGGGGAGATTTCGGCCCAAGCGGCCAAAATGCTCGGCCAGGATGATCTCTTCATGCGCGCCATGATCGAGACGCAGTTAAAAAACCTGGAGGCCCATTTCAGGACTTTGCTCGAAACGGGCCTCCCCGAGGAAACGCGGGCTTATTTGGGGATGATAGGTTTTCGCCTAGTGATCAATGTCCACGGTGAGATCGTGCGTCTGGAGCAGCCGGGCTTTCTCTCCGATGAAGACTAGACGGTCAACGCCTGTTGTGCCGCCACCTCGTAGCCGCGTCGTAGGGCCTGGAAGTTGAGGGGGAGCAGGTCGCGGCGACGGGTCGGCAGGTGATCGCGGAGTGCTTTTTCCACGTCCTCGAGCGAAAGTTCAGGCAGGAAGCGCAGCAGCGCACCCACGGCAACCATGTTCAGCAGGCGGCGATCCCCGATCGCTTCGGCGATCTCATTGCAAGGGACGAAGACTTCGATGATGTCCTCACGCTTGGCGCTGCGATCGATCATGGATTGATTGATGATCAGCGCTCCGCCGGGTTTGATCAGCGGCTCGTATTTATCGAACGAAGGCAGGTTGAGTACGATGGCCAGGGGCGGATATTTCACCAAGGGGGAGCCGATCTCTTCATCGGCGATGATCACGGTGCAATTGGCCGTACCACCGCGCATTTCCGGGCCGTACGAGGGGATCCAGGTCACTTCTTTGCCAACCTCCATTGCGGCGTAGGCCAGCACCTGTCCGGCGAAGAGCACGCCCTGTCCACCAAAACCGGCAATGATGATCTCTTTTTGCATCTCCTGCCTCCTATACGCGAATCTGAGCCACGGCCTGGCTCACCCGATAGTCGCCCAGCGGGAAATAGGGCACCATTTTCTCCTCGACGAAGCGCAGTGCTTCTACGGGGCTCAAGCCCCAGTTGGTGGGGCAGGTGGAGAGTAACTCTACCATGGAGAAGCCCAGACTGCGCACCTGTGTTTCAAACGCCAGGCGGATGGCCTTTTTAGCCAGGCGAATGTTCTTCGGGTCATGGAGCGAGCGGCGAACGACATAGCCGGCGCCATCCAGGGTAGCCAGCATTTCGGCCATGCGGATCGGGTAACCCTGGGTTTCCACATCGCGGCCGTTGGGGGAGGAAGTGGTCTTCATGCCCGGCAGCGTGGTTGGCGCCATTTGGCCGCCGGTCATGCCGTAATTGGCGTTGTTGATGAAGATTACCGTGATGTTTTCCCCGCGCGCTGCGGCGTGGACGATTTCAGCCATGCCGATCGAGGCTAGGTCGCCATCCCCCTGGTAGGCGAAGACGACGCGGTCAGGCAGGACCCGTTTGATGCCGGTTGCCATGGCCGGAGCGCGCCCATGGGCCGCTTCGACGAAATCGCAATCGAAATAATTATAGGCAAAGACGGCGCAACCTACCGGTGCCACGCCGATTGCCCTATCCAGCACGTCCATTTCTTCCAGCACCTCGGCGATCAGCCGATGGGCGATGCCGTGGGTACAGCCCGGACAGTAATGGGTGGGGAATTCGGTTAAGCCTTCGGGACGGGTAAAGACCAAGTTTGAGGGTGCAACCAGGGTGGTCATCAAGCACCTCCTGAAGTTTGTGCCATGCGTTCTAACCATGCCAGACGGGGATCTTCATCGGGCGAGGGTGGGGTTTTGACCAGGCGATGAATTTCCTGAAGGATCTCATCGGGGAAGGGCACCACTCCGCCGGGGCGACCGTAAAAGAGGAGCGGGACACGCCCTTTGTTGGCCAGCTGGACATCTTCGAGCATCTGACCGGTGTTCATTTCGACGACAAGGAATCCGCTGACGCGTTGTGCCAAGTTCTCTACAATTGCATAGGGGAAGGGGCTAACGCTGATCGGGCGCAGCAGCCCCACCTTCAGTCCCTCCTGCCGTGCCGCACGCACCGCCGAAAGGGCCACGCGTCCGGCCGTGCCAAAGCCGATGACAACGAACTCGGCATCGTCCAAATAGTATTCGCGATAGCGCACCTCGTTGGCCTGAATTTGCTTCCAGCGCTGCATCAAGCGCAGGTTAGTTTGCTCTTCCTGATAGGGGTCGAGGTAAATGGAAGAGAGCACCCGGCGCTCGCGCCCCATTTTGCCGGTCACGGCCCAATCCCATTGGCGATGGTAGACCGGTTGCATGGGAGGCATCTCAGCTGGCTCCATCATCTGGCCGATGCTGCCATCAGCGATGAGCATGACGATCGTGCGGTATTTTTCGGCCAGGTCGAAGGAGAGCACGGTCAGGTCAATGGCCTCCTGTACCGAGGAAGGTGCCAGCACGATGCGCGGATAGTCGCCATGTCCGCCGCCGCGCACCGCTTGGTGGTAATCTCCCTGTGACGGGGCGATGTTGCCCAGGCCGGGCCCGCCGCGCATGACGTTGATCAACACGATCGGCACTTCGGTGCCGGCAATGTAGGAGATGCCTTCCATCATTAAAGAAATACCGGGGCTGGATGAGGTGCTCATTACCCGTGCCCCGGTACATGCGGCGCCATACACCATGTTAATCGCCGCCACTTCGCTTTCTGCCTGGACGAAGACGCGGCCGAGTTCCGGCATGCGCCGCGACATCCATTCGAGGACCTCGGTCTGTGGGGTGATCGGGTAACCGAAATAGGCTTGCAGGCCGGCGCGAATGGCGGCTTCGGCAATCGCCTCGTTCCCTTTCCAGAGTTCTCGGGCCATATTTCTCTCCCTCCAGCTAGGCGGCCGCTGCGGCCGGGGCTTTGGTCACTTCGCGATAAACGGTAATGGCGGCATCTGGACACACCAAGCCGCAAATGGCGCAACCGGTACAACCCTCCTTGAAAATATGGGCCGGATGGTAGCCTTTCGGCGTCAACCGAGTCATATCCAGCTCCAAAACTCCTTGTGGGCAGGCATTCACGCACAATTCGCACCCCTTACAGTAGAGTGGGTTGACTTCAATCCAACCTTTTGCCGGCATTTTGCCTCCTTACAGAAGAGACTTTTGGTGAAGTTGGAGTAAATTGGTGCTCTTACCCTCATTATCGTCCTCTCGCCGGTAGGCGGGTAGTGTTATGCGTCATGTCGGAAAGAAACAAAGATCACGTGGATAAAAAGAATCCGAAGGATGAAACCCTCGGATTCTTGACATCTCACGCGCTTCGCTTCCTTTTAGAACCCGAACAGGTCCTGTGCAGTGCGCCCCAGCATCGGCACGCCGCGGACCTCGGTCTCATAAAGCGGCACCATTGCCCGCACCGAGCCATCAAATTTTTGCCAGATTTCTTCCATGTAGCGATCTTGCATGGCCATGCGGTTGCGCACAAATTCTGGCGAGCTCTCCGTCACCTGCGAGCGATCGATGAGCATATTGACAATCACGCCTCCGACCGGAATGCCAAAGTCGTGGAACCAGCCGATAAAGCGGGTGATCACGGCGATTGGGAGCGCTTCGGGCAATGTGACGAAGAAGAAGGCCGTCAGGCTTTCATCGGTGAGCAGGTTGCGCGCCTTGCCCATCCGATCGCGAAAAGCCACTAGGTAATCCATCAAGGGGTCTTCTTCCTTCTTCTTAGTGAATGAGAGCATTTCACGCAGGGTGCGCGCTTCTTCCCGGCTCTTGAGCATCTTGTTGACCCACAGGGAGTAAACCTTGGACATGCCTAACAGACGACGGGCATTCGCCGTGGGTGCCGTATCAAAGACGTAGACATCGTACTCGTTGCGCAACATCAGGTCCACCATGTTCTCGAACATGGCAGATTCTTCGAAGGCCGGGTTCATCGTCGCCGATTCGACGAAGTCATCGGCTTTGGTGGAGATATCGGCGAACTTAAGGAACCACTGGATTTTGTCGCGGATCTCCTGTTTGGAGCGCTCGATCGTGTCTTTGGTATCGATCTCATAGGCCCAAAGGTTCGGCACGCCCTCCACCGGAGTATGCTTGCCGAAGACGTTTTGCCCCAGTAAGCCGCTCAGGCTGTGGACAGGGTTGGTCGAGGCCAGCATCACTCGCCGTCCCTGTTGGGCCAACCAAATAGCTGTGGCACCGGCCATTACCGTCTTCCCCACTCCGCCCTTACCGCCGAAGAAGATATAGCGCAGGCGCTGATGCTCCATCACATAGGCGCGCATGGAAGTCTCGATCTTGCCGCTCATGGTTACCTCCTAGTCCCCGTACATGATTTGGGAAAGTCTGGCAATCATTTCTAGGCCGGTGACATCCCGTTCGAGCTCCGGCACATAGGCAGCGACTTGTGAGCCAAAGGTGCGTTCGATCTCCTTCAGGTATTTGGCCTGCATTTCAATGCGGTTCTTGAGGTAAGGGGGCACATCCTGTTGGAGCAATTCGCGCGGCACGACGCGGTTCACTACATAGCCGGAGATCGGCACATCGAAACGCGCAAAGAGCTCGGCGGCCTTTTGAGTATCGATCAGGATCATCTCCTCCGGCACCAAGACGAAGAAGAAGGCGGTCTTCTCCTTATCGGTCAGGATGCGCGAGGAAGCATTGATGCGCCCACGAATGTACTGCAATTCGCGCAGGATTTGGTCCTCTTCTGTCTCACGCTGGCGCTTCAGGCGCGCCACCATTTCTTCATATTCGCGCATCTCCTCGCGCAGCTTGGTAATCTTGGTGATCCACTCATCATAGACCTTTGCCATGCTCAGGTAATACAGTGCGTGACCGAGCGGCACGAGGTCGTAGATGTAGTAATCGTATTTACCTTCGACAACAATATCTACGACGGCATCGAAGATGGCGCTTTCTTCCATCGCCGGTTCCGCGGAGGCTGCTTGGATATATTGCTCGATCTCCTCCGGCACGCTCTCGAAACCGTACATATCCAGGATTTTCTGGCGGATCTCCTGCTGGTAAGCCTTGATGTGTTGATCGGCGTCAATTTCCTGTGCCCATAGGTTCTCCATGATCTGCACAGGCCCTTTGCCGAAAATATCGCGCTGGAAAATATCCGAAAGGCTGGCCTGCGGATCTACGGAGAAAACAAGCACCTTTTTGCCTTGTTTTGCTAGCCAGTAAGCCGTGGCGGCGGAGAAGGTGGTCTTGCCCAATCCACCTTTTCCGCCGAACATGATGTAGCGACGTTCGGGGTGTTCTTCAAAGATCTTGCGCAAAGAGGACATGGCCGTTTCTCCTAGAACATGGCATCTGAGATGTCTTTTTCGCGCAGTAGGCGGCGCTTCCAGGTGGAGATCTGCGGCACCACATAGGGCAGGAGCCGCAGACTGTAATAGGGCGGCAGGATCGGGATGCCGATCATATCGCCCATGGTGATCAGAATGAACAGATGCTCCATGCTGGCACGGGTGCGCAAGGCATAGCGGCTCATATCATGTGAGGCCATGCCATACAGCACCTCTTTCAAGTTTTGCCAAAAGTTTTTTTTCTCTTCCGTCATGGTTCTCTCCTTTGTGTGAAGATGACAGTTCTTTCTGCACGATAGCCGATGTTTCTGAGAAATCGGCGGGTTTCTTAGGTCAAATCAGGATGCGCACCGAGCAGATTATCTATTAGGAATAGGAGGAGCGGATATTCTATGCCAACACAGGCGAGCAAGCATAGCGGCTCACTATATGTTGTCATGTAGCCTCTCTTTTTCGGGTTCTGCCAAAGCCACTTTTGCTTAATCGGCATGATTTGCTCCTTCTTAAAGGTTACAATCCTTCTAAGTGATAATCATGCTCATCTGTGAACTCGCGTTCACGGAGCACGCGTCGTTTCCAGGTTGCAATATGGGGCACCACGTAAGGAAGTAAACGTAAACTATAATAGGGAGGCAATACAGGCACACCGATCATATCCCCCACAATTGCCAGCAAGAACAAGTTTTCCATACTGGCACGCATTTCTAACGCATGTTGGGCAAACTCATAGCCCATCATGCCATATAGAAACTCTCGAATTGCCTGCCGCCATTGATTCATTTGTTGCCCGAAGGTGTTATTCATATTATACTACCATCAATTCTGAGATATAAGAGGTGAGTATGGATTCACGGTACTGGATCGTCTTGCTCGGTGTGATCCTTGTCGGATGGTTTGCCTTCGGCATGATTTACAACCTGCGTCGCGGCGATCACATGCTGAAATGGCTGCGCGGTGGATTGCCGCTGATCGGTCCGAAGACCACGTTCCGTTGGCTGGGTTCGTCGGTTGTGGAGATGAGCATCCAGCAGGCCAAACGCCCCTTCCGCCGATTGGACACCTTACTTGTCCTGGCACCACGGGACGTGTTCTGGATGGTGCTAATGGCACGCTTACAACGCCGGGAAGACTTTATCATCTTCCGAGCCCATCTTCACACCCCGCCGCCGATAGATTTGGAGCTGGCCGACCCAAAAACCTGGAGCGGCAATTTGGCGCTGAAGCAAGCGCGTTCGCGTAACTGGGAAACGCGTGCCTATGGTAACCTGCAATTGATGGCCCCGCACGGATTGCTCGACCTGGCCGCTCAGACTCTGGAACGGCTGGAAGAGTCCATGCAGATGCTTTCACCGCGCTATATTCGTTTCAGCCTGCGGCGCCAGGCACCGCATCTAGAAATTCATCTTCCTTTTCCAAATACGAAAACTACCGAAGCCGAAGCCTATTTTGAGGCATTGCGTGTTTTAGGACAACAAATTGGGGAGCGCTGATATTTTCAAGGCTACCTCTTTATTTGCTTAGAAGAGGGAGACGCAAGGCGCGTCTCCCTTTTCCGTTAAGTCTTGCATTGTAGGCCTAATCCGCCGCCGCAGGCGTGGGTTTAGCTTCACCTTTGGCATAGCGTTGATAGGCCTGGTAGCCATCCCAGCCGATGAAGATCGCTGCAATGAAGAGCAGAATGGCAATGATGATCATGATCCAGCCGCCTATCGCCGACGCCCCACCCTTGGGCACAATGGTCACGAACAGGTTGCGCGCCGTGATCAGCGTGGCTCCAAGCGTGGTGATATACATGAAGAGCATCGGCCAGAGGGCGAAGGCCGGGTTGCGCTTGGTAGATTTCAGCCACACGCTGACGATCAGCAGGCTGAGCGCCGCCATCAGCTGATTGGCCGCGCCGAAGAGCTGCCACAGATAGACCCAGGTGCCGGTGAGCACCATCAGCATGGTCAACACCATCGAGACAATGGTAGAGACGTGCATGTTCTTCAGCGCCGGGAAGCTCTCGCCCACCCACTCCGAAAGCGTGACGCGCATCACGCGGAAAATGAGCTGGGTGACCGTCAGCACGATGACGATGAACACGCCAAAGCCCAGTGCCGTGCCAAAGGGGCGGAACCCATCGCCGAAGATCACGCTCAGCAGGCTACCCACGCCGGCCGCAAAGCGTCCGCCACCTCCACCTACACCGGGGATGGAAACTGCCACCAAAGATAGCAGCGCCAGCGTGTTCTCGGTGAACATGGCGCCACCGCCAACCGGCAGGCCGTCCGTTTCATATTCTAGCTGACGGGCTGTACCGACCGAGCCGAAGAGCGCATGCCAGCCGGAGATCGAACCGCAAGCGATGGTCACAAAGAGCATCGGCCAAAGCGGCTGCCAGGGTTTGGTCGGATCCAGGTTAAAGCCCAAGGTCTTGATCGGTTCAAGGGCGAAGCGGCCGATATCCGGCTTGATAAACGGTGCCAGCACGGCGCCCACGGCGCTCAAACCGATGGTCAAAAGCGTTACCCAGAAGCCGATGTAGTTAACCGGCTGCGCAAAGCGCCAGATCGGCAGGGTTGCGGCCAGGTAGGAGAAGACAAGCAAGAAGAGCGCCCAGAACAGGTAAGAGGGCATGGTGTTGATCAGCCCGGTTTCCGGATCGTAGAGCGCAGTCTTCGGACGTTTACCATCTGCACCCGGAGCGGGAATGCGTGGATCCACATTCGTGGGGTCGGTCACGCGCATCACCGGGTTTCCACCGCTAAGCGAGTCGATCGCCTTATTCAAAGCGACCGTAGCACCGTTGATCGGCCCAACCCAGTTCCAAGCGCCTTTTTCAGCGTTCCAGGTGGCACCAAAGGGCCCCAAGATAATCGCCAGGATGGTGACGCCAACTACGATGGCCGTTACCATGATCAAGTCCATCTTCCAGCGATAGAGCATCTGCCCGGCCAAGAAGCCCATCACACCTAGCATCACGATGCCGAAGGGCACATCGGGACGGGCGGCCATCAGGGCGGACATGATGCCCATGAAGGCACCGGCCACCAGGAGCAGGTAGAAGAAGATGAACACGAAGAGGATGGTGCGGGTGCGTGGGGCAATCAGGCGATGGCTGATGGCGCTCAGGCTATTGCCATCATTGCGCACGGCCACCATGATCGCCGTGTAGTCACTCACCCAACCGATGAACGAGACGCCGATTGCTAGCCAGATCAGGGAGGGGAGCCATCCCCAAATGTTGGCGGCTGTGATCGGGCCGACGATCGGGCCGGCTGCCGCAATGGATTTGAAGTGGTATCCATAGAGCACGTTGCGGCTGGTGGGCATGAAGTCGACCCCGTCCATGTACATCCGCGCCGGTGTTGCCCGTTTCGGATCGGATTGGATGATATTCCGATCGATGCGGCGGGCATAGTAGTTATAGACCAAGTAGATGTAGATGGCACCAAGTACAACGATCCAGAAGGTATTCATACGTCTTCCTCCTTAGGCAAGAAGAATTAGGGAAAAACAGACACACCACACATGCATGTGGCGATCACGAAGACCTTTCCAGGTGTTCCCGTTAATCACCTCCTTTCCTTATCAGGCCGGAACTGCTGGCTCCAAACGTTTTTGTATCTCCAGGCGGGCGAGGTCAAATGCCTCTTTCCCGCTCGAACACACCTGACCGTTGATGATCACCGCCGGATAACGTCGTGCGCGGTACCGAAGGGATTTCCACACTCCTTGCAAAGAGGCCGCATCGGTGACTCGTATGCTTACCCGGTCACAATAACGTTGCAATGTCTCCTGCACCCATTGCATCAAGGAATGGTATTCTTCAAGCAAATCGGCCGGCAGACTGCTTTCGATCTGTTCGCGATGTACCTCGGTGGTCACATCCATCTCCCGCCAGGCAAATTCACAGTGGCTGCAGTGATAATAGGCAGTCGGAGCATAGGCGATCACTTCTACCTCTAAAGGGATACTCATACGACCTCCTCTTGGCGAAAACAAAACGCGCCCATGGTGAAGCACCATTGGCGCGCAGGGTTATCCTTTCAGCCAGACCAAGCTCCAGGCCTGGGCTGCTACTGTGATTTTCCAAGAACCACCTATCCAGGCTATCATCGTAGCCGACCTAATCACCTCTTAGTCACTTATAATCAACCCCATAACAAGGGAACAGTTACGGGCACCTCGATCTGAAAGAAATGAAATCGCCTGATTTGCCGGTGGAAACCTATGACGACACGGAGGTAAACTCATTCAACTTTTTAGCAACAGGGGACTTGTAAGCCTTCAAATTAGGAGTGGATGGGAAGAATTATATTCTACAAGCAGCATTTGTCAAGGTTTTTTCTTCCCGCTTTGACTAAGGCCGTTCACCTTGAGATCGGTCAAGCCCGTTTATTCAGAATACGCCGAACCGCATCGTCGAGATTGCCTGACTCCAGAGGCGCCGTACACAATTGGACGGATGCCTCACCGCCCCTGGCTTTTTGAAAGTTCTCTCCAGCCCATGAGTCTATCTTCCGTAATCTCTCCTGGTATACTTTCCAAAATGCGAACACATCCATACCTGAGCCGCGTGGCTCCTCTTTTGCGCAACTTATCTGATGTCACCGCCTTGTTTCTTAGCCTTTCGGCGATTTGGCTCACCCATCACCTGGCCGGGCAGATTTTTGAGTTCTTGCCCCATCTGGAAGATGAGATCGCCTATACTTGGCAGGCCAAAGCCTATGCTCGCGGCGCTCTAACCGTCCCTTCCCCGGTGGACGGCGAGAGCTTCATGGTGCCGTTCGTCGTGGATCACAACGGGCAACGCTTTGCTAAATATCCTCCAGGCTGGCCTATGGTGCTGGCCTTGGGTGTACGTTTGGGAGCGCGGGATTGGGTCAACCCTTTCCTGGCTGGCCTGGCTATTTGGTGGATCTATCGCCTCGGGAAACGTCATTTTTCCCCCGGCATCGGCCTATTAGCAACGATTCTTACCCTAAGTTCCCCTTTTTTTCTGTTGAATTCGGCCTCCTTGCTTTCTCACCCCTGGTCTTTGGTGCTCACTCTGGCCTTTCTGAGCGCTTGGGTAGATCTGTTTTTCTCCGACGCACTCCCCCGTGGCGAAAGTCTCCTTCGTGTGCTGGTTGCCGGCCTGAGCTTGGGTGCCCTGGTGATCACGCGCCCGTTGACCGCCGTGGGCGTGGCGCTGCCTTTCCTTGGGCATGGGCTTTTCCTTTTGCTTTTTGCCCCGCGCCGCAGGAGGCAGGTCTTAAGTATCGGCTTGTTAACCCTGCTCCTGGCGCTGTTATTGCCGCTCTGGCAATATGCCGTGACCGGCGATCCGTGGCTTAATCCCTATACCTTGTGGTGGCCCTATGATAAAGTTGGCTTTGGAGAAGGCTATGGACGTCAGGCAGGAGGGCATTCCCTGTTTTGGGCCTGGATCAATCTCAAAGTGAGCCTGGCAGCCGGGGCCCGAGACCTTTTTGGCTGGGGTGAGATTTCTTGGCTCTTCCTGCCCTTTGGCCTGGCCTATTGGTCGCAACGCCCTCATAAAACGCCGCGTTTTTTGATCTTTTCCATCGCCCCATCTCTGATCCTCGTCTACCTTGCCTACTGGATTGGCGCCGAGTTATTTGGGCCGCGGTACTATTATGAAGGTCTGGTAAGTGCCGTTCTATGCACGGCAGCCGGCATCTTCTGGTTCTTTGAGTTGCCTCTTCGGAAGGGGCGGACATTGTCTCGCCTGGCGGCCGGCCTTCTGCTTTTGGGATTGATAGCATATAACCTTTCTTTTGCCTTGCCTACGCGCCTGGAAGGGATGAAGGGGCTTTATGGTATCCGCCGTACCTATGTGGATGTTCTCACAGATGCTTCCTCGTCCTTACAAACGCCGGCGCTCATATTCATTCGCATTCGCGAAACCTGGACGGAATACGGCACGTTTCTGGACCTGGAAGATCCGTGGCTAACTTCGCCCTGGATCTTTGCCATGGCGCGAGGGAGTGCCGATCAAAAGGTCAAAGCCGCGTTTCCAGAACGGTTTGTGTACTATTGCGATGTAGAAGAGCAGACCATCCGTTGCCGGCTCGATCGTCCACCGTTTAGTACACCGTAGTGTGAGGAGTGTTGAGTAGCCTTATCGTCGTTTTTACCGGAAAAACGGATAGATGAGTCTCTCGAAGGCCTTTTAAACTTGAGCTTGTGGTGTCCTGAGAACCTCTGTTTGCCCTCAGGCAAGAGAGAGCCTTTCCTGGAATGTCGTGAGCATGGTCTATACAAGGATGGGATTTCGATAGATAAGTATTGGAAATTGCTGCGAATCGTGAACGATTTTGTGATATAATCCGCAAACGTGACCACACCACCTTCGCGAGACCCTCGTCTGCAGCATGCCTTCAACCTCACCCTAGCCAGCGTGGCCGGGCAGGTGGGTTGTCTGACGTTAGTGGTTATTTTTGTTGCTCTTTTTGGCGGTCTATGGATAGATAAGTGGATGGGCACGCGGCCGCTTTTCACCATTCTGGCCCTGGGCGGAAGTGTGCCGGTGACCATCTTTTTGATGTTCCGGGTCGTCCGGGCTGCGACGGAACGTATCAAACCTGTTTTCCCTCAAAATACGAATCTTGAAGATCCAAGTTCTTCGGGAGGTAAACGACCGTGAGCGAATCAAAAAAGAAAGGTTGGCGTTGGGGCGTTAATCGCTGGTTTGTCTTGTTGTTCATCATTGGCGGCGCGATTGCCGCGCGTGCCTATTCACCTATCCAGCCGCACGTGCAGTTGCCGGCCGAACGCCTTTCCCACGAGCCTCTCTTCACTTTGCCGGTGATCGGCGATTTCTATCTGACCAATACGTTAACTGCCTTGCTGATCGCCGATGTGATCCTACTGTTGATTGCCTACGGGGTCTTTCGGGCGGTGAAAAAGGCTGAAGAAGATGGCTCGTTGATCACCCGTGGCTTGCCCGGTGCAGTGGAGGCGCTCTTGGAGGTGATCTATAACCTGACCGAAAGCACTGCCGGCAAATGGGCACGCTGGATCTTCCCTTGGTTTGCTACCATCACCCTGTTGGTCCTTGTTTCTAACTGGATGGAGCTGATCCCAGGGGTGGATAGCATCGGCATTCTGGAACCTTCTTCGCATGGCTATGCGCTCAAGGATCTGGGATGGGCGGCTACCATTGTCAAAACCGCTGCCGAACATGGGCACGAAGCCGGTGAGACCTATGCTTTGGTGCCTTTTGTGCGCGTTGTCTCCACCGATTTGAACTTCACCGTTGCATTGGCGCTGATCGCCGTATTCATGGTGCAGGTGATCGGTGTGAAGGCACAGGGAGCCGCTTATTTCACCAAGTTTTTCAATACCAAAACCATCTTCAGCCGTCCCATTTTCGGCGTGATCGATTTCCTGGTTGGGTTGCTGGAGCTGGTTTCGGAATTCTCTAAGATCCTCTCCTTCTCCTTCCGTCTATTTGGGAACATCTTTGCTGGTTCGGTGCTGTTGTTTGTCATCGGCAGCTTAGTACCCGTGTTCGCTCAATCTATCTTTCTGATGTTGGAGTTCTTTGTTGGCTTGATCCAAGCCGTGGTCTTCGGTCTTCTGACCATGATCTTCATGACTCAAGCCACCCAGGGCCACGGCGAACATCACGAAGAGGCACACGCGTAGTTTTCGGGCGGTATCGCCCGGGGTAACACCAAATTTTTTCGAAGTGGCGGTTCTCCCGCCCGAAATTTCTCGGAAATGGAGGTTTTTCAAAAATGGATGTAGCTGCTGCTACTATTCTTGGTAAACTGGTCGGTGCAGGCCTGGCCATGATCGGTGCGATTGGCGCCGGTGCTGGAATTGGTATTTTGACCGGTGGTGCGGTTCAGGCTATGGCGCGTAACCCAGATGCGACGGGTACCATCCAGACCAACATGATCCTGGGCATCGCCTTTGCCGAAGCGATTGCCATTTACTGTCTGGTGGTAGCGCTTCTCATCTTGTTCGTCTTCTAAGAAAAGGAGGGTACCTTGGAAAAGCTGGGCCTGAACTTAGGTTATCTCCTTGTCCAGATCTTCAACTTCCTGATCATCTTTGTCGTTCTCCGGGCCTGGGTGTATAAACCGATCCTTGGCCTTCTGGATAAGCGGCGAAAGATGATCGCCGAAGGAGTCGAGAATGCTCGTGTGGCCGCTGAGGCACGGGCGAATGCTGAAAAAGAAGCGGCCAAAATCCTGGCCAATGCTCAAGCCGAAGCCAATCGCATCGTGCGCGAGGCGACGGAGCGCGCTCAGGTGGCGGCTAAAGACGTGCGCGCCGCTGCCGAAGCCGAGGCCGCCCGTCTGCTGGAGAATGCTAAGGCGGATGCCGAGGCCGAGCGCAATCGCATCCTAGGTGACCTACGCGGGCAGGTTGCTGCGCTGGCCATTGCCGCGACCCAGAAATTGCTCGGCGAAGCGCTGGATGAAAAACGACAGCGTGCTTTGGTGGATGAGTTCTTCTCCGGTATCAAGGCCGGTAAGGTTGTTGTGCTGGATGAAGCCGATTTCAAAGGTGCTTCGGCCGAGGTGATCAGCGCTCTGCCGCTCACCGATGAGGAACAGAATATAGTCAAGCAAGAGGTGTTGACGCGCGTCGGCGCTCAGGCCGTTACCTTCCGCGTCGATCCCGCTATTCTGGGAGGCTTGATCATCAAAGTAGGGGATAAGGTCCTGGATGGTTCGCTGGCCGGCAAAATTGAAGGTTTGCGCCAGAACCTGCGCTAGGGTTGCTGAAAGACTTCTAGAGGGTCCCGACCATGTCAGGACCCTCTTTTTTATTCCTGGAAACTATATCCTTTGGGCCAAGTGCGGATTAACGTATCGGCCGGCAAGCCTTCGGCCTCCAGTTTACGGCGCAGGCGGTAGATGGCATTTTTTAGCACGGTGACATCCGTCTCCGGTTGCCCCCAAATTGTTTGGATGATTTCTTCATTGGCGAGCACCTGGCCTGGCCGGCTCATTAAGAGGTGTAGCAGGCGGAATTCCAGGTTCGTGAGGCGAATTTCTCGTCCATCGGGTAACACAATGCAACGGCGCGCCGGATCGAGCCGCAAGCGCTCGCTTTGCAAGGCGGCTATGGGGGTACTCCAGCTACGGCGCGCCCAGGCAGTGATCTTTGCCAGGAAGATGGCCGGGCTGATCGGTTTGATTACGCATTCATCCACACCCGCCTGATAAGCCTCCAGAATTTCGCTTTCATTACTGGTGGGCAAAAAAAGAAGAATGGGGCTTTGGCTTCGGGAACGGAAAAAACGGCAAAGTTCCATACGCTGTGCATGGGAAGCGTTAACATCTATGACGATCAGATCGGGAATTTCTTCCTGATAACGTTGTATAGCGCGGGTAACAGATGTTTCCAGGATCGCCGTCAAGCCTTTCTCGCGGATAATATATCCCCAAATCGGTGCGGTGGCATCCTGGTCGCAAACGACAAATACTCGAAGAGGGGGAAGATTGGCTAGCATCTATGGCTCCCTGGAAGTTTGCGGTAGGTGGTTGGGAACTGATAACACCGGCTGTGTGTCGAACGTTATTTGTAACCCGGTGCGGATTTTGTTGCCCATAATGATAATTATAAACGCGCCTGATTGGTAACAAAAGGTAATATTTTGTTACGAAATTGTTACTTCATTGGCGGTGATTCTCTTTATACTACAAAGCAGATATCCATTTTCAAAAGGAGGTTCTTGCATGAAACGCATCTTTTTCCTTACCTTTGCCCTGGCATTGCTGCTGGTTGCCTGCCAGGGAAATAGAGCAGTTGCGCCGACACCGACCCCGATCCCCTTGCCAACGGCCATGCCTTCACCGACACCGATAGCTCTTGTTCCTACGGCCACAGCTGCTGCGCAAGCACCACAAGCCGGTAGTGAGCGCGTTTCACAGGCGGATGGTATGGTGCAAGTCTATATCCCGGAGGGCACTTTCCATCGCGGTGGATACGATACCAAGAGCGATCCCGATGAATTACCACCTCACGATGTTATGATTCGTGGTTTCTGGCTGGATAAGACCGAGGTGACCAATGCCATGTATAAACTTTGCATGGATGCCGGAGCCTGTAAGCCACCCAAACAATTCAAATCCAGGACACGTGACCAGTATTTCTTGAACCCGGAATTCCGTGACTATCCGGTAGTTTACGTGAGCTGGTCGGATGCAGAGACATATTGTCGCTGGGCTGGACGACGCTTGCCGACCGAGGCAGAATGGGAGCGCGCGGCGCGTGGGAATGATTTCCGCACCTATCCGTGGGGCGATGAGTTCCCGGATTCCTCGCGTGCCAATTTCAATAACATCGTCGGCGATACCAGCCGTGTAGGCTCCTATCCGGCCGGTGCCAGCCCCTTTGGCATTTTGGATATGGCCGGTAACGTATGGGAGTGGGTTGCAGATTTCTATGATGCCAAATACTATAGCAAGGGCGTGACCGTCAATCCTACCGGGCCTACGGCACGGGCAAACTTCTACGGTCGCGTGATCCGCGGCGGGTCCTTCCAGGATGCGGCTACCGAGCTGCGCGTCTCTAATCGTGCCTGGCTGGTGGGACCCAATCCAACCGCCAATCCGAATAGCGCAGAATTCTACGGGACAGTGGACCCAAAGGTGGGCTTCCGCTGCGCGGCAGATCAATAGACGGTCAGACAGTAGATGCGATCGAAGGAAGAAAGAAAAGAGCGACAGAGAACTCTCTGTCGCTCTTCCTTCTTTGGGAGGATCGCCTGTCTCAATTTTCTGGTGCGCCGTTCGCGATCCACTGACGCAGGAGATCCAGTTCCTCGATAGATAGTTGACCGGGGTGATTCCCGGCCTCTTGCTTTTGGATGATCAAGCTGGCATTCGGATCTCCTATGACGATCACTGCTCCACTGTTCCCTCCTTTGAGGAGCGAACCGTAAGCGGAGAGGTTCAGACCGCCGACTGCGGCTGTGCCATGACATTGTCCGCATTTTTGCTGGAGCAGCGCGCCGATCGCTCCGTTCCATGTTAGGGATGAAGTGCCGGATGGTGCAGATGGCGTGGGGGTTGGTGTGAGGGTTGGGAGCGGCGTTGGAGTTTGCGGTACGTAGACCGGTCCGGTAGAGCGCGGCGGCAAGATGGTGGTGATCGCCGTTTGTTCGGCGTTGACAAAGCCGTAAACGCCCAGGAGCAGGAGGATGCCCACTACCGTGGCAACAGGATAGTAGATGCGTTGACGGCGGCGACGGGTAGATTCGTCTACTCGCGGCCCGGCCATGCCGGCTTTGAGACCCGCCAGCTCCAGTGGATGTTCTTCGAGCATCTCTTCCTCGCTCAGATAGCCGGTCCACATGGCCTTATTGAATCGCTTGATGTGCACATGGTACATGTGCCAGAGGATGATCGCCAGCACAGCTAGGATCGCTTCCCCACCATGGGCGGCTTTGGCCGCGGGGATGAATTCGCCGGGCAGGTAACGCGTGGCCAGGATCGGATTCCACATCAGGAAACCGGTCAGGCCCATGATCAGCAGTCCCCAGACCAGTGCCCAATATTCGGCTTTCTCGGCAAATGTATAACGCCCCATCTGAGGGTGTTCTTTCCGTATACCCAGGTTATAGAGCAGGGCGCCTAGTGCGTCTTTGAGGTCTTGGAGCGTTGGAAAAATTTCAAAGCCGCTACGTAGTACAAAGAACTTGTAACCGGCCTCCAGCAGGTGGTAAACGGTCACCAGCATGAGCGCTGTTGCCGATGTGTGGTGAATCGTACGCAGCATTTCCACCCCTCCAAAGGCGCGGGCGATAGCGATTGAGATCGGGCTGAGAGGATATTTTTGCGGTAGCCCGGTCAGCGCTAGAAGGGTGAATGAGAGGACCAAGATTAAGTGTTGAATGCGTTGAGAAAGGCTGAAGCGCAAATAGAGTTGGGGAGAGGAGGCCTGTTTATTCATGGTGCTTCGCTCCTTTTACACGTTCTCGTAGCGTCCGGTAAATATCCGAAGCAACAAAGATAGCCATTCCGCCTAACACAGTGGGAATGAAGATTTTATAGAACAGGTTCACATAATATAACGTGAGTTCGGGATAAGGGGCTCAATGGGATAAACTTGGATTTGTGAAAAAACAATCACCCCAAGGAGCCCCTGATGGATAGTTTAATCGAATTGTTTTGTGCTGTCGATGACTTCTCCAAAGAATTCGTACCGGTCTGGC
>JBBIGZ010000052.1:0-20641 GCA_037447295.1 Chloroflexota bacterium | reverse complement strand
CAGGGCTATGGAAGCGGCAAAGACGATTACCACCAGCCGCAATTCTTCGAGCGCCACGTGCAAGACATTCTCGCCGTGACGGGAATCGTCGAAGCGCACGGCGGACGGATGACGATTCAGGCGCAGTCGCCCTTCACCACCGTTGCCATCGAATCGGGCAACACCATCCTGGCTGACCTGGCGGCGCGCGGACATGAGATTGCCCTGCACTTCCACGAGGACGCGCACCTGGGCAAAAATTCGTCTGCGCTGACGGTCGAGCAGTGGTGCGAGGTGATGAAGCAGGAAATCGCCTTCATCACGCAGGCTTCGGGCGTGAGCCACATCCGCTACTGGAGCGGCGGCAATCTTTATCCCAACACGTATGAAGCCGCCGAATGCGCCGGGCTGGACGTGAACAGCGACTGGAAAAGCCCGCAAACCCAAAGCACCGACCTGTCGCTGGTGGGCGTGAACCCCTGGCGTCCCGCAGGCGGCACGGACGGTACGGACTTCAGTCTCTTCACGCAACACGACCCGAACGGCGCGATTATTTTCCTGCCCGAAGGGCAATACGACCGGTCGAACTTCGCCTCCATGCGCCGCAGCGAAACAGCGGGCGGGGACGAAGCCTACTTCGAGTATCTCGCCTCGCAACTGCGCGCCTCGCTGGAGGCCGCCCAGCCGGGCAAGGTGAACGTCTTTCACTTTACCATTCACCCCGGCGAGTTTCGCGGCGATCGCAACGCCCCCTTTGCCGTGATCGAAAAATTCTTGACCGAAGTGGTGGACCCGCTCGTCGCCAGCGGACAGGTGCGGTGGGCAACCTTCTCACAGATGGCGGACGCCTACGCCGCCTGGGAAGCCGCGCACCCTGGGGAGAATCCGAGGGCGGCCCTCACCCCCGGCGGGAGCGGCGGAAATCTGCCTCCCATCAATCCGCCCCCCGGCGGGAACACAGGCACAGCCCTGCCTCCCGGCGCGCTCACGGCGGCGGAATACACCGTCACCAATCCCAGCAGCGGCGCGGCTCTCAAGGTCTATGTCAGCACGCCGCCGCAATCGAATGGCACACCCCTCCCGGCGCTGGTGTTGGTTCCGGGCGGCTCGGGGGATAGCAGTCAATTCCGCAAGCCGCCCGGCGAGGCGCAAGCCTTCGCGCAGGCGGGGTATGTGGTGGTGGTCTTCGACCCTGATGGGCGCGGGCAGAGCGGCGGGCAGGAGGACTACGATGGCTACCTCCAGCAGGACGGGCTGGCGGAGGTCATCCGCTTCACCTCCAGCCTGCCCGGCGTGGATGCCTCCCGCATCGGGCTGGTGACGTTTTCCTACGGCATTACGATGGGCGCGGGCGCGCTGGCGCGTCACCCAGACCTGCCGGTTGCCTTCCTGCTCGACTGGGAAGGTCCCGCCAACCGCGACGACACCGGCGGCTGCGACGGCTCGGGAAGGGAGTATCTCAAAGCCTCGTGCAGCGACGAAGCGTTTTGGGCACAGCACGAGGCCAGCACGTTCATCGCCCAAATCCGTGTGCCGTATCAGCGCCTCCAATCCGAAAAAGACCATGTCCAGCCGGATAACACGCACGCCATCGTCATGGTCAATAGCGCGGTGAACGGCGGCGTCCCCTGGGTGCGGCTGAACGACCTGCCCCCCAACCAGACCTACGACCCCGCCAACCCGCCCGCCATGCTGACGGAAGAACAGGCGCGCCTGCTGCCTCAATTGATGTTGCAATACATCGCCGAGTTGTTCGACCTTGCCAACTAATCGGGAGGGAACATGAACCGCTTCGCCTTCGCCCTGACCTGTCTCTCCCTCCTCGCCCTCGCCTGCTCGCTGACGGGGACTCCGCTTCCCACCGCCCCGACGCCTGCTCCCGTGACCCAGGCCTCCGCCACACCTCTCCCCCCCTCTGCCACCCCTCTCCCCTCTCCCACCGGGAGAGGGGCCGGGGGTGAGGGCTACATCTCCTTCATCATCAACGTCCACGACTGGACTCACCCCGACGAAAGCGCCGAGGTCCTGCTCCAACTCGTGGACCTGTTCGAGCGCTACGGCGTGCGCGGCGACTTTTACTTCACCGCCGAAATCACCCGCGAACTGGCCGAGAAACACCCCGAAGTCATCGAACGCCTCAAGAACTCGAACATGACCATCAGTTATCACGTCCGCCCGCCGCACCCGCTCTACACCGGCTTCGACTCGCGCCTGAAAGGGCTGGACGCCGCCGCCCTCTACCAGACCCTGCTCGATTACGAAACCTACGCTCTCGACCTGACCACCGGCGACCTCGACCGCTCCCGTCCCGGCGGCTATACCTACGTGGCGCAGGTCTTCGGGCGGAATCCTGTCGTTGCCTCGGCCCCGTCCAGCGACCGGCGCATCAAAGACGCGGCGCAGCGAGTCTATGCCAGCCTTGGCGCGCAAATGACCCTACTCTACCACGAAGAAGGGACGAAGCTCGAACAGCCCTTTGAAACCGTCAACGGCCTGCTCGTGCGCCCCAGCGACTTCAGCGTCACACGCACGACCTCGGTAGATGGCACGGATAACTTCTGGTGGAACAAGATGAGCGCGCCCAACGCGGCAGAGTACAACCCGACGAACATGCTAAAAAGTCTCTTGACTGATTGGGTGGGACGAACTGGAAGTTCGTCCTACGCACGCCCGCCGTTCATCACCGCCCTCATCCATGAGAATAACTTCTACCGCCGCGGCGCCGAGGGCTGGACAAGCATTTACTTCGAAATCAACGGCGCGAAGAAGGGCAACCCCCTGCCCGCGCCGTGGAATCTCTCCGCCCCCGACCCATCCACCCCGCGCAGCGCCGCCGACAAAGCCGCCATCTGGTCTGCCTACGAAGAACTGGTCGCCTACGCCGCCGCAAATTTGACGGTAGTTACTTCGGAAGATATTGTCTTATTAGCCAAAGGAGGAACCCCATGAAACGCTTCCCGCTCCTTCTCTTGCTGCTCGTTCTCAGCCTCGCCTGCTCGCTGACAGGCGCGCCTTTGCCAGGGGGTGAGGGACTCCCCTCTCCCGTTGGGAGACCCCCTGACGGGGGCAGGTGGGACGGGGGTGAGGGACTCGCGCCCGAGGTCCCGACCGAAGCGGCGTCTACATCCACGCCCGCGGCCGCTTCGGGCGCGGCGCTAACTTTGGAAATCACCGGCAACTATCTTCTGGCTTTCCATGCCTGCGATACCGCTGCCGCAGAATGCCGCGACCCGCGCAATCACCAGGTCTATCTCGCCCAAAGCGACGATGGTAAAGCGTGGAGCCTCGTCCCCGGCTGGCAGCCCTACCCTGGCTCCGTCCCCGACGTGATCCGCCGCGGAGAAGTGATTTACATTTTCACGCCCAACAGCGTTGCGCGGTATAACATCGAAACGCAAACCTTCGATGGCCCCCTCCCCGTGACCATCAGCGGACTGGAGAGCGGCTTCGTTGACCCCAGCCTGATTCTGGACGAGCAGGGCAGGCTTGTCCTGTTTTTCCTCAAAGGGCGCATCGGAGGCGACCCGGCCGGTTGCCCAGCCGGAACGACTACTTGCGTTCAAGAGTTTGGCTCGGCGACCGAATTGGAGGGCAGCCATGGAACGCAATTTACGCTGGATGAGGGGAATCGCGTCGAAGTGACCATCACAGCGAACTCTCCGTTTCGGAGCGCCTCCGACCCGGATATTTTCTTCGACGGCAGGCAGTATGTGATTTATATTTCACATGGTCCGAGCCTCTCGGTCTGGACCTCTCCCACACTGAAAGGCGTGTATGCGCCCGTGTCATCGCTGCCCGACGGGCTGCTTTCGCAGGGGAGCGGCGGAGTCGGCTCAGGCTATTTCGATGCCGAGACGGGAATGTATTGGACGTTTGCGCACGCCTCCAGCCCGAACGCTCCAGCGAAAATTCTACTTGCCCAACACACCGATTTTTTGCGCCCGCTCAACTTCCCAGATTGGACGGCCGTTTTGAGCGGCGAGTCGCTCGGCTTAGGAGACTCCTTCAATGTGGAAAGTCCAGGCTTCGCCGTCAATGCACCTTGAAAGGACATCCCTGACAACTTCGTCCGCTGGGCGACGATTGAAGAGACCGCCCAGGCCTGGGTGGCGGCGGGAAGCGTGCCAGGCCGAATCGAGATGGAAAAATGACCATGACAGCCTTTGACGAGAACCCTATCCCCTCCTTCCTGAACCGCAAACTCGTCCTGGGAATCACCCCGGCGCATTTGCTCGTGGCGGGAATCATGCTGCTTTCGGCGGTGCTGCACTTCGCCAACCTGCAAGCCATCGGCGACGCGAATACCTACTACACGGCGGCGGTCAAGTCCATGCTGCAATCGTGGCACAACTTTTTCTTCGTGGCAGCCGAACCGGGTGGCTCGGTGACGGTGGATAAGCCCCCGCTGGGGCTGTGGGTGGAGGCCGCCTTCGCCTTCGTGCTGGGCGTGCAGGGCTGGGTCGTCTCGCTGCCGAACATCCTGGCGGGTATGTTCAGCGTGCCGCTGCTCTATCATCTGGTTCGGAAGCACCTGGGCGAACTGGCCGGGCTGACCGCCGCGCTCGTCCTGGTCGTGACGCCGGTTGCCATCGCCACCGACCGCAACACTTCTTGTGGAAACTGAGTGTCGCAGGGAGTACCTGGCGAGTGCAGCGTATCAGGAGCGACGTCAGCGCATGGTGGAATGGGAACAGAAGCGCCGCGCCGCCGAAGCCTATCAGCGTTTCCGCGCCCAGGAGCGATCCAGCGCCAGCCTGCCGGTCGCGGGGCAGGCGAAGTCTGCGGGGGAGAGTAAGTCGAAATCGTGGTGGGATAAAGCCAAGGGATGGGCACAGCAACACATTGTCCAGCCCGTTCAACAAGCCGTGCCAAAGGTGATGAATTGGGTTGATCAGCATCAGACCCAAATTGCCATCGGCGTGGGGATCGCCGCCGGGGTGGCGGCCATCGTGTTGAGCGGCGGAGCAGCTACGCCGTTAGTGGCTGCGGCCTGGATGGCCGGTTCGGCGGCGGTGGCAGGCGGGATAGTGGCCGTCGGTACGCTGGGGTTGAACGCCTACTTCCATCGCCCGTTGACGACCAACCTGTGGCGCAACGTAGGGTATGCGGCTGGGGCGGCAGCGGTCACGGCCACGGCCGGCTTTGTCTTGCAGGCGATCGCCCCGACGGTGACGCGCGCGGCGGCGCAATTTTGCCTGAGCCATGTGACGACCTGCACGGTGGCTTCGCCGGTGTTGAAAGCGGCCGATTACGGCTGGACGCAATATGATATTTGGCAAGCAACGCGCACGCTGAATAACAGCAAGGCTTCATTCTCGGAAAAGCTGACCGCCGGATTGACGATTGGCCTCTCGGTCTGGGGAGAAGCGCTTGAGCCGGACGAATTGTGCCCGCTCAGTTTGCCACTGGACGACGTAGTACGGCGTGAGATTACCGAGCAATTCGCAAGGATCGTAGAGAGAGATGGCATTGATGCGGGGTTCAAGTATTTGGAAAATGTTCTAGGTGATAAAGCGCCACAGGTAATTGCCGAAATCCTGAAGAAAGTAGGGAGCGAACAATACGTTCGCGTTACTCAGCAATCTGGGCGAATTGCAAGAGTACTGAATGGCTATGCAGATGAGATTGCAGAAATAGGAACAGATGGATTCGTGCGGGTCAATCCGGATGTGGTGCAACGGTTGCAAGACAATCTGGTAAAATCAACCGGATTGAAGGTGTGGGCTACGAGGGAAAAAGGTGTCATCTATGTTTCGCGCTCAACGCAGGAAGGGGTACAATATGCTACAGAATTAGCGATAGCCCATCGAATTGGTAAGACGGATGAGGTGGCGAATTTGGTCAAGAAGGTTGCCGAAGCGAGTACGCGTGGGAAAGGTAACCGTGTGGTGCTGGGCGTATGGCAGGAAGGTGGTGGTTATATTGGAGAAGCCGTTGAGAATGGTGGTATCTTTTTCGATGCGGGGGCAGAAGTTTGGGAGATGCTCAAGGCGAGCGGAGTGGACCCCTGGGAAGTGAATGAAGCATTTTTACGGCAACAGTTGGAAGCTGGCGTGGAGAGGATTGATTTTGTGGGTGTGAATGTTGATGAGCTGCTCGATTCAACAAAAGTGTGGGAGCGAAAACCTTATCGCGTTTTAGAGGCAGAGTTTCTTGAAGCAAATGCCGAACGATACGGATATGTGAGGTCTGGTAATTCGTGGATCAGAGGCATCTCTCATTAGATCTAAGCATTGAAGTTGGAGCCTTTCCTGTTGCGGTAGAGGTTTGCATGCTTAATAAAGAAAATATTCACCTAATTATCCGTAAGAGCTTTCCCTATCTCTTTGAGAAATATGGTTTCAAAGAATTCTATTACAACCGTGAATATGGGCGATATGGAGAGGGATTCGTATTGGGATTGCATTCTGATAAGTGTCGTCTGTTATTTGTTAAGGAGCCTGAGCTTAAGCACTTAAGCATTTGGGTAGGCATGGTATCTTCGCCTTTTGAGAACCCAGATGCGTCAGGTATTGAGGGGTGGTTCAATATCCTTGCAATTTATCATTTTTGTAATGGGAAACCTGTTGTTACGAGAGATGAATATCATTCAGTAGACCCAGGCGCTTGGGTGCAGTTGATAGGTAATCGCTTAGAGATGGGCATCGAAAAAATATTTGACCTTTTCCGAAATAAGGATACGATCGAGAGTTGGATACTATCTTTTCGTGATTTTGTTAGAGAAAACTACGAAAATCGTAGTATAGCGTGAAAAGCAACAAAGTTGAGGTCATCGAATATGTGGCGTAATAGGGATCGGATGCTATCCGAGTGTTGAAAAGCGGTTGGAAGGGCAAGGAACTGCTCGCACATGGCGTGTAGCTGGCGTTACGCCCTGAGCGGGATGGCAAGGCGCTCAAGGCCGCGGAAGAATTGGCCAAACTCGGCGATATCAATAACCCAAAAGCCCGGCAACTCGTTCGAGAAATTGCTGAGAATTCTGTGCAAGGAAATGGAGAGCGGTTTGTTATAGGAGCCTGGGACAATGAGAGAGGGATTGCAGGTGGTTATGTTGCAGAATGGCGTGCAAAAGGTGGTTTGGTGTATACTTCTCATCCGGGTATTTACACGATTTTGGAAAAGGCCTTTGGCAAGGACAACCCGCAACTCAAACAGGTGTTATGGGAGATCAACAAGGCGGCTTTGGAAGCACATATTACCAAAGGGGTGATATTTGATTATTCGTTACAAGGTATAAAAGATGTTGAAACTGAGATAAAAACTATCGAAGCCGTTCGAATTGGAGATTGGAATACAGTGCGTTCTCTATTGGGAAGCGATAAAGCACGCATGCATGAAGTACAGTTACTGTTTAATGCAGGTTATGATTACTCGGTTGATTTGACAAAGAAAGTCCTTCATTGGAGTAAACCATAGTATGGACGAGTTTTGTTATAAGGCGCGTAAAGATAGTGTAGAATACGTTCGCAGGATGGTGAATTCCATTCTGAAGCCGGAACAGTTTGGCTTTCGAGAAAGTTTTGAAGGAATTTACGAAGATATACCGGCGTTCCTGATTTACGATTCTGAATGGTGTCGAGTTGAATTCGTGTATGATGGTAGTGAGAGATGGTCTCCACCTAACATTATTGTCAACTATGGACGCTTGCATGCTCCAAATCGTGAGAATTTTATGGAGATGAAGTGTATTTACTGGCATTTGGTTTGGGAGCCGATGGCATTTTTGGATGGAATTAGTGCAGAAGAGTATGCTACGACAAAGAAAGGTTATAAACCGGATTTTGTTTCCCCCTATTGGGAAAAAGTTTTATCTGATGGGGAAAACAGAGCAGAGTGGCATCTAAGAATGCATCGTGCGATATGGGAATATTACGGCATGCGGCTGTTTGAGTTATTTGATCTACGGCGCCCCGACCTTTGGGAGAGATATCGTCACTTTCTGAAGGAATTTTATCGGATTTATGGTTGGAATCCATCACCCAACTATCCTTTCCCGCCACCTTGGGAGGTATGTTGAAGTGTTGAACGAAGAGTTAGAAAGCAATGGATTGCTTGTCCATTTAGCCGAGAGACGAAAATTGATAGCTACATTGCGTATGCAAAACAGAGTGGTGCGGCCACAATCACCAGGGCGTGTGGGAGATATTGCGCAAATTGGGTAAAGAACAGCAAGCACAGATTGCCTGGTTCGTCAATCAGAAGGCGCCGCAGTCCTATATTGAGCGTGGCGTGCCGTTTGAGTATATGCTGAAAGGGGTTGAGACGGCAAGAGATATTGACTGATGATTGCCCACATCTTCAGGTGTCTCCGGAGAGAGGATGTGGAAAAGGCTGGATGGCTAATCATGAAAGAGTAGCTACAGATTGCCAAACGACGCTTAAACCACGCAGCAGGATGTATGGACCATCGCAGTCGGTTCCGAGTCTACCTTGCCGACAAGTTTTCATAAAGTCGCAAGGCTTTTTCCATACTTGTGGGCAATCACCAGGGAATAACGACCCTTTTCCCTGCACGGTCTACGGTCCACTGTACGCTCTCATTTTGCGCACTTCAAGCGTCAGATCGCAGAGTGACGGTATAATTTGAGCATGTCTACAACCCTTTCTCATCTGGATGCTGAGGGGCGTGCTCACATGGTGGATGTGGGCGAAAAACCCGATACCGAGCGCGTGGCGATTGCCCGTGGTGAGGTCTGGATGAAGCCAGAGACGTTCGATTTGATCCGCCGCGGAGCGATGAAGAAAGGGGATGTGTTGACGGTGGCACAGTTGGCCGGCATTTTGGGGGCCAAACGCACAGCCGATCTGATCCCACTTTGTCATCCCCTGCCGCTGACCCATATCGAAGTGGACCTGAAGTTGGATGAGACCCTGCCCGGTGTGGTGATCACGGCTACCGTGAAGACCCGTGGCAAGACTGGGGTCGAAATGGAGGCGCTGACTGCGGTGAGCATCGCCGCGCTGACGGTATACGATATGGCCAAGGCTGCCGAAAAGACCATGCGCATTCAGAATATTCGCCTGATCGAAAAGCACGGCGGTCGCTCCGGAGATGTGATCAACGAACCTTTGACGTGAGGCTCTATGCAAATTCGATTGCTCTTTTTTGCCACTTTGAGGGATAAGCTTGGGCAAAAAAGCCTGGAGCTGGAGGTCCCGGAAGGAATGCGGGTGGGCGAGCTGAAAGCTTTCCTGGCGGAGCGCTATCCGGCGCTGCAGGAAGCGTTGTGCTCGGTCCTGGTATCCGTAGATCGAGAGTTCGCCTTCGATGAAATCGAATTGCATGCCGGGGCCGAGGTAGCCTTCTTCCCGCCGGTTTCGGGCGGCCAGGAGACTTTTCCGCTCATCGTGCAGGTCACCGAAGATCAGATCGACCTGAATGAGCTCCTGGATGCCATCACGCTCGAATCTACCGGTGCGGCGGCCATTTTCAGCGGTATGGTGCGCGGTGTGACCGAACGCGGCGAACCCCACCGAACGGTTTATCTGGAATACGAGGCGTATGTTCCGATGGCCGAGGAGAAAATGCGCCAGATCGCGGCCGAGATCCGTCAGCGCTGGCCGGCTGTTCAGGGGATCGCCATCGTTCAGCGTATCGGGAAACTCTACCCGCGTACGCCAACGGTTTTGATCGCCTGTACGGCGGCGCATCGCGATACCGGTGTTTTCGATGCGGCGCGCTACGGGATTGACCGATTGAAGGAGATTGTGCCGATCTGGAAAAAGGAAGTGGGGCCAAACGGTCAATTCTGGGTGGAAGGTGAATACCGGCCGGGACCGCAGGATATCTTTTCGGAGCAGGAAACATGAATTTGAAAATCCTCTGCACCAATTGTGGGCGTTCTTATCCGGAAGAAGGAGTGCCCTATCGTTGCCGATGCGGCGGAGCTTTCGATTATGCCGAACCGTTTCGTTTTGACCCCCAAGAAGTGGAGCGAGATCACAAAGGGGTTTGGCGCTATCGGGCTTTTTTCGACCTACCCGAGGCTGCTGATCCAATCACTTTAGGGGAAGGCAACACTCCGCTTCTTTCGCTCGAAGCGTTTGGAAAGAGGATTTACCTAAAGAACGAGTTTATCCAACCGACCGGCTCGTTTAAAGATCGCGGCATGACCACTCTGGTGACCTTTCTCAAGGCGCGCGGGGCGACGATGGCGGTGGAGGATTCATCGGGAAATGCGGGGGCTTCTTTTGCTGCGTATGCGGCCCGTGCCGGGATTCGAGCGCGTATTTTTGTGCCGGAAGATGCTTCGGGACCCAAGCGGATGCAGATCGAGGCGCTGGGCGCCGAGATCGTGATCGTACCCGGGGCGCGCAGCCGCGCTGCGGAAATGGCACAGGCCGCGGCCGATGCCGGTATTCCCTATGCCAGCCATGCCTGGCTGCCTTTTAACCTCCCCGGTTATGCTACGCTGGCCTATGAATTGGTTGAGCAGATGGGCGAGGTGCCCGGAAGCGTGATCGTTCCGGTGGGACAGGGCGGATTGATGTTGGGAATGGCGCGCGGCTTCCAAGCGTTGCAGAAGAGCGGTCAAACGTCGCGCTTGCCGCGTTTGATTGGGGTCCAAGCACAGGCCTGCGCACCGCTGGTAGCCGTGCGACGCTTCGGGCCGTTGGCCGTGCAATGGGTGCGGGAAAATCCTACCCTTGCAGAGGGGGTGCGAGTGCGAGCGCCGCTACGCGGGGAGAAGGTACTCCAGGCGATTGAAGAGAGCGGCGGTGAGATCCTGGCCATCGCCGAAGAAGAGATCCTCCCGGCGCGGGATGCGCTAGCGCAGCGCGGGGTCCATGTGGAGCCAACCTCGGCGTTGGTTTGGGCGGCGCTTGCCCAATTGGTCCAAAACCTGCCGGAACCGATCGTGTTGATCCTAACCGGCGCCGGGTTCAAAGTGCGCCTTTGAGTGAGCATATGAGCGCTAAACCTTCTGCCTGGCAAGCCTTCTTTCGCATCCTCGGAGTGGGATTCCTTTTGGCCACCATTTTCACCCTTTGGCCACGGCCGGGTGAGACTTTTGGCGGTTGGAATTCCTCGCTGACCGTTCTGCTTACTCCGGTGGCGGCACCTACTTCCGTCTCACAAGCGCTCCGCATTGGGATTGTGGCTGGTCACATGGGCAATGATTCCGGCGCGGTTTGCTACGATGGGGTGGGGAATGTCCTCCTAACCGAGGCCGATGTGAACTATCGCATTGCCTCGCTGGTGCAGGAAAAGCTAAAGGCCAAAGGCTTCCAGGTGGATCTGCTGCAGGAATTCGATACGCGTTTGAACGGGTATCGTGCCTCGGCCTTGATCTCTATTCACAACGACTCTTGTGAGTACATCAATGAGGCAGCAACCGGTTTCAAAGTGGCGGCGGCCTCCAACGGGTATGATCCCAACCGGGCAATGCGGCTGACCGAATGCTTGCGCGATCGCTATCAGCGATTGACTGGTTTGCATTTCCATGCCGGTAGCATCACCCGAGATATGCGCGAATACCATGCCTTTTCGGAAATCGATCCCGGAACGGTGGCGGCCATCATCGAAACCGGTTTCCTGTACCTGGATCGAGAGTATCTTCTGAACAATACCGATCGGGTTGCCGAAGGGATTGCTCAGGGTGTGCTGTGCTTCGTTTATAATGAGAGTATCGAGCCTGCTTCCCCATAAAGGCGGCGTGGGGTTGCTCTCGCTCCCATGATAAATCATTGCCCATCGCGGTCAGCCTCTATTGTTCGGCGGTTTCGACGTTCACAACGATCTACTGTCTACAGTTCGCAGTTTACGGGTCCCGGCTGAAGCCCTGGGCTACGGTCCACCCATCCATGGTCTACGGTCATCATCAACGCCTTCCGTCCGACGACTCGGAGGAAAAATGTCTCACCAGGTTTTATCGGCAGATTCGATCCCGGGTGATCTGCGAAAATCGCGGGTTGCGTTATGGCTATTGACATCCGGAATGCTTTTATCCCTCTTGGCCGGTGCTGCGCTTTGGCCTTTTGCAGGAATGGGAGCCATGTCCCAAGGGGTGACCATGGCACAAAGTTCCCTTGCGCTTCCCACTCCAACCTCGACCCCGTTTCAGCCGCGTCCGTTTTCGCCTGTTTTTTCCTTGCAGTTCGCTCCGCCGATTCCTGCTACCCCCACCCTCTTTATCCCCACGCCGACCGAATCTCCCACGGCTATTTCCCTATCCCCTGAGCCTTCTCCTACGCCTTTTGTGCCGGTCACTCCCACGCCGGGGTTGATCTGGCTTTCGATCCTGCCTGATACCCCCACGCCGACCTTTGCTATGTCTTTGACGACGGGCATCGGGAACGGGGAGCGCTGGATTGATGTGGATCTTTCCGAACAACGCCTCTATGCCTATGAGGGGGATACGGTTGTCAAAACCTTTGTCGTTTCCACGGGCACTTGGCAATATCCGACGGTTACCGGCACGTTTAAGATATACGTCAAACTGCGTTATACGGATATGAGCGGTCCGGATTACTATTTACCGGATGTGCCTTATGTGATGTATTTTTACAAGGGCTACGGATTGCATGGTACGTATTGGCATAACAATTTCGGCGTACCGATGAGCCACGGATGTGTAAACTTGAGCATACCGGATGCTGCCTGGCTCTATAATTGGGCCTCGGTCGGGACGGTGGTACGGGTGCATGAGTAAGGGCGAGTACATTTCGCGGCGCGATTTTCTGCGGCTCTTTGGTTTGACGGTGGGGGCCTGGTTGTTACCGTGGAGGACGCTGGAGAGGTGGTTGCCACAGGAAGAAGCGCCCCTCCTCGGCCGTGTGACCGAAACTTACCTTTGGGCGCGTGAGTTTCCCCATCCCCACGCGCCGGCGCTCCAATTATTTTGGCGAGATCAGGTGCTCTCCTTGAGCGGTGCAACGATCAGCGAAGAGGATGAAGCGGCCTATAACCGTGTCTGGTATAAGCTGGAGCAAGGGGGATATGTCTATTCAGGAGCGATCCAGCCGATCTGGATGCGCCTGAACACGCCCCGCCTGGACCTGCCCCGCAACGGGCTGCCGGCGGAGGTCACTGTGCCTTATACCGATGCCCGTTCTCAACCTTTGACCGAGGGGCCGATCCGCTATCGTCTATATTACGCTACCGTTCACTGGGTGCGCGAAGCGGTGCGTGATCAGGATGGGAGAGTTTGGTATCGCATTTGGGACGATACCGAAAAGACACCCTACTATGTTGTGGCCGAGCATTTGCACATTTTGGAAGAGGAGGATGTATCCCCTCTTTCCCCGCAGGTACAGCCCGGCGAGAAGTGGATTCAGGTTTCACTGGGGCAGCAGCTTTTGACCGCTTGGGAAGGGAAGCAGGCAGTTTTTGCTGCACGCATCGCCAGTGGACTGAGCAATGCCTGGGGAAATTGGGAAACGCCACGCGGCATCTTTGCCACTTACTATAAGCGTCCTTCTCATCACATGCGCGGTGGAAATCGGGCGACCGGCTACGATTTGCCAGGGGTGCCCTGGGTTATGTATTTCACCGAAAACGGTGTTTCTCTTCACGGCACCTATTGGCACAATGATTTCGGCCGGCCGCGCAGCCACGGATGTATTAACCTGAGCCCGATGGCCGCACGCTGGCTCTATCGCTGGACTTCTCCCCAGGTGCCTTTGGAGCGCGAATGGATCTACAATGTGGAGCGCGTGGGTACGCGTTTGGTGATCGAGAAGTAGAATTGTAAGTGAGGTGATATGAGGCTTGCATGGATCGTAGATGACGATGAAGAAATGGGACGAGCAGTCGGTTTAATGCTAAAATTGCTCGGCTATGAGACCCGGCACTTTCTAAGCGCACCCCAGGCAGGGAGAGCGCTGCTGCGGGAAAAAAACTTACCACAGGTGATCTTCCTGGATATTAACATGCCAGAAGTCGGCGGCTTGGACCTACTGGAGTTCATCCGCTCACGCTCCCAATGGCGCTCTTTGCCGGTGATTATGCTCTCCAGCGAAACTGCCGATCCGATGATCGATCGCGCCCTCTCTCTGGGGGCTAATGCCTATCTCAAAAAGCCGGTGCTCATCGAAGAACTGGAGCGCGTTTTGCGCCAAATTGGATAGTGGAAATGGAGGTTGAAAACAATGGGTAAGAAAATAGACCGGGAACAGCGACGCCGTCGTCTCCTGCAGATCGTGTTCAGCATCATTGCCATTTTGGTGATCCTTTCCTGGATCCTTTCGCTGATCGTTAGCATATAGCGAGGAAGTGCCGAATCTATGTTGGAGAAACTGGAACTCATCGAGCAACGCTACGAAGAATTGAATCAGCAGTTGTTGGAGGTCGGCGGGGATTATCAACGCGCTGCCCAGCTGAGCAAGGAGCGCAGCGAATTGGAACTGGTGGTCGAAAAAGCGCGTCAATATCGGCGCCTGCGCGAGCGCTTGGACGAGGCGCGTGCCCTATTAGAGGCTGAAGATGAAGAGCTGCGCCAGCTGGCCAAGGCCGAAATTGATGAGCTGGAGCCGCAAATCGAAGAAATGGAAGAAGAACTGAAGCGGATGTTGCTTCCCAAAGATGCGCGCGATGAAAAGAACGTAATCATGGAAATTCGCGCCGGAACCGGCGGGGAAGAAGCCGCTCTTTTCGCAGCCGATCTCTTCCGTATGTACACCCGTTATGCCGAGCGCCAGGGGTGGAAGGTGGAGCTCCTTTCTGAAAACCGCATCGGCATTGGGGGGTATAAGGAAGTGATCTTCCTGATCAAAGGCAAGGGCGCCTATTCGCGCTTGAAATATGAATCCGGTGTGCACCGGGTGCAGCGGGTGCCGGTGACCGAATCTTCCGGCCGCATTCACACCTCCACTGCTACGGTCGCCGTGCTGGCCGAGATGGAAGATGTGGATATCCATATCCCCGAATCGGATATTGAGTTCGAAGTCTATCGGGCCTCCAGTGCCGGAGGGCAAAATGTTCAGAAGAATGCCACTGCCGTGCGCTTGATCCACAAACCAACCGGCATTGTGGTGACCTGCGAAGATGAGCGTTCGCAGATCCAGAACAAGATGCGTGCCCTCTCGATCTTACGGGCGCGGCTTTATGAAATCGAAGAGCAAAAGCGCCGTGCAGAGGTGGACGAGGCGCGGCGTGCTCAAGTGGGCAGCGGCGAGCGCTCCGAGAAGATCCGCACCTATAACTTCCCGCAGAACCGAGTCACCGATCATCGTATTGGGCTCTCGATCTACAACTTGCCGGCCGTATTGGATGGAGAAATCGATGCCTTCATCGAAGAACTGGCTACGCGCGAACAGGCTGAGCGCCTGGGAAGCGGAGTAACCAATACTCCGGCAGATGAGGATGAATAGCCATTGACCACGGTTAAAACCTGGTTGAATGAGATGGTCAAGCGGCTGAGCGCCGTTAGCGAGACGGCGGTGCTGGATGCTCAGGTGCTATTGGCGCATCTCATGGATAAAACGCGCACCTGGGTGGTAGCTCACCCGGAAGCAGAAATCCCGGAAGAACTAGAAGAAACGATCGGCGCTTGGTTAAAGCGCTTGGAAGCCGGTGAGCCACTGGCCTATCTCTTGGGGTATCGGGAGTTCTATGGGCGACGTTTTGAGGTCACCCCACAGGTGTTGATCCCCCGCCCGGAAACCGAGCTTTTGGTCGAACGGGCTTTGAAGTGGTTGCGTGCCAACCCTCGACGGCGTCGGGCGGCAGATGTGGGTACCGGGTCCGGGTGTATCGCCGTTTCGCTGGCCGCCGAGATCGCCGATCTGCAGGTTTTGGCAACAGATATTTCTCTGCCGGCTCTACGCGTGGCGCGACGTAATGCTCTCAAACACGGTGTGGACGAGCGTATTCGCTGGCTCCAGTGTGATTTACTCCCCCCTCCACCTTCTAGGACTTACTATTACCCCCGTTTCGATCTGATTTGCGCCAATCTGCCCTATATTCCCACTTCTCTCTTGCCGCAGCTGGAAGTGGCTCGCTATGAACCGCGGTTGGCGCTTAACGGCGGTGAAGATGGGCTAGCTCTGATTCGCCGACTACTTCAACAGGTGCCGAAATGGATTGCTCCGGAAGGCGTGGTTTTGCTAGAGATCGAGGCCTCTCAGGGAATGGTGGCGCTTTCCATTGTCTACGATACGTTTTCTTCTGCTCAAATTCACCTCTATCCCGATCTCGCTGGTCACGATCGTTTGTTGGAAGTCCTGGTGCAGGAGGAATAAAACTCTAATCGAATAATTAGAATTTTTTCATCGAAATTTTACCTTATTAAGTATAATACAGGTTGCATTCTCCTTTCACAACCCCGCAGGAGCCTGGGGCTGGCTCTGGCGGGGGTGGTTTTTAAATAGACCGTGGACGGTGGACGGTGGACCGTGGGCTGTGAGCTGTGGACCGTGGACGGTGGACTGTGGACGGTGGACCGTAGACGGTGGACCGTGGAAGGTAGCCCAGGGCTTTGGCCTGGAGAGCAGGGGGAAGTATATGAGGCACTCGGGGTGTAGATGAATGCTTAGACGGCCCCAAAGATCGCACGTGAAATGGTCGCAACCAAAAAAGTGACCAGAAAAGCCGTTCCCAGCGTGATCACCACGCTCCAGGCGGCCCATTTTTTGCTACCGGTCTCCTTGTAGATTGTCAGGAGGGTCGTGGCACACGGATTGTGAAGTAGGCTGAAAAGCATCAGGTTGCTCGCGGTGAGCAGCGTCCAGCCATGCTGATGGACCAGCAAATCTTTGAGCACGCTCAGGGAGGGCAGTTCGGTCATCATGCCGGTGCCCATATAAATCATGAGCAGTGTCGGTACGACAATTTCATTGGCCGGGATAGCGATGATGTAGGCCAGTAGGATGGCACCATCCAGGCCGAGCAGGTGACCAAAAGGGTGGAGGAAGTTGGCGATGTGTTGTGCCAGGCTTGTGTCCCCAAGATAGATATTTGCCAGCAACCAGATCGCCGCTCCGGCTGGTGCCGCCGTTTGAACGGCGCGCCAGAGCACAAAAATTGTGCGATCGATGAGCGAAGTGTAAAGGATGCGTAGCAGATTGGGTGGGCGATAGGGTGGCAATTCCAGTGTGAAAGCCGAAGCCTCGCCGCGTAACAGGGTACGCGTCAGGAGCCAGGACATGAGGAAAGTGAACGCCACACCGATCAACACCACCAGCACCACCGTTCCGGCCGCGATGAAGGAGGCAAAGGCCGGTGGAAACGATGCAGCGACAAATACGGTCGCCAGCAGAATCAGCGTAGGGAAGCGGCCATTGCAGGGGACGAAATTGTTCGTCAGAATGGCCACCAGGCGCTCGCGCGGGGAATCGATCACTCGCGTGGCCACCACGCCAGCGGCGTTGCAGCCGAACCCCATGGCCATGGTCAATGCTTGTTTGCCATGTGCGCCGGTACGCTTGAAGAGCCAATCCAAATTGAAGGCCACACGCGGTAGGTAGCCCAGGTCTTCCAGAAAGGTGAAAAGGGGGAAGAAGATCGCCATTGGCGGCAACATCACCGAGACAACCCAAGCTAACCCGCGCCAAACGCCATGCCACAGAAAACCGGTTAGCCACCAGGGCACACCCCATTTGGTAAAAAGATCGGCGGCGAATGCTTCTATGCCGAAGAGCAGTTGCGCCAATAACTCGGAGGGGATGTTGGCGCCGATGACGGTGACCCAGATGATCAGCGCCAGCAATAGAAACATAATTGGCAGCCCGGTCCAAGGTGAAGTGACCAGGCGATCCAGTGCTCGGTCGAAATCATATTTGCGTTGGCCGGCTGTGCGCACGGCTTTGCGCGCCACCTGCTCCGCTTCGGCATATAGCGATTTCACCATCTCATCGCGAAAATTGCCGGAGAGCGAGCGGCGCAATTGCTCGGCACGGCGGAGTACTTCCTGTGGGTGAACGTTCATTTCGCTCATTGTCTTCCCTCCACCGCCATTTTTCGGCTAAACGTCACATCGGCTTGGTGCTGACGCGCCACACGGCGAAGCAGATCGCCGTTCAATAGCGCTTCCTGCACGCGGGCATCGCCATCGAGCAGGCGGATCGCCAGCCAGCGAGCATTCGGAACGCCGGGCGCCAGTTGCTCAATGAGAGGGACCAATTCATTGACGGCTTGCTGGAATTCCGGTGTGCCCTGCACACGGCGCGGTTGCGTCTGAATGCGCCCTTCGATCACATCGGCGACCGTTGAAAGCAGCGCGTGAATTCCCTCACCGCGACGCGCTGAGATCGGAACACAGGGCACTCCCAGCTCCCGTGCTAGGGTGCGCGTGTCTACTTCCAATCCCTTGCGACGCGCTTCATCCATCATGTTGACGGCGATCACTACCTTATCGGTGATCTCCATGACCTGGAGGACCAGGTTCAAGTTGCGCTCCAGCGCAGTGGCATCGGTGACCACGATCACACAATCCGGTTGACCGAAGAGGATAAAATCGCGCGCCACTTCCTCATCCTGCGAAGCCGAGAGGAGGGAATAGGTGCCGGGTAGGTCTACCAGCTTATAGCGCACGCCGTTGAACTGATAGCCGCCTTCGGCGCGCGTCACCGTTTTGCCGGGCCAGTTGCCGGTATGCTGTTTGAGTCCGGTAAGTAGGTTGAAAAGCGTGGATTTGCCGGTGTTCGGATTACCGGCCAGGGCTACCACGCGATCGAAGCGTTCCAGGCGCAATCCCATTTGCTCCAGTTCACTATAAGCCGGACAAGTTGCACAATGCTCGTTCGTCAGTTTCATAGTTCCCTCTCAATCGTTCATGCGAACCCAGATCTTTTCGGCCTGATCGCGGCGTAAGGCGATCAAGGTGCCCCGCACGCGGTAGGCGCGCGGATCGCCGAAGAAATTGCTCAATTCAGGCACAATACGTGCTCCGGGTGTCAGCCCGAGGTCCAAAAAGCGGCGGCGGGTAAACCCTTGCATCGTTTCGTCAATTTGCACTACTTCCGCTTCCCGGCCTTGTGGAAGCCGATCGAGCGTTAGCAGGGATTGTTGTTCTTCGGCAGGGCCGGCCTCTACGACGTAGATGTTGGCCGCTACAGCCGGTGCCAGACGATATTCGTTCTCACCATCCGAAAGCACCAGACGTTGAGGGGTGCGTTCCAGGATGCGGATTACCTGACCCAGCCGCAGGCCGGCAGCAAGGATTTGGGCAAAGGCCAATTCTGGTTCGTCTTCCAGGTGCACGATGCGTGCCGGACGATCGATTTCCCAACGGGTCAGCTCTATCCCCTGAACCCGATGTTCGATCACCGCTCCGTTACGATTCGGGATCGGATCGCCGTGCGGATCGTAGGACGGGTGGCCGAGGGCCGCTTCCAGGGCATTCAGATCCTGTTCGCTGATGCCGTGCTCGCGGCGGTGCGCTTCGGCATGGACTTTTTCCAACGGCATGCGCGCTTCATCAGCCAGGTAACGTTCCCATAGGCGATGAGCGCGCACCACATGGATCGCCCAGCGTTCTCCGTTTGGGGTCAAGTGAAGGCGGCGTCCCTGCCATTCGATCAGCCCCTGCGTTTGCATTTCTTCCACCAGTCGCAGGGTGCGCGCAAGCGACAGATCGAGGTACCCGGCCAGGGATTCGAGCGAGGCGTGCCGCCCCTCCTGTTCCCGATCCAGCAGGTGCTTGAGCGCGTCTTCGACCAGTTCGCGCCGTCTCGCCTCGGCGCGATGGCGGAGTTGTGCCCATATGCCATAGCGCGGGAAAAGGGTGATCACAAACAGCAATATCGCCGTGATGATCCAGATCACGAGAGCACCTCCACAAATACTTTCATGCTCACCGCCAAACCGATCACGAACGGTGCACCTTCGGAGGCCTCCAGCACGAGGCTCAAATTGCCATCGAAGGGGGAATAATCCACTACGCGGAAGATGACGCCGGGATACAACCCCTTTCCTTCCAGGTAATGCAATAACTCTACCTGATCGGATTGGACACGGCAGACCTTGCCGCGCTGCGGCGGGCGCAAAGAGGCCAGAGGTAAGGTGGTATCCGGCGGCAGGTTCAGGTCCTGATCCGGGATCGGTTCTCCGTGCGGATCGTAAGCCGGGTGACCGAGCAAGCTTGCCAGGCGCATCTCCAGCTGTTCGGAGATGACATGCTCCAGCCGGCAGGCTTCCTCGTGGACTTCATCCCAGGAATACCCCAGGCTCTGCACCAGCCAGGTTTCGATCAGCCGGTGGTGACGGATCACTTCTAATGCCGCCCGCTGACCTTCTGGAGTGAGGGTAACGCCGCGGTGTTTATGGTATACAATCAGCGGTGGTTGAGTCTGTGCCAGGCGACGGAGCATTCCGGTCACCGAGGCCGGTTTCACGCCCAGCCGCTGCGCCAGGGCCGTCGTCGTCACCGCTTCGCCGTGGGCAGCCAGATGGTAGATATGCTTGAGGTAATCTTGGATTGAGGCGCTAGAAGGTGAATATTTAGGCATGACTAAATTGAATTTTAGCATATACTTCGTAATTGTCAAGGAATAAGACGGTGGACGGTAAACCGTGGATCGTGGACGGTGGATAGGAGACGGTAGACCGTGGACCGTGGACGGTGGACGGTGGAAGAAATCTGCCGATTCGAGGATTGGCCTTGTTCAGCATAGCGTTCTAAGGCGCGGTGCCTTGAGTATTCTGATAACCTGTAGAGCCCCATAGGAGGAACGATGCCTCGTCTGATCCTGCTTTTTCTGAGCCTGGCGATGCTCTTGAATG
>JBBIGZ010000051.1:0-20838 GCA_037447295.1 Chloroflexota bacterium | reverse complement strand
ATGGGGTATGTTTACAGGATTTTCGCGTAGCGCCCTTCTTCTAAACGCAGGCTTTGTGCTGCTCTTTGTTGGGGCGTGGCGCGTTCTACTTTGGCTTTGGGGGCATGCCCACTCTTTGCCCTCGTCGCAGAAACCGTCGCAAGCCCTGCTTATGCGCTGGCGCGAGTGGCTACGGGAGGGAATGGCTTTTTTCGCCACCCTGGCTATCCCTTTGATACTCTACATGTTGTGGAACAAACTTGCCTTTGACACTTTTATGCCCGTTAGCGGCCAGATCAAGCGTTGGTGGGGAAGCTTGCCGGGGCGCGTCTATGGTGGGCCGGCGCGATCCCTTTCTGCGTTCCTCGGCTTCGATGCTTGGGGAGATTTCAATGCTTGGGCGCCGCTGACATCCTTTTTGGGCACATGGAGCGAGGTCCTAGCACGCCGCCTGCGCATAGGGACCGAGGAAGCGTATTTGGCATGGATCGGCGCATTGCTTTTCGGCATTCTGATCGCCTTCTTTTCAAGTCGTCGCCGGGCTGCGCAGGGACTCGTTCGCCTGAGCTTGCCACCGCTAATTGCCGGTGGTTTCCTGCACGTTTTATCTTACAATGTGACCGGCTATGCTTCGGTCAAAGAATGGTATTGGGCTCCCCAAATGCTCACGCTTGTGCTGCTTTTTGCGCTTGTGGCGGAGATTGTTTTGCACCGAGTTTGGGAAAGCATGGGGGGAAAGTGGGCTTTATCCATCTTGGCATTGCTGATTTGTGGGCTGATGGGATGGCGCTTTCTCCATCGAGTGATCGTAACTATGCCACACACCGGAGTGGCTGCGAGTCCCCCTTACATGGATGTGGCCGCCTTTTTGGAAGCAAACACTGAAAATGGAGCGCTGATCGGTATGACCGGTGGCGGGAATGTGGGCTATTTCATCCGCGGTCGAACGATCGTCAATATGGACGGGCTGATCAATAGTGCAGCGTATTTTGAAGCCCTTAAGAATGGGCGAGCCGGAGAATATCTTGAAAAGATGGGGCTGGACTATGTGTTTGCCAATCCGGCGATTTTGGAAAATATCCCGTATAAAGGGCAATTCACTGGTCGTCTGGAACCGGTTGCATCTTACGGTCAAAAGATGCTAATGCGTTATCTTCCGATTTTCGGAGAATGATCGGTTTACCATCTTGAGCAAATCTGCTGCTATTGTGCATCGCTTGCTCGCTGCCGGCTAGGACCCGGAGCAACGGAGCTGCGGAATGCGCAAAAGCCTTAGGGAAGCAGATGCTTTAGCGCAGCTAGATCGGGTTGCTGAAGATCCAGCCACGTTTTCGCCCCTCTTTTTGTCTATATTTCTATCTAAAAACCTTGACAAAGCAGCCCAGATGTGTAACAATGATGACGTGACGGATTTGCAGAAAACCCCACTTTATCGCTTAGGCTATGTTCTCGAAGAAACCGGCCTGCAGGCCGATACGATTCGCGTTTGGGAAAAGCGCTATGGTTTTCCCATGCCGCGACGAACAGAGGGGAGACATCGCCTTTATTCACGCCGCGATATCCGTGCTCTGCAGTGGATGAAGGCCCGCTTGGAAGAGGGGATGCGTATCTCGAAGGCAATACGCTTATGGAGGGAGATGGAAGCGCAAGGGATCGATCCGCTGACAGCCGATCTCCCTAAGGGCGTCCCCGAGCTGGAAAAAGTGTGTAGCGAGTGGATTTTGGCTTGCTTGGATTTCGACGAACCTCGAGCGGAAGCTTTGCTAGATGCCGCGCTGGAGTCCTTTCCGGCCGAGAAAGTTTGTTTGCAAGTGTTGCGGCAAGGTGTGCATAAGATTGGCGAAATGTGGTATCGGGCTGAAGCAACCGTGCAACAAGAGCATTTTGCTTCTGAACTGGCCATGCGCCGTCTGCATCATCTCATGGTTATGACCCCTTCTTCTCGTAAGGAAGTGGTGCTGGTAGGTACCCCAAGCGGTGAGTTACATGGACTTTCGGCATTGTTATTGGGGACATTATTGCGCCTACGCGGTTGGGATACGCGCTTGCTCGGTCCGAATGTGCCAGAAGATCGCCTAAAGCACACGCTGAGTATTACACGCCCGATGGCTGTGCTGTATTCGGCCCAACTTTTGACCAGTGTTCCTGCCTTACAGGCTACAGCGCGTCTTTTGCAGGCGGAAGGAATTCCTCTGGGATATGCCGGATGGGTTTTTAATCGTTACCCTTCCATTCGCAAACGCGTTGCCGGTTTCTTTTTGGGAGAGACCTTTGAGGAGGCTTTAGATTCGGTTGAGGCCTTAAGCCGGGTGGATGTTTCCCAATTAGAGGTTCAAGAAACACCTTTACGTTATCGGCAGGCAGCCGAGGCGTTGGCTCTATCGGCGAGCGCAATTGTGACCCAGATGCGATTGTTGTTATCTCACATCCCAGAGAAATTTCTGGAGCAGGCGTTAAATTTTACCTTGGAACAATGGTGGGCAGCTTTGCAGCTAGGTGATTTAACGCCCTTACACGAAGAAATGCAATGGATTGCTCATCTCTTGGAGTTTCGTTCCCTCGATCCATCCTGGCTTGAGCACTATTGGCAAGCCTGGCGCAAGGTCATCTTTGAGCATTTGGGCGACCTGGCAATACCTATCCTTGAATTTTTCGATCATTCGGGAGGATAACCTGATATGAATTCTGAAATTCGTTCCCAGTTTCGATTGTACATAGCACTTTGGGCGGCTGTGACTGCTTTGACTGCAGTGATCTGGTTTACTGCGGCTGGCTTGCAGGCCCAATTTGATGTAATTAACCAGAAATATTATGCCTTCTTTTATCCCTGGCAGACGCGAAACCCTTCGGTGATGGCTTATCTCACCTCCTGGGTGGGCTATGCGCTGCATCAGATTGCAGCGTGGGGCGTCATTTGGGTAGCCCAGCGCGAAAAACCCAAGTATCAGAGTAGCTTTCGGTGGTTCAATTGGGCAATGGCAGGCGTTAACTTGGCCGGCTTTGGCTTGCATTGGGTGCAAACACAGCTTTGGTATGACGGCTTGGCGATTTCCGTTCCAGAAGTCACCTCCCAGGGTTCGGTTATTCTGATGTTAGTCTTCATCCTGATCCTGGAAGCACCACGACGTGGCCTAATTTGGGGTAGGAAAGTGAAGTTTCACCAGGCCTTTTTGGATGTAGTGCGCCGCTATCATGGCTATCTCTTCTCCTGGGCGCTCATTTATACCTTCTGGTACCATCCGATGGAGAACACGTTTGGGCATCTAGCCGGGTTCTTCTACATGTTTGCCTTACTTTCGCAGTCGGTTTTGCTTTTCAATCGTGCTCATTTGAATAAATGGTGGAAGTTTTCCCTCGAAGCATTGGTGTTGGTTCACGGTACGTTGGTAGCCATTCGGCAGGGTAACGGGCTTTGGCCGATGTTCTTTTTCGGTTTTCTGGCGATGATCGTGCTTGTGCAAATGCATGGTCTTGGTTTGAGCCGCCTTCTCCGTTGGTTGATTGCGGCTACCTTCGTGCTCGGTATGGCTCTATATTACGGCTGGAGCAGTGAACTGGCACGTTTGAACGAAGTCATTCGGATTCCGCTGATCGAATACTTGCTGGTTTTCTTATTCTACGGGCTTTTCATGCTCGGTTATCAAGTTAATCGACTAATTCGCCGTGCGCTTGCAGTGAAAGTGAGGGAGTAGAAAATGCCTCATCCTTTGTTGGATCTATTTGATGGTCATCAGTACTTGAACATCGAAACCTTTCGCAAAGACGGAACGGGGGTCAGGACCCCGGTCTGGTTCGTGCGAGAGGGAAATACGCTCTACGTTTGGACACAATTCGATTCCGGCAAGGCCAAGCGTATTCGTAGAAACGGAAAGGTGCGTATTGCCCCTTGTAACGCCCGCGGCGATCTGCTTGCCGAGTGGATAGATGCATATGCCGAAGCGGATGCTTCTCCCCAAGTCCTGAAATATGTGCAAGAACTGATGGGACGCAAATATGGCTTGGCCTATCGCGGTTTTCAGTTGATGGGGAGATTGCAAAAGGTCCGTTATACCGCTTTGCGCATTTCGATTCCTGCAGAGAAGCAATGAAGCGCGTTCTAAAGTACGCACTTTATCTGCTGCTGGCGGTTGGAATTTTGGGCCTTTTGGGTTTCGTCATTTGGGCCGAAACTCCACTTGCACCGATGCCTGAAGCGCTGCAAGCATTGCAGAGCGGGGATGGTGTGCGCGTGAAGGTAGATCGCTGGTTGGTTTTTGAACCGCAGGACAAAGTGGCGCAAACCGGGTTCATCTTCTATCCGGGTGGTCGAGTGGATGCGCGCAGCTATGCTCCGCCGGCAAGGCAAATTGCTAAGGCTGGGTACCTGGTAGTTATTCCGCACATGCCGCTTAACCTGGCGATTTTTGGCGCCGAACGTGCAGCCGATGTGATGGCCGCCTATCCACAAATTCGGCACTGGGTGATCGGAGGACATTCTTTGGGAGGGGCGATGGCGGCCCGTTTTGCATCCCTGCATTCCCATCAGCTGGATGGAGTGATCCTTTGGGCTTCCTATCCACCGAATTCCAATCCACTGACCACTTCCGGGTTGCCGGTGCTCTCCATTTATGGCTCCGAAGATTTCGGGCGGGCGGCTATCGAAGAGCGTAAATCCCTCCTGCCGGAGGACACACAATGGTTGTTCTTGCCTTGCGCCAACCATGCGCAGATGGGCTGGTATGGTTCGCAACCGGGAGATGGACAGGCTTGCATTTCTCGCCAGGAACAACAGACACAGGTTTTGACGGCTACATTGGAATTTTTGCGACAGATTGAATCTCAAGGGAGATGAAGATGAATTTGAAAAATGCCGTTGTTGTTATTACCGGTTCGACGCGCGGTTTTGGTTATGCATTGGCCTATGCCTTGTTGAGCCGTGGTGCTCGAGTCGTTATCTCCGGCCGGGAGCCGGCAACGGTCGATCGCGTAGTGGCCGAATTATCCGCGTTAGGTCCGGTGAGTGGTCTGGCGTGTGATGTCAGCATAGCCGAACAGGTCTATGTCTTGGCCCAACATGCTCTCAGGGAATTCGGGCGCATAGATGTCTGGGTCAATAATGCCGGTATTACCTCGCCGCCGGCCGGTGTGCTCGATCTTCCCCCCGAAGAAGCAGAGCGTATCTTCCGTGTTAATTGTCTAGGAACCTTACACGGTACGCAGACAGCCCTCATGGTGATGAGAAGACAGCAGGGGGGCACGATCGTTAACTTGTATGGTCGTGGTAGTGATCTACGTTCGGCTACGCCTTCAGGGCTTTACGGTGCAAGCAAGGCTTGGATCACGTCTTTTACCCGCACCATGGCTGCTGAGTATAAAGATTTGCCGGTTCGTATCATCGGTTTCAACCCCGGCATGATGACCACCGATATGTTGACCAAAGTCGAAGAAGTGGTGGGTGAAATAATTGCTCGTACCATGCGCTTCTTTCCGATGGTGCTTGAAGCGTTGGCCGTTCCTCCGCAGGTGCCGACTGAGGCATTGGTACAGTTGCTGGAACAAAATTCCAAGCAGTTTATCGAGTTTCGCATGATGAGCGGGTTGAATTTGTTCAGGAGGCTGCTGAAGTTGTTCTGGATGCAAGTAAATCCCAAAGCTCGTCCGGAGGAGAAGGAATTTTCCATTCGGCCGGCTTTTGAGCCGCCGCTCTCACTTGCCGATGAAAAAGGTTAAAACTGACACCACTCGAGTCGAGATGTTGCACTGCTTTGATGGATTTGGAAAAATGCCCAAGGTGACACTCAATACCCCTGCTCCTGATTTTGAACTGGCCGATTTTCGTGGTCGTCCTATCCGGCTTTCGGCGCTGCGCGGTCGGCTGGTTCTCTTGGTCTTCAACCGCGGTTTCATATGACCGTTTTGCCGTCGGCACATGGCGCAGTTGCGTCAGGACTACGATAAGTTTCGTGCTTTGAACGCAGAAATTTTGGTCATAGGCCCGGAAGATGCTGCTTCGTTCAAGAAATACTGGGAAGAAAATGACCTGCCTTTTATAGGTCTACCCGATCCTACCCACAGTGTGCTCAAGTTGTATGGGCAAGAGGTCAATCTTTTCAGGCTTGGACGCATGCCGGCAATGGTGATCGTTGATGCCAGCGGTATGGTGCGCTTTGTTCACTATGGTCATAGTATGAGTGATATTCCCGAAAACGCCGAAGTGCTGGCAACATTGAAGGCTTTGATTCAAACATTGTAGGAGCTTCTATGATTCGCGATCAATGGTATGTTGTTCTCGATTCTCGAGAGGTTGGTAAAAAACCGCTTGGTGTGCGCAGAATGGGGGAAGAGATGGTTTTCTGGCGCGATAAAAGCGGTGGCGTGCATTGTGCCGTCGATCGTTGTCCACATCGAGGGGCCGCGCTGAGTGCGGGTTCCGTTATCGAGGGGCGAATTCAGTGTCCTTTTCATGGCTTTGAATATGAGGCAGATGGAACATGTGTTTATATTCCCGCCAATGGTCGCGGCGGTGTGATTCCGAAGGCAATGTGTCTCAAGACATATCCTACCTATGAAGCTTATGGTTTTATTTGGATCTTTTGGGGCGATCAGTCACCTATCGAGCCGCCACTTTTCTTTGATAACCTGGATGATAGTTTTTTCTACGGTACAGCGATTGATTCTTGGGATACGCATTATTCGCGTGCCATTGAAAATCAGCTCGACGTAGTGCATTTGCCTTTTGTGCATCGTAATACGATTGGACGGGGAAATCGCACGGTAGTAGATGGTCCTGTGGTGGAATGGCATGGCGAAAAGATGCTCTATACCTATGTTTACAACCGTGTGGATGATGGCGTTCCCCCGCGTAAACCATCGGAATTAAGCATTAAAGATGCCCGCAGTGTGCACCTGGAATTTATTATGCCTAACCTTTGGCAAAACTATATTAGCCCAATGGTCCGCGTGGTGATTGCCTTTGTGCCGGTGGATGAAGAACATACCCTCCTATACCTACGCTTTTATCAGAAGTTCCTGCCTATCCCATTCTTGGGCAAGCTTGTGGCTCAGTGGGCCATGCCTTTGAATGTCTATATTGCCCATGAAGATCGCCGTGTAGTTATTACCCAACGACCGAAAGCCAGCAGCCTGAAAAATGGCGAAGTGTTGATTCAAGGTGATTTGCCGATTGTTGAATACCGTCGCAAGCGAGCGCGGTGGCAAGAAGAAACTCAAAAACTCTCATAGTGCTTCTGGGAAGACTTCATGAACAAAGGAAATGACAAAATAGAAAAGGCCTTTTACTCCCAATGGGAAAGCCGTCTTTTATCCAAAGCTATGAGCGCATTTCACTCGGTGGACGTTTTGCCGGTCCACGCCCTCAGGGAGGCCTATCGAGAGTGCGAGAAGATCACGCGCCTACACAGCCACACGTTTTACATGGCGACTTCCCTGATGCCGCCGGAGAAGCGTCGGGCCATTCGGGTGCTCTATGCCTTTTGCCGGCGCACGGATGACGTAGTAGATGGCAGCCAGAATCCGCAAGTCGATCTGGAGGTTTGGGTGCGGAATCTAAAGGACCCGCGGCAGTTTGCTCATGACCCGATCTTGCTGGCTTGGGATGATGTGCGTCGACGTTATAGGATTCCAGAGCAGTACGTAGAACATCTTTTGGAAGGAATGTCCCAGGATTTGACAAAAAATCGCTACGAATCCTTTGATGATTTGGCTCACTACTGTTATGGGGTGGCTTCTACGGTTGGGCTGATGTCTATGCATATTATCGAATATAGCAGCCTGGAGGCAGTGGGATATGCCATCAAGCTAGGTGTTGCCCTGCAGCTTACCAATATTTTGCGTGATGTAGGGGAGGACTGGCAGCGTGGTCGATTGTATCTCCCTTTGAGAGAACTGGAGGAATTTGGATTAACAGAAGCGGACATAGAAAAGGGAGATGTAGACGAGCGTTGGCGGGCGTTTATGCGTTTTCAGATTGCTCGCGCCAAGCGACTCTATCAGGAAGCCCTACCGGGTATTGGTTATTTGCATATCGATGGTCGTTTTGCCGTTGCTGCAGCAGCAGAGTTATATCGTGCTATTCTGGATGATATTGAATTTCATGATTACGATGTTTTCAGCCGTCGTGCGCACGTGCGCGATAAGCTGCGACGTCTACCCGGCATATGGTGGCGAGCTTATTCCAATACATATCGTCGCCAACTTCCTCGCCGCGGAAAATAATGTGTGAGGTACAGAAAATGCAGAATCGAGTTGTTGTAATTGGAAGTGGCTTTGGTGGATTGGCCATCGCCGTGCGCTTGGCCTCGCGCGGCTATCAGGTGGACCTTTTTGAAAAACTGGATGCTCCAGGCGGCCGCGCCTATGCCATTCGGCGGGATGGATTTGTCTTTGATGGCGGTCCGACCGTGATTACTGCGCCCTTTCTCTTCGATGAGCTCTTTGCCCTCTCTGGTCGTAAGCGGGAAGATTATGTGGAGTTCATCCCGATCGAGCCGTTCTATCGCATTTTCGACCACAAAGAACGCTATTTTGAATATAACGCCGACCTGGAATATGTAGAAAAGCAGATCGAGCGCTGGAACCCGGCCGATAAAGAAGGCTATCGTCGCTTTCTCGGCACGACGAAAGCAATTTTCCAAAAAGGATTTGTCGAGCTGGCCGATAAGCCGTTTCTCTATTTCACTGATATGTTGCGCGTGGCGCCGGATTTGATCCGCTTGCAGTCGTATCGCTCCGTATATGGCTATGTATCCCAATTTATTCAGGACGAATTCCTACGTCGGTGTTTCACCTTTCACCCATTGCTGATTGGAGGCAATCCGTTTGTTGCTTCGTCCATCTACGCCATGATCCACTATCTGGAACGGGAATGGGGTGTTTGGTATGCCCGTGGTGGCACAGGAGCGTTGGTGAATGCGCTGGTGCGTTTGCTGGAGGAATTAGGTGGGCACATTCACTATAACGCAGAAGTCGATGAAATTGTAGTGCGCGAGCGCCACGCAGTGGCCGTGCGCTTGAAGGATGGGCGCGAAGTGCCGGCAGATTACGTGGTTTCGAATGCCGATGTGCCGTTCACTTACATGAAGATGATCCGACCGGAGCATCGCAGTTTTCGCAATTCGGATTTGCGCTATCAGCATCTGACCCAATACAGTATGTCTTTGGTGGTCATTTACTTTGGAACGGATCGACAGTATCGTGAGACTCCGCTTGCCCATCACAACATTATTCTCGGAGAGCGCTATAAAGAACTGATTTCAGAGATCTTTGCCGCTCGCAACCTGCCTCCGGATTTTTCACTTTATCTACACATGCCCACGATCACAGACCCCTCGCTTGCACCACCTGGTCATGAGGCCTTTTATGTTCTTTCTCCGGTGCCTCATCTTGGTGCGCCGATTGCCTGGGAAGAGCAGGCCGAAAAGTACCGCGAGGCGATCCTTTCTTTCCTCGAAGAACACTATTTGCCCGATCTGCGCAAACATATCGTGACTTTGCACATGATCGATCCGCGCCACTTTGCCGGAAACCTCAATACGTATCTGGGCACCGGCTTTTCCATTCAACCCACGCTCTGGCAATCGGCTTGGTTCCGTCCACATAATCGCTCGGAGGATGTTGAAAACCTCTACTTTGTAGGTGCAGGAACCCATCCGGGGGCCGGCTTGCCGGGTGTTGTCTCTTCTGCAAAGGTCGTGGACTTTCTGATCACTGGAGAACATGTATGAGCTGGCAGAGCCCACCATTAGCTTCTTCAATCAGCCCCGGCAGCGCGTTGATGGCCTTGAGTGCTTTGCGACACGGCTTTGGCAGAATTTTCCCCGTGCTGGAGCGGGTACATCGCGAAGTCGGGGATGTGTTTCAGATCCCTTTGGGAAGCTTTCGACCCGTTATCGTAGCCAGCCCAGTTGGTTTGCGTCAGGCACTGGTTGAAAAGCGTGATGCGTTTCTCTGGCGCCCGGAAGGAGATCCGGTGACGCGCTTGCTGCGTCGCGGTGTGCTGGTCACCGATGGGGAGTTCCACGATCGCTTGCGATCTATCATGACCTTGAGCAATTCTCGCAGACATTTTGCTCCCCGCTCCACCGATCTTTGGCGCGAAGTGGATACGCTGACATCAGGGTGGGAAAGCGGCAAACGGTACGATATGTTCGTTGAAACGCGCAAAGTGGCCTTGGTGATCTTTGAGCGGGTGTACTTTAGCCATGATCTGTGGCCCGAACTATCACAGATTTGGCAACCGCTTATGAGTGCGCTTGATTATATCAACCCCGGTTTGTGGATTTTCTTCGGGCCTTCCGAGCCGCCGAAAGATGTGCGTGTGCTGGACGATCACTTTTACGAGCTTATCAAGCGGCGTCGCTGTGAGCCCAATCCGCCGGATGATATGTTGACCCACTTGGTCCAGGCCTTGGATGATGACGACCTTATCCGTGATCAGATGATGACCATGTTTATCGCCGGTCACGATACCAGCACTTCGCTGTTAGCTTGGTCGCTCTATCTGATGGGGCGTCATCCCGAATGGCTGGAGCGTGTCACAGACGAGGTACGAGGGGTGCTTGGGGCAGTCCCACCGGATCCTGAAAATGTGGAGCAATTGAAAACCCTCGATCAAGTGGTGAAAGAAAGTCTGCGTCTCTACCCTCCGATTCATGTGGGCAATCGCTTTGCAGCGCGTGATGTAGAGCTGGATGGATATCTGATCCAGGCCGGTACGCGGGTGATGCTCAGCTACTACCTTGTACAGCGACATCCTTCTTGGTGGGAAGATGCAACGGCATTTCGTCCTGAACGCTGGACCGACGATTTCCATCCTAAACCCTTTACTTACGTGCCGTTCGGAGGCGGACCGCGCAATTGTATTGGTGGCTCTTTTGCCCAGTTGGAAGTGCGTTTGGTGCTGGCGCGCTTGCTGCAAACCTTTGATTTCTCTCTCGTTCAAACCGACGTGACTCCGAAAATGAGCGCTGCGCTGGAGCCTTGCCCTGGCGTGGAAATGGAGGTCTATCGAAGAGCATGACCTACTTCGGCTTTTTACTCCGTTTCTTGCTGATCCCCATTTTGCTCTTGTGCCTGGCTCTGTATTGGGATCGCCGTCGGGGCGTGCGCTTCCCAAAAGAATTATCCAACCTATCCCCAACTTTAGTGGTCTTCTTGCACGTTTTGATTGCCGTTCTCTATACCACTCCTTGGGATAACTATCTGGTGGCAACGCGGGTGTGGTGGTATGAGCCATCCTTGGTGACCGGAATTACGCTCGGTTGGGTGCCAATCGAAGAATATACATTTTTCATGTTACAGACAATTCTGACCGGCCTTTGGGCCTTGTGGCTGATGCCTCGTCTTTCGAGAGCACCGCAATGGGAACCGAGGGTCGACATTCGGAGGAGCATGGTAGTCTTTTTAGGGTTGCTTTGGCTGCCAACGCCTTGGCTGCTCTTTCAACGGGTGCTTCCAGCGACCTATCTTTCGTTGATCTTGGTTTGGGCCTTGCCGCCGATCGCGCTGCAGATGGCTTTTGGCGCTGATATTCTTTGGCGCTACCGTCGGTCTGTGGCAACGATCATCCTCGTCCCGACGGTTTTTCTCTGGATCGCCGATACGCTGGCCATACGGATCGGCATCTGGACAATCGGCGCAGAGCAGAGTCTGGGTTTGTATTTGCCCGGCGGCCTACCGCTTGAAGAGGCGCTCTTTTTTCTGGTGACCAATATGCTGATCGGTTTTGGCATCACACTTGCTCTGGCGGAAGAGAGCCGCGATCGTCTGCAAGCCATATTTCGGGCCTTGCGGAAAAGGAGCAATCTAAATGCTTGAAAAGTGGTTTTGGATCCTCTTTGCTTTTCTGCTAGGTAGCTTGCCTTTTTCGATTTGGCTGGGCAAGATTGCCAAATTGGATCCCCGCACGGTGGGAGATGGCAACCCCGGCACCACGAATGCTTGGAAGGTGGGGGGCTGGCGGTTGGGAATTCCGGTGATCCTGCTCGATTTTGCCAAAGGATTTCTGCCCGTAGTGCTTGCGCGATGGGAATGGGGGTGGTCAGGCTGGTCGCTGGTGACCGTGACCATGGCTCCCGTCTTGGGGCATCGTTTTTCACCTTTTCTGCGCGGGCGTGGTGGTAAGGCCATGATGACATTGCTGGCCGTTTGGACCGGGATGACACTTTGGCAGGCGCCGCTGGTGGTAGGACCGATCTTGACCATCGGAACGCTCGGCCTGCGCTGGCGAGAAGGCTGGGTGTTACTTCTGAGTGCCTTGGCTCTTTTGTCGGTTATCATACTTGGACGCTGGGGCGCGGAAGCCCTGACCTTATGGCTCTTCAGTGTGATCATGATCTGGAGCGGCTATCGTCACACGTTGATCTGGCCGCCGTATCGGAAAGCGGAACCCCATGCCTGAATGGTTGATAGCCTCCTTTTCCCTAGTCCGTGAGCAGATGGGGATGTTGATCTATCTGCTCGTAATTCTCGGCAACACGTTGCTCAACTGGCTGCTTTTGCCGCGTCTAGAAGATGCGGATCTTTCGGTGGAGTGGCCGCCGGTAGCCGTGCTTGTGCCGGCACGGGATGAGGCTCGCAACATTCGGCGTTGTATCGGTTCCCTTCTGGCGCAGGATTACCCGGATTTTCAAGTTTGGGCTCTGGATGATGCTTCGAGCGATGAAACGCTCTCCATTTTGCGCGATCTGGCGACCCAAGATACTCGCCTGCACGTTCTGGTTGGCGCGCCGCTGCTGACCGGCTGGTTGGGCAAAAATTGGGCTTGTCAACAATTGGTTGAAAGCGTTCCGGAACGCTTTTCGCTGTTGCTTTTTGTGGATGCCGATACCTGGTGTGAGCCGCATGCTCTCCGCACTGCGGTGGCGACGTTGCAAACCAAGTCCCTCGATCTGCTTTCCCTGTTGCCACAGCAGGTGACCGGCAGTTTAGTTGAAGATTTGGCCGTGCCGATCCTTCCCTGGGCGCTTTTTAGTCATTTTCCGCTTTGGTTGATGCGGTTGCGCCTTCTGCCTTCGCTTTCGGTGGCCATCGGACAGTTCATGCTCTGGTGGCGCCAAGTGTATCGGGCCGTTGGTGGTCATGAGGCCGTACGGGCAGAAATCGTTGAAGATATGGCATTGGCACGTCGTACGATGCAGGCCGGTTTTCGGGTGCAACTTTTGCCCGGAGTAGGGTTCGTTTCCTGTCGCATGTATCACACTTCCGCAGAAGTTGCAAACGGGTTCGGGAAGAATCTCTTTGCCGTCTTCGGTCAACGGGTGAGCGTATATCTCTTTGTGTGGTTGTGGTTGGGGATGGTTTTTCTGAGCCCCTGGGTGATGTTGCCGGGGAGTCTGTTAGCCGGGTGGTCGGCTTCTCCCTGGCTGGCCGCGCTTAGCATCCTGCTCGCCCTTTTTATCTGGGGAATGGTAGCGCATATGACCGGATTGCGCCGCCGCGCGGTGATCGCGTATCCGCTTGTGCTCATGACCGGCCTTGTGCTGGCCTTTTATTCTATGTTCCAAATTCTGACCCGGCGCGCTCGCTGGAAAGGTCGACTTTTGAATTTATTATCCGAAAGGAGTTCGAGATGAAAAACCGCCCACTCTTTGCAATTTGGCTGATTGTTTTCATAGATCTTTTAGGTTTCAGCCTGATCCTGCCCCTTTTGCCGTATTATGCAGATAAATACGGTGCCAGTGATACCGTCACCGGGCTACTTGTCGCTTCTTATGCAGCGATGCAGCTGATCGGCGCTCCGATTTTGGGAAGGCTTTCAGATCGCTATGGACGCCGTCCCTTGTTGCTGATCTCAGTGGCCGGCACTTCGTTCGGTTTCTTGCTGCTGGCCTTGGCCGATCCGGTCGGTAATTTCTTAGCGCGCACCTTTGCTCCACAATCGGCAAACGCTTTCGTGATCCTAGTGCTTTTCCTCAGCCGTATGCTCGATGGACTGACTGGCGGCAACTTGAGCGTAGCACAGGCTTATATCACGGACGTGACCGATGAAAAGAGCCGCGCCCGCGGTCTTGGTCTGATTGGCGCCGCTTTTGGGCTCGGCTTCATCATTGGGCCGGCAGCGGGTGGATCGCTTTCACAGGGAGGGTATGCTGTTCCGGCTTGGAGTGCGATGGGCTTGACGCTGATCAATTTGGCGCTGATTTATTTCTGGTTGCCAGAATCCCTTTCTCTCAAGCAGCGGGCTAATTCGCGAAGCGCAAATCGTCCTCCAATCACGTTACAGGCGCTTTTGGTGGCGCTGCGCCGACCCTATAGCGGTCCGTTGCTGATCGCCCGCTTGTTTTTCGGCTTGGCTTTTTCCATGTTTCAGACCATTTTCTCGCTGTATGCTTTGCGGCGTTTTGAGCTCTCAGCGCGTGATACCGGTTTCATCTTGACATATGTTGGTCTGCTTGCAGTTTTTGTGCAAGGATATGCGGTTGGCAAGTTGAGCGAGCGCTATCGAGATGATTTGCTCATTACTGCAGCAGTAATGTTAATGGCATTCTCTTTGCTCGGTTGGGCTTGGGCACCTTCGGTACTCTGGTTGTTGGTGTTGCTCGCTCCCATTGCGTTTGCAGGAGGCACGTTGAACACCATCCTGTCTTCTGCGTTGACCAAGGCAGTTCGTCCGGAAGAGATCGGAGGTATTCTTGGGTTTTCCTCTGCTTTGGATAGCTTCACTCGCATATTGGCGCCAATCCTCGGAGGTGCGTTGATTGCCCGTGCAGGAACTTATGCACCTGGCGTTTTCGGTGCTTTGGTGATGGCCGGGTTAAGTCTCTTTGTGTGGAGGAAGATCTATAACCATCCGATTATCATTGAGATAGGGAAAGAAAGTGAAGCGAAAGTGATATGAGGATCGTCATCTGGTGGCTGCGCCGCGATCTGCGCCTGAGCGATAACCCCGCTTTACATGCTGCTATCCAAAACGCGGATAGGGTGATCCCTTGCTTTATTCTTGACCAGTCCTTGTTGAATGGGGAGAAGATTGCGCCCAAGCGCCGAGATTTTTTGCTGGGTGGCCTAGCGGCATTAGATGCTGATCTGCATCGTCGGGGAGCCTACCTGGTTATACGGTATGGCAATCCTCTTATCGAGCTTCAGCAGCTGTTGAACGAGACCGGCGCTCAGGCTATTTATGCAGAAGCCGATTTCTCGCCCTTTGCCCGTTCTCGTGATGCCAAGATTGCCGCCGTTCTTCCCCTTAAACTGGTTGGAGGCCCAACTCTCCGTCATCCGGAAGAAGTCCGAGCAGTAAATGGAACGCCGTATACCGTTTTTACGCCTTTCAAGAAGGCCTGGTTGACCCGGCCTTTGCCCACCGTCGGCGATCTTTTGCCCTCACCTGAACGAATTTCGACTCCACCAAATGTACAAACATTGCCTTTGCCGTCCTTCAAGCCCTTGGCAGAGTTCCCATCTGGGGAGGCCGAAGCCCAACGCCGTCTGGAGCGCTTCCTCTCCGGACCGATTGTCCACTATGCCGAACATCGCGATCGCTTGGATATCGATGGCACTTCCGGACTTTCGCCTTATCTGCGTTTCGGTATGCTTTCTGCTCGTCAAGCGGTTGTAGCGGCTTTAGAAGCCGGACAAGAGAATGGGAGAAAGGGCGCAGAAACCTGGTTGAGTGAGCTGATTTGGCGCGAGTTCTATGTCAGCATTTTGTATCACTTTCCTCATGTGCTCAAGTATAGTTTTCGCCGGGAATACGAAGGCATTGCTTGGCTGAACAAGGTGGAGGACTTTGCCGCTTGGAAAGCAGGTCAAACAGGCTATCCGGTAGTAGACGCGGCTATGCGTCAGCTCTCGACCATTGGTTGGATGCACAACCGTGCTCGCATGATCGTTGCATCGTTTTTGGTCAAAGATTTGCTCATTGATTGGCGTTGGGGCGAACGCTGGTTCATGCAGCATCTGGTGGATGGCGATCCATCTGCCAACAACGGCGGCTGGCAATGGACGGCCGGCGTTGGGACCGATGCAGCACCTTATTTTCGTATTTTCAATCCGGTGTTGCAGAGCAAAAAATTCGATCCGCAAGGAAAGTTCATTCGTCACTGGTTGCCGGAGCTGCAAAACGTGCCCGATGAGTACATTCACGAACCATGGAAAATGCCAATCGCTGTGCAACGTCATGTAGGATGTCACATAGGACAGGATTATCCATGGCCCATCGTCGATCACGATATGGCCCGCCAAAGGGTTCTGCAGGCCTTTTCTCAGGCGCAACAGGGTCGTTAGGAGGCGATGTATGGTCTATTATCTAGAAAGGGCGCAAATGATCCCTGCGGATATAGACACGGTTTGGCGATTCTTTGCCGATCCTCGCAATCTGAACGAAGTGACGCCTCCGGACATGGACTTTGCTTTTGTCCATGGAGGTGACGAACCGATGTACGCCGGTCAAATTATCGAATATCGTGTGATGATCGTGCCCGGCTGGCGTGTGCGTTGGCTAACGCAGATCACGCATGTAGAAGAAAAGCATCGTTTCATTGATGAGCAGCGCCTTGGTCCCTATCGGCTTTGGATTCATGAACATTGCTTTGAATCGTTGGCCTCCGGTGTATGGATGACCGATCATGTCACCTATGCTTTGCCCTTTGGATTCCTAGGGCGGCTGATCCATGCTTTGTTCGTCAAACGGAGGTTGAACCGGATTTTTGATTATCGGCGGCAGAAGGTGGCAGAAATTTTCTCTTGAAGGATGTGTGGCAAATCGGTGTAAAGCTGATCGGCGTGATTTGGAGGATATTTGCATGAGTCGTTTGAAGCGCCTTTTACTGGCCGGTTTGTTGGCCTTAGCGTTGATCCTGGTCGGGCCTCTACTTGTTCCTGTCCCGCCGTTGGAGAATACTGTCCCGCCGCGTCAATTGGCCGATGCGGATAGCCGTTTTATCACGGTCAATGGGCTGGAGGTGCACTATAAGATGGCCGGGCAAGGAGAGCCTGTTTTTATCTTGTTGCACGGCTTTGGGGCTAGTGTCTTTACCTGGCACAGGGTGATGACCGAATTGAGCCGCTACGGCACCGTGATCGCCTACGATCGCCCGGCTTTCGGCCTGACTGAACGCCCTTTGACCTGGGAAGGGATGAATCCATATAGCCCAGATGCTCAGATTGAACTGCTATTTGGACTAATGGACGGCCTGGGCATCGAGCGTGCCATCCTGGTAGGGAATTCGGCAGGCGGAACGGTAGCCCTCCGAGCAGCGCTGGCCCGGCCGAAGCGCGTTCAGGCGGTGGTTGCGGTGGATGCGGCCGTTTACTTGGGAGGAGGAGCGCCAGCCTGGATTCGGCCTTTGCTCCAGACACCACAAATGCGCCATCTGGGTCCCTTGTTCGTGCGTCGAATTGCCACGGATGGTAATGAATTAATTCGACAAGCCTGGCACGATCCCGATAAAATTGATACAGAGACCTGGGAAGGGTATCGCAAACCATTGCGTGCCGAAAATTGGGATCGTGCCTTGTGGGAATTGACGCTTTCCAGCCGCGACAGTGATCTGGCCAATCGTCTGAACGAAATCACCATGCCCGTTTTGGTGGTGAGCGGTGATGACGACCGCATCGTGCCGACCGAACAATCCGTGCGCTTATCCCAAGAGTTGCCCAATAGTCGCCTGGTGATTTTTGAAAACTGTGGTCATCTACCGCAGGAGGAATGCCCCCAAGATTTCCTGAAGGCAGTGATCGATGGACTGCCGTTTTTGATTGCTCATTGAGCAGTAGGAGGAAAAATGCCCGCACATCCTTTGGAACGCTTCTATTACCTGATTTTGCCGCGTTTTTCGCCGCGTGCGGAAGAGATTTTGCGGCATATTGATACCAAAGACCTGCAAAATCTGAATTTTCGTTATGTTTTTACGGTCGGGGGGATGATCGAAATCAGCCATCTGATCGAAAATTTCGTCATCCAAAATCCGCAAGTGGCCGATCTTCATGTCTCTTTCCAATACTTTTTGCGCTTTACACCTCAAGCGGGTCGTTATAGGAAAGTGGCCGAATCCGCTAAAGGCCTCTGGTTATATGGCGTGAACGATGCACTTTTGCCGGAATTACCTCGCGTGACGGTGATCGATACTAGCAACTCGCGATTGGTGGATTACTGGTTTGTGATCGCCTATGGGCCGGGTGTACATATGTCTCTTTTGGCAGAAGAACTATATCCTTCGGAGCGTTTGCCCGGAGAAGAGCGGGTATACGAGGGATTCTATACCTTCGATCCGGTGATCGCCTTCCAACTGGTGAACTTGATGCACCAGCTTTATCCGCAGCAAGTGCCATCGCCGATCCCTCCCGATCTTTTCGAGTCGTAATGTGGCGTTTCCGACCCATCTGTAGGTGTGCCAAAGTGTATCTAGGCCTAGCTATGCGGCAGATGTGGGGAAGCGTCGGAGAGCTTTTGCTGATGGGTGCACAATATTTTTTTGATTTTTTGGCAAAAGGTGAAATTAAATAAAGAATCGCCACTCTTGGGTGTTCTTCTCATTCTGCTGGCAACCGCTGGTCTGATCTGGGCCGGGAGCGATGGAGGCGTTACCTGGAATGGTGTTCCCGTATATGCGCTGGCAGTTCTCCTGGCATTTGTGCTGAATTGGCTGGCCTTTATCCCGGCCTGGTTGCGACACACGGAGAAATTTTTCGACCTGATGGGTGGGATCAGCTTTGTTAGCGTGATGACATTTGCGGTTTTTCTCTCCAAGCCGGGGGTGCGCGGTTTGCTGCTCTTCGGTTTGGTGCTGATCTGGGCTTTACGCTTGAGCCTGTTCCTGTTTACACGTATTCGCAAGGCTGGGGCGGATGCTCGTTTTGACGAGATCAAGTTCTCCTTTTCCCGTTTTTTGCTGACCTGGACGTTGCAAGGAGCATGGGTTGTCTTCTCCTTGGCTGCTGCACTGGCAGCGATTACGGGTGGAAAAGATCTGCCATTCGATGCATGGACTTGGAGTGGGTTGTTTCTTTGGCTGTTCGGTTTCATCGTGGAGGTTGTGGCCGATGTGCAAAAAAGCCGCTTCCGAGCCGATCCATCCAATCGTGGAAAATTTATCCGCTCCGGTTTTTGGGCATGGTCACGGCATCCGAATTACTTTGGCGAGATCGTCTTGTGGATCGGCATAGCCCTGATCGCTCTCCCAACCTTGGAGGGCCTTCGTTGGCTTACGCTGGTCTCGCCGTTGTTTGTCATCTTGCTGCTCACACGTGTCAGCGGCATTCCTTTGCTCGAGGCTCGTGCCGATGCCAGGTGGGGAGGGCAAGCAGAGTATGAAGCCTATAAGCGAAATACCCCTGTGCTTATTCCGCGTAGGCCACGGCGGTGATTGTTCCATCAGTTTTGTCAGTTCTTTCTTGGAATGGGTGATTTCGATACCAGAAAGCTCTTGATCACCGCAAATAGATCGGGTTGCTGAAGATCCAGCCGCGTTTTCGTCCGCGGTAGAGGCGGTAGGCTTCCAGGCGGTAGATGCCCGGTTCGGTGACAATTTGGGCACAGGTGTATTGATTTTTCCAGGTGCGCACTGTTTCGCCGTTGCGGATCAGACGGATTTCGGCCATTGCCGGCAAACGCGCTTGGAGCGTCACGCCGCCGTTGAGCGCCATTTCTTCCCCCATGGTGATGGTTTGCTCTTTGCCTTGCGCCACAAAGCGGAAACCGCGCGTGCTGCTAGCCAGATTGTAACCGATCCAACCGCGCCCCCTAGCCAGCGCCTCGTAGATTAGCCGTTTGTCGGTCACCAGGTCACCGCTCAGGGGCTGCGAAAGGAGCAGGTGTGTGTTGACAGTCGAGAAATGGAAGCGATAGGGGAAAACGAACTTGCGGAAAGGGCCGATATGGTATTCCAACGCGTGGGCATCGGAACCGCCGATAGCGACGGCGCACTTCCCGCTTAAGAGCAGTTCATCCCATTTTTGCAGTGTTTCGCTCAGAGGGCCGCGGGCGATGAGGTGGGGGAAAAAGGCATAGAAGGTGGCATGGAGTTTGCTCTTGATTAGGGTTTTAAATTCGCTGAAAGCATTCCAAAGTTCGAGGCCGGTATAACCATTCACTTCCCAATTGACCCAGGAAATATCGGTTTCGTTCACCGCCGGTGCGGGCGGATCGATCGGATGAGCGATGAACGAAAGCCCTCCCTCACGTCGGATTTGATCGATCAGCTGTTGTGGATCGGCCGCATAATCGCTCACGCTTTGAGAAAGCCCGAAGACCAGCAGGTGGTTCTTCTGCGGCAGGCGGTAGCGATCATGCACTTCTTCGCCTACCAAAAGCAACAGACGCCGTTGCCCGCGCCGGTAATAGCCTTCCACTCCCTGCACGTATACGTTGTGATCGGTGACGATCACGGCATCCAGGCCACAATCCAGGCCGGCCTCGGCAATCTCGCGATGCGTCCCGCTACCATCCGAGTAACGGGTGTGCATGTGTAGGTTGATCACGATTTCTCTTTCGTCCATTTTTGGGTCAGAAATTCCGCATGTTGGATTTTAGGTGCGCAGATTCTGGATTATTGTAACAGATAACTTTGCTTGAGGCCTTTTCGCCAGGGAAATTTTGTCAGGGTCGTAGGGCATTTTCGTGGTGGGCTGCTTGGTAAAAAGGCCTTGACTGCAAAGTTTCTTGTCACCCTGTCGGTTTCAGGAGTATAGCAATTTATCTTTATGGTTGGAGTTGGGATGATTTACACAATGGCGCATGACCACAGTAGTTGGTTTGAGAGCAGCCGGCGTAGGCGGCTTGATCGCAGGTGCAGGTCGTCCAGGAGCCCCAGCCGTTTGGGTCGCAGGGGATGTCAACGTCTGGGGTAGGGGTGGTCCGGGTGGTGTAGCAGTGGCCGTTGTTGCAATAAGAACTGCAACCAGAATCAGATCGGAAGAGCA
>JBBIGZ010000050.1:0-20932 GCA_037447295.1 Chloroflexota bacterium | reverse complement strand
TCCGGAGCAGATCGTAGATTTCAAAGCGTTGGCCGGGGATAAATCCGATAACATCCCAGGCGTGCCCGGGATCGGGGAAAAGACGGCGCAACAGCTGCTGCAGCAATACGGCTCGCTGGATGAAATTTACGGCCATCTGGATGCAATCGAGCCACGTTGGCGTGCCAAACTGGAAGCCGGTCGCCAAATGGCCTACCTGAGCCGTGAGCTGGCACGCATTCGCACCGATCTCCCCTTATCGTTTGCGATCGAACAGGCGCGCAGTGGGCAGATGGATTTGGGACGGTTGGAGGCGCTCTTTGCCGAGCTCGAGTTTCGTTCGCTGCTGCGGCGTCTGAGCGGCTACGGAGCCCGAGGTCCCCGACAGGAGGCGAGCGAGGCGCAGCTGCCGCTTTTCAGCACCCCGGCTCCGAGCCCAGAACCCCAGCCCCGGCCGGCAGTCACGCTCCGTGTCTCCCTGATCGATACCCTGGAAAAGCTGGAAAGCGTGCGGCAGGCGCTGGAAAAGGCGGATGTGATCGCCTTCGATACCGAAACGACATCACAAGATGAGATGGAGGCCGAGCTGGTGGGGCTGGCGCTGGCGGTGCGCGAGGGAGAGGGGTTTTACCTGCCGTTCGGTCACCAGGAGGGGCAAAACCTGCCTTTGACGGCTCTGGAGCAGCTGCGCCCGTATCTGACCGATGAACACAAGGCGAAGATCGGACATCATCTGAAGTATGACTACATCGTGCTGGCGCGGCACGGGCTGCGGGTGATGCCGCTGACCTTTGATACGATGATCGCCGAGTGGCTGTGCAACCCGGATTCGCCAAACCGTGGCCTGAAGAACTTGGCGCAGGCACGCCTGGGAGAGACCATGACGCCGATCGAAGCGCTGATCGGGAGCGGCAAGGGACAAAAGAGCATGGCCGAGGTGCCGCCCCCGGTGGTCGCCGAATATGCCGCCGCCGATGCCGAGATCACCTTGCGCTTAATGCCGCTTTTACGAGAGGAGCTGCGGGAACGGAATGCATTGCGCCTGCTCGAAGAGGTGGAAATGCCATTGGTGACGGTGCTGGCCGAGATGGAGATGCGCGGGGTGCAGGTGGACGTCGCCTTTCTGCGCGAGTTCGGCCGGAGCCTGCAGCAGCGGATGGCCGAGTTGGAGGAAGAGGTCTATCGGTTGGTGGGGAAGCGCTTTAACCTGAATTCGCCACAGCAGCTTTCGGAAGCGCTTTTCGATCATCTGGGACTGGTGCCGCCGGATCGCGGGCGCCGGACGCAGAGCGGTCACTATTCGACTTCGGCGGATGTGCTGGAACAATTGCGCGGGCAACATGAGGTGATCGAACACATTTTGGAGCACCGCGAGCTGGCTAAGCTCAAATCCACGTACGTGGATGGGCTGCTGGAAGCGGTGGACCGGAACGGGCGCGTACATACCTCCTATAGTCAGACTGCCGTGGTCACCGGGCGGCTTTCTTCCTCGAACCCGAACCTGCAAAACATTCCCATCCGCACCGAAACCGGGCGGCAGCTGCGGCACGCCTTCATCGCCACGCCGGGCTACGTGCTGATCTCCGCCGATTATTCGCAGATTGAGCTGCGCATCATGGCACACCTTTCCGCAGATGAGAACATGATCGCTGCCTTCCGCGCTGGGCAGGATATTCACCAGGCGACCGCTGCAGCCATTTACGGGGTGCCTCCGGAGGCAGTGACTAAAGAGATGCGCCGTCACGCCAAAGCGGTGAACTTCGGCCTGATCTACGGGATGACGCCTTATGGCCTAACGCGCAGCACCGATTTAACCTTGGCCGAAGCCGAGGCCTTTGTCGAGGCCTATTTCCGACGCTTTCCGCGGGTGCGCGCCTATTTAGACGAGGTGCGTCGCCTGGTGCGGAGACAGGGGTACGTGGAAACCCTGCTGGGGCGCAGGCGCTATTTTCCGATGCTGGTCGGTCAACCGCTGAACGCCAAACTGCGCGAAGAGCGCGAGGCGATCAACGCACCGATTCAAGGCACGGCGGCGGACATCATGAAGCTGGCGATGATCCGCATCGCGCGGCGATTGCAGGAAGCCGGTTTGCGCGGTCAAATGCTCCTCCAGGTGCACGATGAGGTAGTGTTGGAGTGTCCACACGAGGAATTGCAAGTCACGGCGCGCCTGGTGCGAGAGGAAATGGAAAACGCCTATTCCTTGCGTGTGCCGCTGGTGGCCGAGGTACGCTGGGGGAAAAATTGGGGAGAGATGGAAAGTGTGGAGTAAAATAAGAGCATGCCCGGAAACGAAGACCTTTTCCAGAAAGCGCTGAATGAAGGACATTCCGCCGCCTGGGATCAGGATTGGGAGCGCGCGGCCCAAGCCTATCGGCGCGCGGTAGAGGAGTTCCCCGATCGCCCCAAGGGCTGGACCAACCTGGGGCTGGCGCTGATGCAATTGCATCGGCATGAAGAGGCACTCCAGGCCTATCAGCGAACAGCAACGCTTTCTCCCAACGATCCACTGCCTTTTGAAAAGATCGCCGCTCTCTCCGAACGCATGGGGGACATTCAGGGTGCCATCCAGGCGGCGCTCAAGGCGGCTGAGCTCTATATCAACCAGCGTGAGGTTGAAAAGGCGCTCCAAAATTGGACACACGTGACAACGCTAGACCCGGAGCATGTGCTGGCACGTTCGCGCCTGGCGCTGGTCTATGAGCGGTTGAATCAGCCCCAAAAGGCGGTGAATGAATACCTGGCGCTGGCGAGCATTCTCCAGCGAAGCGGCTATCTGGATAAAGCCCAGGCCATGCTGGCGAAAGCGGAGCAATTGCTGCCGCAAAGCACCGAGGTGAAACAGGCGAAAGCATTGCTACAGAGCGGTCATCTCCTGCCCAAGCCGCTCCGCCCGAAAGGGGGAACGGGACCGATCCGCATGGCACAGGTAAAACAAGCCACCGAAGCAACCATGCCGATCGGAATGGACCCGATCGGCGAAGCGCGCAAAAAGGCCCTGACGCGCCTGGCCGATTTGCTGTTTGAGATTTCGCAGGAGGCGGGAGAGATCGGTGAATCTCGGCGGGACTTGCGCGCGCTCTTGCGCGGCACCGGCCAGCTCTCCCAACAAGCGGATCAACGCCTGATCGTGCTCCATCTCGGTCAGGCGATCGATGCGCACACGCGCGGCGAGGACAATCAGGCCGCCGAAGAGCTGGAACGCGTGCTGGAGGCCGGTTTTGACCACGCTGCCGTGCACTTTTTGCTCGGCTACTTGCGCTTCCAAGCAGGGCGCTTGGAAAGTGCACAACGCCGTTTGCAATCCGCGGTTAAACATGCCGATTTGGCCTTGGCCACGCGGCTGCTACTCGGCAAAATCCATTTGCAAAGCGGCGATCTCCAGGAAGCAGCGGTGCAGTTTCTGGAAGCTTTGCGGCTGGCCGATAGCATGGTCGTTCCAGAGGATCAACGGGAAGCATTGCGCCGCGCCTATGAGCCCCTAATCGAAGCCCATCGTCACGAGCAAAATGAGGCGGTGCTCCGCCAGGTGTGCGATAACGTCCAGCAGGTCCTTTTGCGCAGTGATTGGCGCACTCATCTGGCCAAAGTCCGCTCCGGGCTTCCGGCGGCAGAAGGCACGCCAACCCCTGTGGCGGAGGTGCTCCTGCAAGCCCAGAGCAGCGCCGTGCTGGATGAAATGAACCGCGTCCACCAGCTGGTGCGGCAGGGTCACCTGCAGGCGGCGATGGAGGAGGCTTTCTTTGCCCTCAACCTGGCGCCGACTTACGTTCCACTCCATGACCTGATCGCCGAAATTCTCGTTCAAAAGGGAAACATTCCGGAAGCGATCGCTAAGCTTCAGACGATCGCCCACACCTATAGCATCCGCGGCGATAGCGAGCAGGCGACGCGTTACCTGGAACGCATCCTGCAAATCGATCCGATGAACCTGGAAGTGCGCATGCGCCTGGCCGAAGCTTTGGAAAGCGGCGGCCAGGTCGAGGCGGCCGTTCGCACCTATGTGGAGCTGGCAGAGGTCTATAGCCGACTGGCGGATCTGGAACAGGCGCGCAAGGTCTATACCCAGGCCCTGCGCCTGGCGCAGCAACATCCCGCCGAAAGGGAATGGTGTTTGCGCATCCTGAAGCGCATGGCCGATATTGACCTGCAACGGCTGGATTGGAAGCAAGCAGTGCGCGTCTTTGAGCAGATCCGCACGCTGCAGCCGGATGACGAGGCAACGCGTCGTCAACTGGTAGAATTGAACCTGCGGCTCGGTCAAGAGGCTCAGGCGCGGATCGAAATGGAAAGTTACCTAACCTACCTGGAAAGCACGCAAAACAACGCGGCGGCTATCCTCTTCCTGGAAGAGCTGATCAAAGATCATCCCCAGGTACTCTGGCTACGCAAAGCGCTGGCCGAGCTCTATCGCCGGCTGGGGCGCGTGGACGAAGCGATTGCCCAATACGATACCATCGGCGAAATGGAGTTAAATGCCGGCAATCCCCTGGGAGCAATCGAGGCCATCCAGGCGATCCTGGCATTGAACCCGCCCAATGCCGAAGAATATCGCGCCGCGCTAGCGCAGCTGCAAGGAAGGAGTAGATGATCGAGCTCAACATTCCCGGCCGCGACCAGGTCCGCTTGGAACATCTGGTGAGCGATGTAAACGGCACGCTGGCCGTAGATGGTGAACTGCCAGAAGGACTGGTCAAACGCTTGAGCGCGCTGCGCGATCGCCTGACGCTTCACCTGGTGACGGCGGACACCCACGGACGCCAGGCGGTGATCGATCGGCAGCTGAACCTGACGGCGGTGCGCCTGCAACCGGGGGCAGAGGCTGAGCAAAAGGCGGAATACGTGCGTCGTTTGGGAGCGGAAAAGGTGATCGCTATCGGCCAGGGAGCAAACGATGCAGAGATGCTCAGAGAAGCGGCGATCGGTATCTGTGTCCTTTCCACCGAAGGGACGGCCGTTTCGGCACTCCTGGCCGCCGACCTCGTGGTGCGCGATATCTTTGAAGCCCTGGATTTGCTCGAAAAACCTTTGCGCCTGGTAGCCAGTTTGCGGAAATGAACGAAACACTACCCCCTTCCGCATCGCCTCCTTCTCGCGCCCGGCGACGTCGGGCGCGTCGAATGCTTCTGCCTGCCGATCAGCAGGGGCGGGAAGCGGTGCTCCGGACGCTCTCACGGCGCGCCTATCCGACGGTGGAGTTCTTTGTGCTTTCTTTTCTCAGTGGGGCGATCCTGACGGCCGGTTACCTGCTCGATTCGCCTTTGCTATTGGTCTTCGGTGCCCTGAGCGCCCCGATCTTGCTCCCCTGGTTGGGCTTGCTCCTGGCCGGAGCACGCGGCGCATTGGGTTTCTGGATGCAAATGGCGGCGGCTCTTTTCGTCTCCGCCGCTCTGACCTTCGTCAACGGCCTGATCGGCGGTTGGTTGCTGCGCGCTTTGCCGCCGCGCACACTTACGCAGGCCTATTTGCATGCCCGCTTGTGGCCGGTGGATTTCGTCATCCTGGCGCTGGGGGCGATCATCCTGGTCCTCTCGTTCGTCCGTTCGGATGAGAAACCCTACATCCCAAGCGCCTTGCTGGCCTATACGTTTTACTTGCCGATCGTGGCGGCCGCCATCGGTCTGGGCGGTGGGGTCGAGGCGCTCTGGCCGCATGGCTTGTTCGTGGTGCTGGTGCGCCTGGCTTGGACCTCGCTTTTGGGAACGCTGATCTTTTACCTATTGCGCATCCGCCCTGCCTCGCTGATGGGAGTGCTCTTCAGCGGAGGGTTGCTCTTTGGTTGGCTCTCCATCCTGGCCTGGGCCGGTGGAATGTGGCCGGCAGCTCGCTCTATCCAGGCACAGACTTCCCTTTCCACCCCATCACCACAAGTTACCCCCTCCCCAACGCCGATCGTCGCGGTCACCCTGACCGTTCCCATCGGCATGGTACCTACCCCTTCGCCCTTGCCGGCGCCAACTCTAACGCCCTCTTTCACGCCCATCTCGGCTACCCCAACTGAGCCGCTCCCTTCCGAAACCCCAACGATGACAGTCACAGTCGTGCCCACGCCGATCTACGCTCGGGTGAATTCACCGCGCGGGGGCGGAGCTTTCTTACGGGAGGCTCCCTCGTTCACCGCTCGCATCCTGATCTCGTTAAGCAACGGCACGGTGGTGGAAGTCTTTCCACAAGATGCAAAACTGGTTGGAAGCGATACCTGGTTGCGGGTAGTCGCCATCGTAGGCGGTCGGCGCTTGGAGGGGTGGATGCTGAGCACGGTTATCCAAATGCCTACTCCATTGCCAACCTGGTGGTTCCTTCCTTCACCCACTTTGACCCTAACACCTTCTAAAACTCCCTGAGCACAAGGATCAACATATGCCTATTCATTTCGGTACCGATGGCTGGAGAGCCGTAATCTCCGATACGTTTACGTTTGACAATCTGCGCATTGTTTCCCAGGCGATCGCCGATGCGCTGGCTTCCGAACACTGGGAAAAGAGCCATAACGGCGAGGCGATCGATGCCCGCCGGGTGGTAGTCGGTTTTGATACCCGTTTCCTTTCGGATCGCTATGCTGCGGAAGTGGCACGGGTGCTGGCGGCAAATGGCTATTCCGTGTTGCTGGCACAATCCGATGCCCCCACGCCGGCCATTTCGTATGCCGTGCGTCATCATCACGCCATTGCCGGGGTGATGATCACCGCTTCGCACAATGCGCCGCGCTATAACGGCGTGAAGCTAAAGGCAGCCTTTGGCGGATCGGCGCTGCCGGAGCAGTGCCGCCGGGTGGAGGTCTATATCAACGATAACGAGCAGCGCGCCCGAGGTCCGAACCTGATGGACTTTGAAAAGGCGCGGCAAATGGGGCTGATCCAGCGCTTCAACCCGCTGCCGGCCTATTTCGAGCACCTGCGCACCCTGATCCGCACCGACATCATCGCCGAACGACCGCAACGCTTCGTCGTAGATTCGATGTACGGTTCCGGGCGCGGCGTGATCAAGGCCTTCCTGCAAGGCAGCGGTTGCGAGATCACCGAAATCCGCTCCGAGATGAACCCCGGCTTTGGCGGCATCCATCCCGAACCGATCGCCCGTTACCTGGGCGCGCTGGCCTCGGCGGTCAGCTCCGGCATGGGGGATTTCGGCCTGGCCACCGATGGCGATGCCGATCGCATCGGAGCGATGGACGAGCGCGGGCAATTCGTGGATCCGCACAAGATCATCTCGCTGGCGCTGAAATACCTAGTCGAGGTGCGCGGCCTGAGCGGAGCGGTGGTGCGCACCGTCTCGACCACGCGCATGTTGGATCGGCTGGCAAAACGCTATGGACTTCCGCTCTATGAAACGCCGGTCGGGTTCAATCACATTGCCGATTACATGTTGCAACAGGATGTGCTGATCGGCGGCGAGGAATCCGGCGGCATATCCTTCAAAGGGCATATCCCGGAAGGCGATGGACCGATCATGGGACTGTTGCTGGTGGAGATGCTGGCCTATTGGGGCAAACCATTGGGAAAGCTGGTGGAGGAATTGCTCGCTGAAGTGGGACCGGCCTTCTACGAGCGGGTGGACCTGCGCCTGGCGCGCCCGGTAGCCAAAGCCGAAATGACGCGCCGCCTGCGGGCACAGGCTCCGGCTACCTTGGACGGCGCCCGCGTGGTAGAAGTGAGCGAACTGGATGGGATCAAATACGTCCTGGAAGACGATTCCTGGCTGCTGATCCGTCCTTCCGGCACGGAGCCGGTGCTGCGCGTCTATGCCGAAGGTCGAAGCATGGACCGAGTGCGCAAACTGCTGGAATACGGTCAGCAGGTGGCCGACCAGGCTTGAAGTTACCCTTCCAGCACGCTCTCGCCGTAGCTCAAGACGTAAAAGCTGCGGTTATTCGCTTTGGGTTCAAACAGGAAATCGGTCACCAAATAGCCGGCGGCGAAGGCGCTCTCGAACAATTCACGGGTGAAAAAGCGCCAGGCCCGCGCCAGCGGAAGGTCCTCGGCTTTGAGGGCATTGAAATCGGCAGGAATTTCGACCAGGAGCAAACGCTCCTGGAAGGAGGGCACCGAGGCAGGAGGCTGGAGGTGCCCTCTTTCATTCCTGGTCGGCTCGTAAAGGGGACGGAGGCCGGCTTGCAAGAAGTGCTCCAAACGCAAGCGCGGGCGCGCCGATCGGCTCAGCCGTCGCTCGACGCGCGGCGTGCGAATCCACCAATCCACTTGAAAACGATCGGATGGCAAGCCGATGTTGAGCGCATCGCGCATTTCGCCATATTCCGAACGGCGGTAGGTGTTGCAAACCGCGCCGAGCTTGGCAATATTCAAATACGCATTGCGGCTGAGCAGCGGGTCATAGGTCCAGGTGATATGGGTCAACCCCTGGTGGCGGACCATTTGCCATTGGGCACGCTTAAGGGCAAATCCCAGACCGCTATCTCGATATGCAGGATGGACGCCTAACATATGGGAACAATGCTTGGGAGCCGGTCCATCGGGGAGCATATCCAGCCCCGGAAAGCCGAAGACGAAACCGATTAGCTTCGGCTTGTTCTCCTCTTCCACATATGCCCCGATCACCAATCCCCCGTTATGGGCCGCAGTGATCAGCAAATGCGCCGGCACCACATCGGTTTCGCTCCCTGGCCAGACCAGGCGCTGCAATTCTTCCACCTCGTGCATCTCCTCGGGCGTTTCTAAAACTCGAAGGCTCCACTTCATAGGTACTCTCTGTAGAACAAACGCTCGCGTTTGTTTCTCTATTGTAGAACAAACACTTATGTTTGTCCATGTAGGACAAACGCTAGCGTGTGTCCTGCGTTTGTGCATCGATCGGCGTGGTAAACTTATAAGCGCATCGAAAAAACAGCGATGTGCAAACTCTTTTCCCAAGGAGAAATATCTATGACCGATCCTACCTTCCCATCTCCAGAGGAGGGCGAAAAACCTCCCAGTCCGCGTCCGAAGAAATGGCCCTGGCGCGTGGCCGTGCTGGCAAATATCAAGGATGAGAACCAGCCGCGCCCGCCGGGTGTCCCGCCGGATGCATATGCCGATTACGATCATATCGAGACCATCCAGGCCATTCAGGCGGCCATTGAAAGCGAAGGTCATGAGACGCGCTTTATCCTGGCCGATCATGAGTTGCCTTTTGCCTTACGGGAGTACAACCCCGATATCTGCTTCAACATTGCCGAAGGTCTGGGCGGAGATGCGCGCGAAGCGCAGGTGCCGGCATTGCTCGAGCTGATGGGCATCCCCTACACCGGCTCGCGCGTCCTGACCAACGCGATCGCCCTGGACAAAACGCTCACCAAACGCATCTGGCGCGATCGAAGGTTGCCGGTTGCTCCCTTCCAGGAATTCGCCACCGGTGATGAACCGTTGCGGCCGGAGCTGAAGTTCCCGCTTTTCGTCAAACCGGCGCGCGAAGGCACGGGGATGGGCGTAGATGCGGCGGCAAAGGTCCACAACGAGGAAGAATTGCGTCGTCGTGTGCGCTACGTGATCCAGACCTATAGACAACCGGCGCTGGTGGAAACCTTCCTTCCCGGCCGTGAGTTCACGGTGGGACAGATCGGCCGCCCGGATGCAAAGCGCTATTCCCGTCATCCGGAATGGTACGATGCCGATGGCTTCCACCGCTTCCCGATTTTGGAACTAAACACGGCCACTTCCGCTACCCCCGGCATTTACAGTCATGCGGCTAAGGCCACGCCTCTTGGCCAGCCGGGAGCTCCCCAGTATATCTGCCCGGCGGAAGTAGACCCGGAACTGGCGCGTAAGCTCCACCATCTGGCGCTGCGCGCCCACCTGGTGATCGGTGCGCTGGATGTTTCGCGCGTCGATATCCGTCTGGATGCCGAAGGTCAGCCGCGGCTTTTGGAGATCAATCCCCTGCCCGGCCTGACGCCCGGTTATAGCGATCTCTGCCTGATGGCTGCCGCTGAAGGCATTGAATATCGTGACCTGATCTTGGAAATTCTGCACCTCGGCGCCGCGCGCTGGGGATTGCTCGAAGCCTAAAATCGTTGCAAGAGGTCCTTTCATGAATCGTCCTGCCCGTACCCGCTTTGCTCCCTCCCCCACCGGTCGGATGCACCTGGGAGGGGCGCGCACGGCACTCTATGACTACCTGCTGGCGCGTCAGACCGGTGGACAGTTTATCCTGCGCATCGAAGATACCGATACCCGCCGCACCGTGCCCGGCTCCGAACAGGAGCTGATCGAAGGCCTGCATTGGTTGGGGCTGGAATACGACGAAGGTCCGGATATCGGCGGCCCCTATGGACCCTATCGCCAATCCGAGCGACGGGAGATTTACCATCACCACGCTTGGGAACTGGTCGAAAAAGGTGCCGCCTATCCCTGTTTTTGCTCGCCGGAGCGCCTGGAACGCGTGCGCAAGGAACGCCAAGCCCAAAAGCTGAACACAGGTTACGATGGCTTCTGCCGCGCCCTCGATCCAGATGAAGCCCGTCGTCGGGCGCGCCAGGGTGAATCTCACGTCATCCGCTTCAAAGCGCCGCGCGAGGGGGAAACCACCGCCGTCGACCTGCTGCGCGGGCCGATCACTACGCCGAACTACATGATTGACGATTACGTCCTGCTCAAATCGGATGGCCTGCCGACCTACCACTTGGCCGCCATGGTGGACGATCATCTGATGGGCATCACCCACGTCATCCGCGGCTCGGAATGGCTCTCCACTTTCCCCCTGCACGTCCTGATCGTGCGCGCCTTCGGCTGGGAAGAGCCGATCTGGGTGCACCTTTCGGTGTTCCTGAAGCCCTCCGGCAAGGGCAAGATGAGCAAGCGCGATGCTTCGATCGCCATGGATAGCGGTTATTCCATCTATATCGGCGATCTGAAACAGCTGGGCTACGTGCCAGAAGGCGTATTGAACTGGATCGCGCTGATGGGCTGGGGCGTGGAAGGGGATGATGTGATGACCCTGGAGGATATGATCGCCCGCTTTGACCTCAAGCATCTCAACCCGGCCCCGGCAGCGATCAACTTTACCAAGCTCGATCACTTCAGTGGCGTGCACATCCGTCGCCTACCCGAAACCGAACTGGCACGGCGGCTGAAACCCTATCTCCCAGCGGCCGATGAAACGCAGCTCCTGCGCATTGTCCCGCTGATCCGCGAGCGGCTGGTGACGCTGGACGAAGCGCCCCAATGGGTGGATTTCCTCTTCCAGGAGATAGTACAACCGAATCCTGCCGAGCTGATCGGCAAGAACATGAGCGCAGAGCAATCGAAGCAGGTCCTGCGCCGCGCTCTGGAAATCCTGGAAGCCTTCCCCGTGCTGGAAGCCAAGAGCATAGAACCTCTGCTGCGTGGTCTGGTAGAAGAGCTGGGGCTGAGCGCTGGGCAGGTCTTCGGCGTGTTGCGGGTGGCGGTGACGGGGAAAACGGTCAGCCCGCCATTGCTGGAAAGCATGGAAGTATTGGGGCGGGAGAAAACCCTACAACGCCTGCGATACGCCTTACAACTTCTCGAAGCCTTTTCCCCTGCGGAGGCGGCATGAAATTCCTGATCGCCGGCCTGGGATCGATCGGGCGACGTCACCTGCGCAATTTGCTGGCCCTGGGAGAGCGCGAGATCGTGCTCCTGCGCTCCGGCCGCTCCACTTTGCCCGCGGAGGAGCTGGCCGACTTCCCCGTCGAAACCGAAATCGAGAGCGCTTTGCGGCGGCATCGCCCTCAAGCGGTGATCGTCGCCACGCCCACGGCACTCCATTTGCCGATCGCCCGGCCGGCAGTCGAGGCCGGTTGTCATCTCTTGTTGGAAAAGCCGGTCTCCCACGATCTGGAAGGCCTGGATGCGCTACGGGAAGCGGCGCAACATTCCGGCAGCCGCATCCTGGTCGGCTTCCAGTTCCGTTTCCATCCCACGCTCCAGCAGGCACGCGCTCTACTGCAACAGGGAGCATTAGGACAGATTTTCACCTTTCATCTGCATTGGGGAGAATATCTGCCGCAATGGCATCCGTGGGAAGATTACCGTCAGAGTTATGCAGCGAGGCGCGACCTGGGCGGCGGCGTGATCCGCACCCTCACCCATCCATTGGACTATTTGCGCTTCCTGCTAGGCGAAGTTGAAGCCCTTTGGGCCTTTCGGGCCCACCTTTCGCCCCTTGAGCTGGACGTGGAGGATGTGGCCGAGATCGGCCTGCGCCTGGAAAACGGCGCTTTCGGCGGTGTCCATTTGAATTACGTCCAGCGTCCGCCAAGCCATCGCTGGGAGATCGTGGGGAGTCAGGGCACTTTGCGGTGGGATAACGCCGATGGAAGCCTAACCTTTTACCGGGTTTCGATGCCCTTCGGCGAATGGTCCGAATCTCCGCCGCCCCCACAGGTGGAAACCTTCACGCCACCGCCGGATTTCGAGCGCAATCACCTCTTCCTGGCCGAAATGCGGCATTTTTTGGATGTAGTCCGCGGGGAAGCAGAGCCGATCTGCACCCTGGAAGATGGCATTCGGGCGCTAGAACTGGCGTTAGCGGCCCATCGCTCGGCGGAACAGGGAGAGATGATCCACTTTTCGAGCCAGCCAAGAACCTGATATGTTCCCCTCGTTCGATCTTCCCTTCCAGGGACGCACCTTTCTCAAAGGTCCAGCCGGCAGCGGCAAAACGACCCTCGCCGTTGAGCATCTGAAAGCGCTCTTCCGCCAAGGAGTGGCAGCGGAAAGCATCCTCATCCTGGCACCACAACGCACCCTTCAGGAACCCTATCGGCAGGCACTGCTGGAAGCGGAGATCGGGCCGATCGGCGAGGCACAGCTGGCGACCATCGGGGGTCTGGCACGCCGTGCCTGCGATCTCTTCTGGCCGCTGGCCGCGGAGAAGGCCGGTTTCGCCCACCCAGAGCGCCCCCCGGTTTTCCTAACGCTGGAAACGGCGCAATATTTTATGGCCTATGTGGTGCGGCCTCTGCTAGAGCAAGGCTTCTTTGCTTCTCTCACCATCGATCGCAATCGCCTCTATAGCCAGATCCTGGATAACCTGAACAAATCCGCTGCCGTAGGCTTCCCGTATACCGAGATCGGCGAGCGCCTGGATGCCGCTTGGCTGGGTGATCCGGCCCAGCGCCGCGTCTATGCTGATGCGCAGGAATGCGCTACGCGCTTTCGTCAATTCTGCCTGGAACATAATTTGCTCGATTTTTCGCTGCAGCTGGAGGTTTTCTGGCATCATCTCTGGCCACACCCCAGCGTGCGCGCCTGGTTTGCACGCTATAGACACCTGATTTACGAGAACATCGAAGAAGATATCCCCCTGGCGCATGATTGGGTGCGCGAGCAATTGACCGAGTTCGAATCGGCACTCCTGATCTACGACGAGGGCGGCGGCTATCGCAAGTTCCTGGGGGCAGATGCGCTCAGCGCTCAGAGCTTGGCCGAGCATTGCGATCGCCTCATCTCCCTTTCCCATTCCTGGGTCACTTCGCCGGCCATTGAGACCCTGCGTCAGGGATTGCAGGCTGCATTGCACGCAGAGCCGATCCCGCCTCTACCCCATTTGCGCGAGCATCTTGCCCAAACGCTGGTCATTCCGGATTTCCGTTTCTATCCCCAAATGTTGGATTGGGTAGCGGAGCAGACGGCGCACCTGGTTCACGAAGAAGGCCTCCCCCCTTCGCAGATTGCTATCCTAGCGCCGTATCTTTCGGACGCGTTGCGCTTCGCCCTGCTGCAGCGCCTGGTAGAGCGGAACGTGCCGGTGCGTTCCCATCGCCCTTCCCGCTCGTTGAACGAGGAACCGGCCACCCATGCCTTGATCGTGCTGGCCATGCTGGCGCACCCGCAATGGTCGCAAGCCCCCTCAAAGTTCGATCTCGCCCGGACCTGGATGCTGGCGTTGAACACGGATTGGCCGCGTGCATATTTGCTGACGGAGATCCTCTATAAGCCGAAAGATCTGGCGCTCATGCCGTTTGAGAACATTCGAGAGGAGCAAACGCAAGAACGCCTGACATCCGTGTTGGGTGAGCAATATACGATCCTACGGGATTGGTTGCTAAGCTACCGGGAGCGCCCGGAACCGCTTCCCCTGGATCATTTCTGGCGGCTGCTTTTTGGTGAGGTGCTCTCCCAGCCCAATTTCGGCTTCCACCGCAATCTGGATGCGGTGCGCGTGGCGGCTACGTTGGTGGAATCGGCCTTTAAGTTCCGTCAGGCGCTCTGGCCTGTCCTGAGCGATGACGGAGAAGAATCCCCCGTGGACCGCTTGAACCGCGAATACATTGCCATGTTGCGCGAGGGGGTGATCGCCGCGCAATACTTGGAAGCCTGGCGTATAGAAGATCAGGAAGCCGTGTTGATCGCTCCGGCTCATACGTTCCTGATGATGAATCGCCCCGTGGAAGTACAATTTTGGCTAGATGTTGGCTCGGCCGGCTGGTATGAACGCCTCTATCAGCCGCTCACCCATCCGTATGTGCTTTCCCGTCATTGGCCAAAGGGCAAGCCATGGACCGATGCGGACGAAGTCCAGGCGGCCCAAGAGAGCCTGGCGCGCTTGATGGATGGATTGCTCCGTCGCTGCCGCGGTCGCATTTACCTGGGCATTAGCGATCTAGGAGAAAGCGGTTTTGAGCAGCGCGGGCGCTTGCTCCTGGCCCTGCAGCGCGTGCTCCAAGGATGAGCAATGGAAGAGAGTGAAAAGACCATCCGCTTGCGAGAACAAATGGTGATCACCCAGATCGCCCGGCGCGGCATTGAGGACGAACGACTGCTCGAGGCCTTTCGGCGCGTGCCGCGGCATCTGTTCGTGCCGCCGGAATACCGCGGATGGGCCTATAACGATAGTCCCTTGCCGATCGGCCGTGGTCAGACGATCTCTCAGCCCTACATTGTGGCGCTGATGATCTTCCTCTTACACCTGCGCGGTGATGAACGGGTGCTGGAGATCGGCACGGGGTCCGGCTACCAGGCGGCGCTGCTAGGCTATCTGGCACGGGAAGTGCATACCATCGAGTACATTCCTGAGCTGGCCCAAGAAGCCACAGCGCGGCTGAAAGAATTAGGATTCGAAAATGTCCATTGCCATGTTGGCGATGGTAGCTTGGGTTGGCCACCGGCCGCGCCCTATCACGGCATTCTGGTCGCTGCGGCGGCGCCCCAAGTGCCGGCACCTTTGCTCGAACAGCTGGCCGATGACTCTCGCCTGGTGATCCCAATCGGCAGCCAGGGCTATCAGGAACTGCAGGTCTGGCATCGGCGCGGCCCACGCTTCGAGTCGCAGGTAGTGACCGGGGTCGCTTTTGTGCCGCTGCGCGGCGCCTACGGTTGGAAGGGCGAGGACTTTTGGCGATGAGCCTCCCCCACTCGATCTATCTCCATATCCCGTTTTGCCGTCATCGTTGCGCTTATTGCGATTTCAACACATACGCTGGTCAAGAGGCACTCATCCCGGCCTACGTGGAGGCGTTGATCGCCGAGATCGAGAGCCTGCGCTCTACCCATTTGCCGGTCCACACGGTTTTCTTCGGCGGCGGCACTCCTTCGCTTCTTTCGGCAAAGGACGTGGGGCGCATTCTCGAGGCGCTGGCACAGGCCTTCAACCTATCATCTGAGGTCGAGATCACCCTAGAGGCCAATCCCGGCACGGTCTTACCGCAATTTTTGCGTGATTTACGCGCTGCCGGAGTCAACCGCCTTTCTTTTGGGATGCAATCGGCTAACCCCTCTGAGCTACGGCTGCTGGAACGAGAGCACTCGTTTCTCGACGTCATCCAGGCCGTGACCTGGGCGCGTCGCGCCGGCTTCTTCAACCTGAACCTGGACCTGATCTACGGCCTACCGCAGCAATCCTTGGACCTTTGGCAACGCAGCCTGGAATGGGCGCTGCGCCTGCGCCCGGAGCACCTTTCGCTCTATGCCCTCACCATCGAACACGGCACTCCCTTTGGGCGTTGGGTGGGGCGGGGTCTGATGCCGGCGCCGGACGACGATCGCGCCGCGGAGATGTTGGAATGGGCTTGCGAACGCCTGGAGCGCGCCGGCTATGCCCAGTATGAGATCTCTAACTGGGCGCTTGACTTGCCCCCTTCGCCTGAGATTGAAACGCCGCGTTACGCCTGTCAACACAACCTGCAATATTGGCGCGCCTGGCCCTACCTTGGCCTGGGTGCCGGTGCCCATGGCTATGCCGCCGGGTATCGCTATTCCAACGTCCTGCGCATTCGCACGTATATTGACCGCTTGCAGGCGGGAAGGAAACGGGAATTCCCGTTCTCGCCGGCAGTTGTGCAGGTCCACCGCCAAACGCCGGAAGATGAAATGGGCGAATTCATGATGCTCAACCTGCGTCTAACGCGCCAGGGAGTGAATTTGGAGGAATTCCGTCAGCGCTTTGGGCGAGAAGCAGAAGAAATCTACGGAGAGAAAATCCGAAAGCTACAGCAGGCCGGCCTTTTGGAAAGCTTGGAAACAAAAAAGCGCCTGCGCTTAACGGCGCGCGGGCGCCTTTTGGGGAATCGGGTCTTTCGCGAATTTGTATAACTGCAACCTTGGCCGCACGAGGATAAATCGTCTATGGTTGACACCCCATGAATAGGGCTTTAGCTCGGCTCAATGTCAATTCCCATCTGTCGGAACGCTTCTTTGACTTTATCTTCAAATTCCTGTTCGGTTAGGCTGCCATCTTGCAAATTCAGGGAGATTTCCATTTTCTCGTATTTGCTTTGCAGATAGTTGAGCACGCCCATCAGGCTGGAGACTTTACCTTTGGGGACGATGAAGTTGAAACTGAGTTGCTGGTATGCCCCAGCAGGAGAAGTGGAAGGCGCAAGGTCGCCGGCAGAGTCAAAAATGGATTGCGGCTGTGTTACGGCCGTGCTTGCACCCGTCATCGTTTGACCAGCCGGGTAAGAGACCTGGTTTTCTTTCTCATGCTGTTGGGCCTCGCAGATTTCGGCCTTGATGAGGATTTCGTCATCTGCAAAACTGACCGACGGCTCTTCTTTGTAATATTGGCAGACCGGCTGACCATCTCTCAATTCGCCCAACCCGAAGATGCCCTTGCGCACGCCTTCAGCAATGCCGGCCTCCCAGGCCGATTGGTTGACGGCCCGCGCTTCGCCGCGGGTCTTCAGGCTGGCTTGGTAGAGTTGGGCGGTGGAGACCCAGTCGCTGTCCTTGAGATACTTTTCCTTGATGACCAGCGGGGCAATCTTTTCGAGAATTTCGCCCTCCATGCGCAGGCGGTCGTAGACCTCCCGATCGAGCGGCTTGGGGTCGCCGGCAGTAGGCAGGCCCAGGTCGAAGTTTTTCGTTCCAGAACGATCCGGTACGTAGAGTTGACGATACAACCGCCTGACGCTCTCTCCCAGGTCGCCTTCGAGTTTTTTCAGGCTCTCCTTGATTTCCTTGTTCTGCTCAGGGGTCAGTCTCAGGGTGCTGTCGCTCAATAAGGCCTGATAGGCCAGGTATTTTCGGACCAGATTCTCGAAGGCGGGACGTTCGCCGGCAAGCGGCACAAGGAAGAATAAAGTGTTGCGGTGTACGCGCGGCGAATCGCCTTTCTCTTCCATGATGGACTTGATGACTTGGGGATCATCCACCGGCAGAAGGATCAACTTCAGGTCAGGCGTATCGGGAATATCGGCGCTTTCGGTCCTCCAGAGATAGGTCTTTAATTTGTCCGAGCGGACACTGTTTCTGAGCAGCCTCTCTTCCTGGGCGCGGACCTCGGCATCGCCGATGTTTTCCATACGCACCAACAACAGGTGGTTCAGATTGGCCTGGTTGGAGAAGAAGTATTTGCCCGACTGGTGTTGGATGTAGAACAAACGACCTTTGAGTTCTTCCACGGCCTCGGCTACCACGGCGGACGGGCTTCCATAGACCGCCGCATTGCGCTTGATTTCGGCCATCGTGGCGCCGCGCTCTGTGCCGCCCGAAAAGGAGTGCATGAAAATGGCGGTGGTGACGCGTTCGCCCAGACGCAGGCCCTGGTAGGCTTTGCCCAGGCTGGCGTTGACGCGCGCCGCGCCGGCTTCGGGTCCGGTGATGTCGGCGGCGATGACGCCGTTGTATTCCTGGCCGATGTGTTTGAGCAATTCCTGGCGGATTTCCTGGTCTGCCAAGTCAAAATCGGCCAGCGTGATATAAGGGATGTTTTTCTCTTTGACGGCAAAAATCACCAGCGCCAGCAAGCGCAAGACGCCGCGCGTGCGCTGGAAGGTGTAGAAACTGCCCCAGCGCTGATACAAGACGTCTATCACGTCGGGCAGGAAGGGGTAAGAGGCTTCGAAGCGGGCGCGGTATTCGGAGGCTTCTACCCCGGCCGGCAGGAGCGATTGCTGAACAGCGTATTCGATGAACTGGTTGACTACCTTGCTGGCCTTTTTCTGGTCAACGCTCGAAAACAAGCGCCGGCGGACGATGCGGGTGATTTCGCTCTCCTGCACCGGCGTGTAAATCTTTTCCATGCGCCCGGAGACATATTGCAGGTTCTGGAGCAATTTTTGGGCATGTTCGCCCATGTTGGGCATGTTGCTGGAGGGCAGCGTGACGACCAACACGATGTGTTCCAGCGAACTGATGGTCTCGGTCAATTCCTGCATGAAGGCGATGGTCTGATCGGCGAGCGTGCTTCCGCCCACCGTTACGCCGGCGGCTTTGGTGAGGTATTCCAGCACTTCGTCCATCAGGATGAGGGTCGGGCCGGCGTTGACCAGCATGGCGCGGAATTCATCGGTCGCGCCGGGGGAAACCATCCCGTTGAAGCGTTCCGCTTTAGCGGTGAGTTGCTTTTCCAGCATGCCCCAGAGCGTATCGGTGGCGGCCATCTTGGTGCCAACCATGACGACGCGCTTTGCGCCCCACTCGGCGGCCTTGTGGTACATGGCAATCAAGGTGTGGGTCTTGCCGCCGCCGAAGGGGGTTTGAATTTGCAGGATGGGGTCGCCGCCCTGACCTTTGAGCCGTCTTTCGACGATGCTCAGCAGGGTTCTCAGTCCCTCGGTCTCGTAGGTTTTCTGGAAGAACAGATCGGGGTTGCGGTATTCTTCGACGCCGCGGCCTTGGAAGACCTCCCACAGGTCGGCGGCGAAGACGTCCATCGTCAGGCGGCCTTGCAGGATGTCGTCGTGCGGGATGGCAATGGTGTGAAAAGCGCCGGTCATGAAATTCAATTCTCCTTCCTGCGCAGAGGCGGCCTTTTTCTTCTTTTCTGGCTCACCCCAATGGGACTTGATGTATTCCACCGTGTCTTTCGCATCCAAATCGCGGGTGGTGGTTTGGACGCGGATATACAGTTTCTTGCCTTTTTCGTCTTGCAGAAAGACGGGCTCGGATGATGGCTGGACTTCGATCACGTAAACTGTTTTTCCATCTATCTCCTCAAAACGCGCATTGACCAGCGGCGGAGCGGCATAGGCTGCGCCTAATTGCTCGATCAAAAGTGTTCCGACGAGTTGGGCAAACTTATCGCGCGACTTGTTGACCAGAGCCAGGTCAGCCTCCAGACCATAGACAGTGCCATCGTCTTCGACGCCGATGATCAGCGTACCGCCTTCTGTATTGAGAAAGGCGGCAATGGTTTTCAGCACGCTCTTGCGCAGGGACTCGTTCTTCGTACCCTGCTTGATATCCCATTGCAGCGTGCTTTTGAATTCGAGGCGAGGGCCTTCGCCCTGTTGGATAAGGTCTCTGAGCGCCATTCTGAGCTCCTCTATCTGATTTTATCCCTTAACGCAACGTCGCTAAGTCACCAAGACGCCAAGTTTTCTTTCTTTGCGCCTTCGCGTCTTCGCGTTAAAGCAATTTTTCCTGCCTTGCTTGTTTCTCCACCTCGTCCTGGAGGCGCTCCCTGCCCGCCAGGAAGCCATCGAGCAGTTTCTTTTCCTTGCTTTCCAGCGGCAGGGTTTCGGAGATGGCTTGCGCCACGCGGTAGAAGGCTTCACTCTTGCCAAAGCCGCGCTCGGCCAGGGCTTTGATCATCTCGCCGCGCTGACCCTTTTCCCAAAGCAGCAAAGCCTTGTGCAGTACGTCTATCAGGTCGCGCGGATCGTCCAGGTCGTCCAGTTTGCGCCCTTGCGGACCGAGCAGGCGGACGAATTCTTTTTCCTTGCGGATGCAGCCGTTCTTGCCGAATTGCAGGTTGAGGTCCAGACCGCATGAGTGCGCCAGTTTGTTGGCTTCGTCGAAGGGAAGGAGCGCTTCGCCGTAGTTCCAGCGCCAGAGGACGTAGAAGCGCGTCAGCGGGGTGATCTCGGCCGCAAAGCCGTTGTGCAGGATTTGCCGCACGGCGTAGTCGGTGGCGATGAGGCGCACTTCTTCCAGCAGGCGGTCGGCGCGCACGATGTTGCCTTCGTAGTCCATCACTTTTTCGTACTTGCCGAAGACTTCGATGGCCGAGCCGATGGCAGCGATGAAGAAATCGGCCCCGCCGATGCCCTCCTCCCACAGGCGCTGCAGTTTAGCGTCTAGATGCTGGCGCAGTTCGGCGCGCACTTCGTTATAGAAGCCGGTCGGCCGACGGGCGGCTTTGCGCGCCACGATGTAGATGGACGATGCCAGCGCAGCGGATTCGCTGGCCATCAATCTCGACCTCATCTCTGTATGGATGGGCCAGGCTCCGGTGACTACGAGCTGGCTATCTAACAGAGCGTTAATGACAGTCTCCCAGCCCTCTGTAGTTTTATGCGCGTATACGATTGTAACAATGCCGTTCGGCTTTAGGACCCGATGAATTTCGTTGAAAGCGTCCAACAAGCGTCTCTCATACCAGACCTTGTCTTGATTTGATGTCTTGTCCCAGAACTTTTTTTCAATGATTTCATCAGACTTTGGCGTGAGTGGTGTAGAGAAAAGATCGGGATAAAGATGGCCGATTGTGCGTTTTAGCCATACATAGAAGAAATCGGATAAGTCTGCATAGGTTATAGAGTAGTAATAGGGCGGGTCAGTGAGCACGGCGTCGAAGTAGCCATCCGGGTAGGGCAGGCGCGTGGCGGAGGCGT
>JBBIGZ010000049.1:0-22786 GCA_037447295.1 Chloroflexota bacterium | reverse complement strand
CGGAGCCGGTTTTGCCGGGTTGGCCGCCGCTTGGGATCTGCGCCGTGCCGGCCATTCCGTGACGATCTTTGAGGCCGCCGATCAGGTGGGAGGGCTGGCAAGCGGATTCAAGGAGCCCCATTGGGATTGGTCGGTGGAGAAGTTTTACCATCACTGGTTTGCCGGCGATCGCCATATGCTAGGCCTGATCCGCGAGTTGGGATGGGAAAAGCAGGTCATCTTTCGCCGTCCGTATACCGTGGTCTATTACCGCGGACGATTCTATCCCTTCGATTCGATCTTCCGTGCCCTGATCTTTCCGGGGTTGGGATGGGGAATTGATAAACTGCGCTTCGGGTTGGTAGGGCTGTATTTGCGCTTGACATCTGATTGGCAAACGCTGGAACGCTATACGGTGGAAGAATGGATGCGACGCTGGGCCGGGGTGCGCGTCTATGAGCTCATGTGGAAGCCGCTGCTGGAAGGCAAATTCGGACCTTATGCGGATCAGGTGAACATGGCATGGATGTGGGCGCGGCTAAAGGCGCGCACGACGCGCTTGGGCACCTTCGAAGGCGGATTCCAGCGCTTTGCCGATCAATTCGCCGCACGATTGCGCGAGATGGGCGTGGAAATTCGGCTTCGGATGGCTGTGACGCACCTGGAACGGCACCCTGGCCAAGGTTGGGTCCTGAATGCGCCCGGCGCCCAAGAGGAGGCGTTTGATCGGATTCTGGTCACGCTTTCGCCGCGGGCAATGATCCGCCTGTGTCCCTCGCTTCCTGAATCATATCTCCAGGGCCTGAAAGCGCTGAAATCGATGGGAGCGGTGGTGATGGTGTTGGCCTTGCGCGAGCGGCTTTCGGAGAAGGGATACTACTGGTTTAACCTGCCGAAGGAGGCTGGCTTTCCTTTCCTGGCGCTGGTGGAGCATACGAATTTTGTCCCGCCGGTGCATTTTGGCGGGGAGCATATCGTTTATGCCGGGGATTATTTGGAGCCGGGGCATGAGTATTTTTCTTTGAGCGAGGAAGAGCTTCTGGAGCGTTTTTTGCCGGCCTTTCAGCGGATTAACCCGCGCTTTCGGGCAGATTGGGTGCGCAAGGCTTGGGTGTTTAAGAGCGAATATGCCCAGCCGGTGCCGCCGGTGGGGCATTCGCGGGCGATCCCTTCGATTCGCACGCCGCTGCCGGGGCTGTATTTTGCTTCGATGAGCCAGGTCTACCCGTGGGATCGAGGGACGAATTTTGCCGTGGAGATTGGGCGACGGGCGGCACAGATGATGATGGAAGACGAGCGGCAGGCTCGTGATAGAATTGAGGCATGAGTAGGGTTTCCCGCCGTGATGTTTTGAAACTGGCGCTGGCTGCGGTGGGAGGGATGGCCTTTTTGCCGACCTGGGGATGGGGCGATCCCTTTGACGATGCGCAGTGGGGGCGCGTGACGATCGCTTCGGTGAGCGCTTATCGCGAGCCGAACGATCAGAGCCCGATCGTGGCAACCTGGTACCGCGATGACCTCATCCGACTCTACGAGACGGTAGTGGCCGAGGCGCCGACGCATAACCCGATCTGGTATCGGGTGTGGGGAGGGTACGTGCACCGGGCGCGCATTCAGCGGGTCAAGATCGTGTATCAGGAGCCGCTTTCGAGCATTCCGCAAGGGACGCGCTATCTGGCCGAGGTGACTGTGCCCTACACCAATGCTTTGGGCTATAACTCGCTGCAGGGGTGGTTTCCGCGCTATCGCCTGTATTACGGTTCGGTGCATTGGATCGAGGGGATCGAGCAGGGTCCGGATGGGGAAGCGTGGTATCGGATTTACGATGAGTTGCTCGAAAAGCCGCCGTATTTCGTGCCGGCACGGCATCTGAGGCCGATCTTCCCAGAGGAATATGCGCCCCCGGATGTGCCCTGGGAGGCTAAGCGCATCGAAGTGAACCTGACCACGCAGACGTTGACAGCTTATGAGAACAATGTGGTGGTGTTAGAGACGAAGATCTCTTCCGGCATTCCTTTCGGCGGACGGCGCCGACCGGGAGAAATTTCGACCAAAACGCCGGCCGGTCAGTTCAACATTCTGGAAAAGACGCCTTCCAAACACATGGGCGATGGAAACTTGGCGGCAGATATTGAAGATTATGAGCTCCCCGGCGTGCCCTGGACTTGCTTTTTCACCGATAAGGGACATGCCTTTCATGGCACCTACTGGCACGATAACTTCGGGACGCCGATGAGCCATGGATGCATCAATATGCGCACGGAGGAAGCCCTGTGGCTTTTCCGCTGGGCCTACCCGCAGCATAAAGCCGATGCGATCTACAACCGTGGCTATGGGACGCGGGTGAAGATCTTCTATTGAGAGCGTTTGCGGCAGTATGCCTACGCTGAATTGGCCCGGTAAACGCCTGGATTTCCCCTCGCCGGCTACTTTGTACCTGGATACGATCGTCGGCCCTGCCGAGCAGGCGCGTCAGAACCGCCTTTTTTGGGCCGATAACCTGGTGCTCATGGTACATTTGCTGACCGAGTATGAGGGAAAGATTGACCTGATCTACGCCGACCCGCCTTTCTTTACCAATCGCAGTTACGCGGCGCGCATTGGCCATGGGGAGGATTCCCGTCGCCCACAGACTTGGCGTCTGGCCGAAGGATATGAGGATGATTGGGAGGACCTGGACGCTTACCTGGAATTTCTCTATCCGCGCCTGGCGCTGATGCACCGTTTGCTGGCGCCGCATGGCACGCTCTATCTCCATCTGGATTGGCATGCTAATGCGTATGCGCGGCTTTTGCTGGATGAGATTTTCGGACGCGATCATTTGCTCAACGAGATCGTTTGGCTCTATCATGGACCTTCGGCGATCCGCCGGGCGTTCAATCGCAAGCATGATACGATCCTGGCCTATGTCAAGGGGGAACGATACACGTTTAACGCCGATGCGGTGCGCCAACCGTATCATCCGAGTACGCACAAGACCTTTGCTTCTTCACCCAAAGCCGGCTTCGGCAAGGTGCCGAATCTCAAGCGCGGGAAGGTGCCGGAGGATTGGTGGTATTTTCCGGTGGTGGCGCGCATGCACAAGGAGCGCAGCGGTTATCCGACCCAGAAGCCGCAGGCGCTGCTGGAACGCATGATCCTGGCCTCCTCGAATCCCGGCGATCTGGTGGCCGATTTCTTTTGCGGTTCCGGGACGGCGGCGGTGGTGGCGGCGCGGCTGGGGCGGCGCTTTCTGGCTGCCGATGTGACCTGGCGCGCCGTGCACGTGACGCGCACGCGCCTGATCCGTGAAGGGATCCCCTTTATCCTGGAGCACCAGGAATCCTTTTCACCCCAGTGGAAGCCACTGGCGGATGAATGGGTGCACCTTCAGGAGGGGCAGATCACCCTCCGACCTCCTTTTGCGCTCGATTATTGGGAGATCGATGAGGCTTGGAATGGGCAGGTTTTTCACAGTCACCGCCAGGCGATTCGCGCGCGGCATCAGGCGCAAGCGGCAGATACCCTGCAGGTGACTCCTAGGGGCGAGATATGTATACGGGCCGTAAGCGTGGAAGGGGAATGCTATCAGTTCGTTCAGAGGTCCAGCCGGTAGCCTTCGCCGCGCACGGTCTTGATGAAGCGCGGTGAGCGAGGATTCACCTCGATCGCCTGTCGCAGCCAGAAGATGTGCACATCCAGGGTGCGCATATCTCCAACATAGGCAGTCTCCCAGACGGTACGGAAGAGGTCCTCGCGACGCACTACGTGGCCGGCGTTTTCCATGAGCACCTGCAATAGGCGTACCAGCCGAGGCGCCAAATGGGTGCTCCGACCCAAGATGTGCACATCATGAGTCTCTAGGTTGAGGCGCAACGGTCCACGTTGCAGCACCTTCTCTCCCCCTTCGTCGAAGAAGGTCTTCAATCGGTTGATCAACTTGCGGGCGGTGAGCGGAAGGGTCAAATGGACATCGGCCAGGTACCCATTGGTGCTTTGCCCTGCCGGTAGGATTACCACCAATGGCAGGCGAGATTCCTGCTCGCGCAACAGACGGCAGATGCGCTTACCGCTGCTGCGCAGCGACGGAACGTTGATCACGGCCACCCGCGGCCGGACTTGGGGTAGCCGTCGCAACATTTCTTCTCCACTCCTAGTTACTTCGACCTGAAAGCCTTTTCGGTGCAGGGCCTCGGCAAAGAGGGGAGAATCGCTGCGTGCCGCTTCGAGGAGGAGGATGGTCTTCTCGCCCATGTAATAAGATTATACTTTACTACTGAATGGAACATTGTGGTGATTGCATTGCTGATCATTATTTTTTTACCGAGATTGGTCTGCGGGAACCTCTCGCTCACTGGCACTCAATTATGAAGCCATCTGAGCAGGCTTCTCAAGTATAATCTTCTCCATGAAAACGAATCGGCAAGGTCGGATCGGAATAGTGCCCCGCCCACAAGGGATAGGTGGTGTGGCTACATTCCGTGAAAAGTTTGAACAGGCGCTGCGCGCTCGCGGCTTCCAGGTGGAATACGATCTTAGCCAGCCGATTGATGCTTTGCTCATCTTAGGAGGGACGCATCGGCTGAGGGAACTCTGGCGCCTGCGCCGCCGTGGGGTGCGGTTGGTGCAGCGTTTGGACGGTATCAATTGGGTCCATCGGCGGAAATATACCGGCTGGAGACATTTCCTGCGCGCCGAATACGGCAACTTCATCTTGGCAACCATCCGTCGCCGTCTAGCGCACTACATTATCTACCAAAGCAAGTTCTCGCAATGGTGGTGGGAAACATGGTATGGCCCGACGCCGGTCGGGTCAACAATTGTGCACAACGGTGTGGATATCCGCACGTATTCTCCGCATGGCCCTCATGAGCGCCCTGCCGACCGTCACCGGATTTTGATCGTCGAAGGGAGCTTCGGTGGCGGTTACGAGATGGGGTTGTGGAATGCGCTCGGTCTGTTACAAGGTCTGCAATCCGAGGGGGAACGGGTGGAATTGCAAGTTGCGGGACAGGTGGGTGCGGATCTGCGTCGCCGCGCCGAAGCAAAGGCAGCGGGAAGCATTCTGTGGGCCGGAGTTGTGCCGCGAGCCCAAATTCCCTATTTAGCGCGTTCGGCGCATGTCTTCTTTTCCGGCGATTTGAATGCCGCCTGTCCAAATTCGGTCATCGAGGCCCTGGCTTGCGGGTTGCCGGTGGTGGCCTTCGATACGGGGGCGCTACCGGAACTGGTGATCGGCGATGCCGGGCGCTTGGTGCCTTATGGCGGAAACCCGTGGAATCTGGAGCCGCCCAACCTGAGCGGCTTGGTATCGGCGGCGCAAGAAATTCTGCGGGACCAAGAGCGTTTCCGTGCTGCTGCCAGGGCGCATGCCGAGGCTGCTCTCAGCCTGGATCAAATGGTGGAACGATACCTGGATGTGCTACTTAGATAGATAGGAGGTTGTATGCGCTCGATATGTGTGTATTGTGGTTCTGCCGATGGAGTGCGGGAAGAGTACCTCCGCGCGGCGCGTCACTTAGGCGAAGTGCTGGCGCAGCGCAATTTGCGCCTGATCTACGGCGGCGGCAAGACCGGGCTGATGGGTGCTCTGGCCGATGGAGCGCTGACCGCCGGTGGCGAAGTGGTCGGGGTGATCATCCCCTCCATGAATACACCTGCCCTAGCCCATGCCGGGCTGAGTATGCTGGAGGTTGTGCCGGATATGCATGCCCGCAAGGCCCGCATGCATGAGCTGGCCGATGGATATATTGCCCTCCCCGGCGGCTTCGGAACCCTCGATGAACTGTTTGAGACCATCACCTGGGCGCAGATCGGCCATCATCATAAACCGATCGGCCTCTTGAACGTGCGCGGCTATTTTGATCGCCTGCTGGCGGCTTTGGACTACGCCGTGGCCGAGGGTTTCATCTTCCAGGAGCACCGTGAAACCCTCTTGGCTCATGAAGATGCCGAGGCCTTGCTGGACTTGATGGGGAATCGAAGGGGAATCACCGCCCGCCTTTGGATGCGATCCGTCGCTGGATGCGTCAGGAAGGGTAAGTATAGGGGATATTCGGGGGGAGGATAGGCGATTGCCGACCTGCTCGTGTCAATTCAAAGGATAAATGTTACCCTGGGACAATGGTGTGCAAATAGAGGTGGTAAAATAAACCTTTGCACAGTGATCGCCTGAAAAACCTTCTTTGCCTGCCTGTAAGGTTTCAAAATGGTGATCTTTAGACTGCCATAGAACAAGCAGATTGCTCCTTTACCCCTGGTACTCGAAGAGTGTGAGTATGGCCTCTAATGTTATCCGCGTCGTTGGTGCGCGTGTCCACAATCTAAAAAATATTACCGTTGAAATTCCACGCGATAAGCTGGTGGTGATCACCGGCCTTTCCGGCTCCGGCAAATCTTCGCTGGCCTTTGATACGATCTTTGCCGAGGGGCAGCGACGTTACGTCGAATCTCTCTCGGCCTATGCCCGGCAGTTTATCGGTCAGATGGAAAAGCCGGATGTGGATGCCATTGAAGGTCTTTCGCCGGCCGTTTCGATCGATCAGAAATCGACCTCCCACAATCCGCGCTCCACCGTCGGCACGGTGACCGAAATTTACGATTATCTCCGCTTGCTTTTTGCCCGCGTTGGAGTGCCACATTGTCCGATCTGCGGGCGTGAGGTACGTCGGCAATCGGCCGAAGAAATCGTCAACGCACTGGAGCAGCTACCCGAAGGGACGCGCCTGATCCTGCTGGCGCCGCTGGTGCGCGGCCGCAAAGGCACCTATCAGGCTGTGTTCGAGGAGATCCGCAAGGCCGGCTTCACGCGTACCCGTGTGGATGGGACGATCTACTCGCTGGATGAGGAAATCCAGCTCGATCGCTATAAGCAGCATACGATCGAGGCTGTGGTGGACCGTCTGGTCTTGCGCCGATCGGAAGACGAGGAGGAGCGAAAGGCGGCCCGCACGCGGCTCACCGATTCCGTGGAAACAGCGCTGAAGTTCGGCGAAGGTTATCTCACCGTGCAGGTGCTGGGCGATGAAACCCAGGCGGCCCGTGATCTCTACTTTTCCGAGCATCTGGCCTGCCCGGAGCATGGGGTTAGCCTGCCCGAAATCGAGCCGCGCACCTTTTCTTTCAACACGCCCCATGGAGCCTGCCCGGAGTGTCAGGGGTTGGGCAGCAAACTGGAGATCGATCCGCAGCGCCTGATCCCGAGATCGATCCGCAGCGCCTGATCCCTGATCCGCGCCGATCGTTGCGCGAGGGGGCGATCGCCGCGCTGGAGTGGAACGGGCCGCGCGAGGAGGGGGGCTACTACTGGCAAATGCTCGAAGCAGTAGCGCGCGCTTTCCATATTGACCTGGATAAACCGGTGGAAGAAGTGCCGAAGGAAAAACTGGACCTGATCCTATACGGCACCCGTGGCCGAGAAGTGCCGATCCACTACCGTACTGCTCAGGGACGTGAGTTCACCTTTGTGCGCGATTTCGAGGGCGTGATCCCCAACCTGGAGCGTCGCTATCGCGAAACCGGCTCCGACTATATCCGTGATCGCATTGCCGAATTCATGTCCGATCGTCCCTGCCCGGCTTGCAAGGGGGCGCGCCTGCGCCCGGAAGCGCTGGCCGTGACCGTGGATGGGTACAACATCGTCGAGGTCACTTCCTGGCCGATTCACCGCACTTTGCAATGGGTTGAGCGCTTGAGCGGCCCGCAAACGCCCCTGGGCGAGCGTCAGCGGGCGATCGCCGACCGCGTTTTGAAGGAGATCAAGGCCCGTTTGGGCTTCCTGGTCAATGTGGGATTGGATTACCTCACCCTTAACCGTTCTGCGGCCACGCTTTCCGGTGGGGAAGCGCAGCGCATTCGATTGGCTACCCAGGTGGGATCGCAACTGATGGGAGTGCTCTATGTGCTCGATGAGCCTTCGATCGGGCTACATCCACGCGATAACGATCGTTTGCTGCGCACACTCTGCGGACTGCGCGATTTGGGCAATACCGTGCTCGTCGTCGAACACGATGAAGAGACGATCCGCACTGCCGATTGGGTGCTGGACCTTGGACCCGGTGCCGGGGAACATGGGGGATGGGTGGTGGCGCAGGGCACGCCGCAGGACATTATGCAACACCCCACTTCGCTCACCGGAGCCTATCTTTCCGGGCGATTGCGCATTCCGGTGCCTTCGCAGCGTCGTTCTGGGAACGGCAAGTGGCTTACGATCATCGGCGCGCGCGCCAATAACCTGAAAAATCTCACCGTGCGCATTCCGCTGGGTAAATTTGTCTGCATTACGGGTGTCTCGGGGTCCGGCAAGTCCACGCTGATGGTGGATGTGCTCTATAATGCCTTGGCGGCCCGTCTAATGGGAGCAAGGGTGCAATCGGGGGAGCACGATCGAATTGAAGGGGTGGAACATCTGGATAAAGTGATCAACATCGATCAATCCCCAATCGGACGTACCCCGCGTTCCAACCCGGCTACCTACACCGGCCTTTTCGATGAAATTCGCAAATTGTTCGCCGAATTGCCCGAGAGCAAGGTGCGCGGTTACCGTCCGGGGCGTTTCTCGTTCAATGTTCACGGTGGGCGCTGTGAAGCCTGTCAGGGACAAGGAGAGCTGCGCATCGAAATGCAGTTTCTACCGGATATCTACGTCCCTTGCGATGTCTGTCACGGGAAGCGCTTCAACCGCGAGACCTTACAGGTGCGCTTTAAAGAGTACAATATCGCCGATGTGCTGGATATGACGGTTGAGAAAGCCTTGGAGGTCTTTTCGGCCTTCCCGGCCATGGTGAACAAGTTGCGCTTGCTTCAGGATGTGGGGCTGGGATATATTCGCCTGGGGCAGCCGGCGCCCACGCTTTCCGGCGGCGAAGCACAGCGGGTCAAGTTGGCGCGCGAGCTCTCTCGCCGCGCTACCGGGCGCACGTTGTATGTGCTGGATGAACCTTCGGTGGGGCTGCATGCCGCGGACGTGCACCGCCTGATCGAGGTCCTGCAACGGCTCGTGGATGCGGGGAACACGGTGATCGTCATCGAGCACAACTTGGATATTATCAAGACCGCCGATTGGATCATCGATCTTGGCCCGGAAGGCGGCGAGCGCGGTGGCGAGATCATCGCCGAAGGCACGCCGGAAGCCATTATGCAGGTTGAACATTCGTATACCGGGCAGTTCCTGCGCCGACATTTGCAACTCACCCCTGGTATTCCAGGGACTTCGTGAAATTTTTACAAGGAGGTGCTATGAAAATCTTGATCGCAGGCAGTGGCGGAGTGGGCGGCTATTACGGGGGTTTGCTTGCCCAGAGCGGGAATGATGTGGTTTTCCTGGCCCGTGGGGAACACCTGAAGGCCATCCGCGAGCGAGGGCTACAGGTGAAGAGTGTGCACGGGGATTTTACAGTTTTCCCGGCCCAGGCTACGGATACCCCGGCCGAGGTGGGACCGGTAGACTTGATCCTCTTTTGCACGAAGACCTATGATACCGAGAGCGTAGCCGAAGCGTTGCGGCCGTGCGTCGGCGCAGAGACGGCGATCATCAGCCTGCAAAACGGCGTGGACGCGGCGGAACGGATTGGTGCCATCTTGGGCATGGAGCACATGCTCGGCGGTGTGACCTGGATCTCCTCTGCTGTGGAGGCGCCGGGGATTATTCGTCAGTTTTCGCAGTTTCGACGCATCGTCTTTGGTGAGCTAGATGGAAGCATTACCCCACGTGCCCAAGCCATTTACCAGACTTTGAGCGCGAGCGGCGCGACGGTGGAGCTTTCGCCGAATATTTTGAGTGTCCTATGGACCAAATTCATCTTTATAGCGGCAGTGAGTGGCATCAGCTCGCTGACGCGTTTGGAGATGGGTGAATTTCGCCATGTGCCGGAGACGCGGACACTGATGACGGCACTCATGCGTGAGGTGGAAGCGCTGGCGGAGACGCGGACACTGATGACGGCACTCATGCGCGAAGTGGAAGCGCTGGCGCGAGCGCAGAATATTTCCCTTGAGGCAGAGGTAGTGGAAAAATCTCTGGCTTTTGTGGATGCGGCTGCCCCGAATATCAAAAGTTCGATGCAGCGCGATGTGGAGAGCGGTCGCCGCACGGAACTGGAATCTATGATCGGAGTGATCTGTCGAAAAGGGCGCGAGTGGAACGTTCCGACCCCCGTAGCCGATTTTGTTTACGCTGCGCTGTTGCCGATTGAGCTCAAAGCGCGCCGTCAGGCGGCTTGAGCCGACGGACGGAAAATAGAGGCCAGTTTTGCGATCTGGCGAGCCGTTAGGCTTTCCGGCTGAGCAAAGTAGGCTAGGTTTCGGGTGCGCGAGGCCAGGTGAAAGAGCTCCGGCGCCGGCGTGATGGTGGCCGCAAGAGGGAACGGAAGACGGTTTTGCACCTCCACTGCCGGGAGGATGGTTTCGCTGCGCACGCGGTTGTTTAGGACGAGCTTGATAGTCTCTTCTTTAACTCCCAGGCCTCTTAAATCTTCAACCAAGGCGCGGGTTTGGATGACCGCATTGGGAGATGGTTCGGTGACCACCAAAAGGTGATGGCACAGGGGCAATATCTTTTGGACAAAGGGGAGCAGGTCGTTTCCCAGATCGAGGATAACAAAGTGTGCCAACGTGATCAGTCGCGCCACAATGGCTACGAATTGATCGACTTTGGCGATCAATGCCTTTTCAGAAGGCCTTTCCGAGGCCAGCAGAAATTTTATTCCGGAAGGGTGGCGTACCAGCGATTCAAATACTTTCTGCCGAGTGATCTCTTGAGGTGGTAAGGATCTCTTGAGGTGGTAAGCTCAGGAGCCGGGAAAGGCCGCTCCGATCTTCAAATCCCAGTTCCAAGCCTAGTGTGCCATTCCCTGGCATCATTTCGGCAATAATCACTTCCGAAATCTCGGCTTTATACAAAGCGGCGCCGAGATTCGCTGCGATCGTGGTAACCCCCAGTCCACCGCGCGCCGCCATCGCGCCGATCACGGTAGCCGTTGTCGTGGATTTTTTCTTTTGCTCTCGGCTGCTACGTGCAAGTAGAGCGCGCACATGAGCCTGAAGTTCCGCGGGGTGCGTGGGCTTGGTGAGGTAATCATCGGCGCCGGATTCAAACCCGACCAACTTATCGTCAATTTGGGATTTGGCCGTGAACATCAGGATCGGCGTGTTTGCCGTGATCGGATTGGACCGCAGTCGCCGCGCTACCTCGTAGCCATCCATGCCGGGCATCATCACGTCGAGCAGGATCAGGTCCGGCTCTTCCTCTTCTGCTTTTTGCAAGGCTTGAGGACCGTTGCTTGCCGTCACCACTTCATAGCCCTGGCGCTGGAGCATCAATCCGACCAGCCGGAGGGTATCCGTATCATCATCCACGATCAATATTTTTTCGGCCATGCTTGTAGTTTAACATGAAGTTTTCTCTTCAGCAAGGAGACCGAAGCGCACTCCATTCTCTTACACTTTCCTGCCCCTCCTTGGGCTTGTGCTCCGAGGTAATTGAAGCACGCAGAAAAGAAGGGTGGACTAAAAGCCACCCTTCTTAATTTTGCAAAAGGCATTTACCGCTACTGACCGCTCTTCACCTCGGTCCAGATCTGATCATAGAGCGGCAAAGCCTCGCCCACATCGCTGATACGATGCCCTTTCTGGAACACCTCTAGCGGAGGGTTGGTAATGGGCGAGTTGATATACGGCTCGTAGATATCCGGATGGTTTGCTTTGGCAAATTCCAGCGCTGCCTTGTTCGGGTTGATGTACGGGAAATCACGCAACATCAACCAGAACATGTTGCCCTGCATGGTGTAGTTCATCCAAGCATATGCTGCATCCGGGTGAGGGGCTCCAACCGGCATCGCCCAGTTATCCTGCCACAAGATGGCACCCTCTTCCGGGTAGACGTACTGGATCTCCGGTACCTCTTGCTGTGCCAGGTAAGCCTCACCCGTCCACGTCACACCCAGGTCCACATCGCCGGCGATCAGCGCCGTCTTGGGGCTGTCGCTATCGAAGAGCTTGACGTTCGGGATCAGCTCCTTGAGCTTCTGTTTGGCCTCATTCAGCTGATTCGGATCGCGCGTGTTGACGTCATAGCCCAGAGTCAGCAAGGTCATGCCGATGATGACGCGCGAATCATCTAGGAATACCATCCGCCCGGCATATTCAGGGTTCCACAAATCGGCCCATTTGGTCGGCGGCGTTTGCACCGTTTTGGCATTGTAAACGAGTGCATCGGTGCCGGCCTGGTAGGGGATGGTATACTCGTTGTTCGGGTCAAACGGCTGATTCATGAACTGGGGAAGCATATTATCAAGAAAATGGAGCTGGCTCTTATCCAGTTTCTGTAGCATCCCCTTCTGGATCATCAGCGAGACGATGTAGTCGGTAGGTTGCACGAGATCGTAATTGGCGCCGCCCTTCTCCAGCTTGGCGTACATTTCTTCGTTGCTGGAGTATTCGTCATGGTTGATCTTGACGCCGTACACCATCTCGAAGCACTCTTTCCATTCGGTAGGGATATATTCCGTCCACACGAAGAGATTAAGTTCCTTCGAGGTGACCTCCATGCGCGGCTCCGGCTCTGGGCACTCGAAACCGCTCGAAGTTACGTATTTTTGAGGGGCTTGGGTAGCAGGCGCAACGGTCGAGGGTGCCGAGGTCGGCGTAGAAGGGCGGGGGCCGCAGGCGCTCAACGCCAGAACGGCTATCAGAAACAAACCGAACACGAGAGAGAAACGTTTTTGCATCACTGCCTCCTTACTAGAATCAGGTCTGACGATTTTGCAGGCGCTGGATGCCGAATACCAAGATGAACACGATACTCACCCATAGCGCCGAAAGCGCATTTACCTGTGGGGTAATAATGCGCCGTAATAACCCATATACATAGATCGGCAATGTGGTTGCACCGGGCCCGGTGGTGAAGAAGGTGATCACGAAGTCATCCAACGAGAGCGTAAAGGCCAGCATCGCTCCGGAGAGCACCCCAGGCAAGATCATCGGAAACGTGACCCGCCAGAAAGTCACCCACTCGTTCGCTCCCAGATCCATGGCCGCTTCCTCATAGGATTTTTCAAACCCGTGCAACCGCGCTTGTACCACCAGGGTGACAAAGGGGATGCTGAAGGCGATGTGCGAAGCCGTGACCGTGCCCAACCCCAAGCTCAAACGCGCATCGCCGGTCAATCCCAGCGCTGTGTTGAGCAGCGAAAACAGCTGCGTGAACAACACCAAAATGCCGATGCCCATCACGATTTCGGGGATGACGATGGGAATATAAAGTGAAATCTGCGAAAACGTTTTCAAACGGAATTCGTACCGTTGCAGTGCCAGCGCGGCCATCGTGCCAATGATCGTAGAGAGCAGCGTAGAAGTAAATGCGATCGTCAACGTGTTGCGTGCTGCATGCATGATCTCGCGATTGCGCGCTAGATCACAGAACCAGTGGAAAGGACCACAGGGGCTGGCACGCACCAAGCTCCCCTCCATCACCACCTTTTCCCCGTAGAGGATAAAGCCTTGAAAGGTAATGTTCGTGCGCGAGGCGTTAAAGGCGAACAAGATAAGCACGACGATTGGGGCATAGAGGAAAAAATAGACCAACGCCGTCGCTACACGTACTATCCAGGACCGTTGATAGGGATTCATGCCGCCACAATCTCCTCGCCAAAGCCGAATTTGCGCGTGTAGAAGTAGGTCACGATCAGCGTCAACACCATCAACACCAACGAAGCCGCCGAGCCGAACGCAGCATCGCGCGCATCCAGGAATTGACGCTGGATCAGGTTACCCACCAACACCACCTGCCGACCGCCGAGCAGATCCGAAACCACGAACGTGCCCATCACCGGCACAAAGACCAGAATCGTCCCGGCCACCATGCCGGGGACCGAAAGAGGTAAAGTGACGCGCAAAAAGGTACGCCAGGGATTAGCACCCAAATCCGCTGCCGCCTCGTACATCGAGAGATCGATCTTCTCCAGCGAAGTATAGATTGGCAGGATCATGAACGGGAGGAACTCATAGACCATCCCCACCAGCACCGCGCCAGGAGTATAAAGCATCTCCAATGGTTGGAAGGGAATATGGAACAGATTTGCCAGCCAGCCCAATATTAGGTTGAGCACCCCTTCTTTCCGCAGGAGCATCATCCAGGCATAGACGCGAATGACGAAGTTCGTCCACATCGGCACCAATACCAAGAAGAGCAAAGGCGTACGCCAGCGTGACGGTGCCCGAGCGATGTAATAGGCCAACGGATAAGCCAGCAAGATCACCAACACCGTGGTATTGAATGCCAGCGAGATCGAGCGCCAGAGGATCTGCAGATACAGCGGATTGAAGCACACCTCGGCGCCGGAAGGACAATTTCGCTCGTATCCCAAAAGGCGCAGGTAGTTATCCAGCGTGAATGTGTAGATCACGCTTCCATCCGGCGCGCGGCGACCGAAACTCACCACCAGCGTGAGCATCAGTGGGATGATCAGCAATCCTACCATGAACACCAATGTCGGCAGGATCAGCACCAACCCCTGCAAAGAACGATCTTCTCGCAAGCGCCTGAGCATCATTCCCTCCGTAATACCAACACGTTCTCGCGGAAGAGCACTAAATGAACTGTCTCACCGCTGCGGTAAAAATGCGAAGGATCCAGGCGCGAAAGGTGATTCTGTTCCCACACCTTGAGCGTCACGCCGTTGACATCCACGAAAATGCGTGTATCGGATCCGACGTAGGTAGCGGTGATGACACGCCCCGTGAGCGTCTCATTGACCTTTGGCTCATCCAGCAGCCGAATCTTCTCCGGCCGAATGCACAGGAGCGCCTCCTGGCCGACCCCGAGCCCCGGTCCCGCCAAACCGACCATTTCGCGTTCCCAGGCTGGGATATAAATGCGCGCCCATTCCCCATCTAACGCGCGCACCTGGCCTTCCACAAAATTCGACTCGCCGATGAAATCGGCCACAAAGCGATTGGTCGGGCGCTCATAAATCTCCACCGGCGAGCCGATCTGCAACACCTTCCCCTGGTTCATCACCGCAATGCGATCCGACATGGTGAGTGCTTCTTCCTGATCGTGGGTGACGTAGATGAAAGTGATCCCCACTTCCTTCTGCAATGCTTTCAATTCCAGCTGCATTTCCTTGCGCAGTTTCAGGTCCAGCGCTCCCAGCGGTTCGTCCAGCAGCAGCACTTTTGGCCGTTTGACCAGTGCCCGTGCCAGCGCCACCCGTTGCTGTTGCCCACCGGAGAGCTGACGCGGCCGGCGACGCTCCATGCCGCTCAGCTTCACCATCTCCAGCGCCTCCCCCACGCGCCGACGGATCTCATCTTTGGGCACTTTCTCCATCTCCAGCCCAAAAGCCACGTTTTCAAACACGGTCATATGCTGGAAAAGCGCATAGTTCTGGAAAACCGTATTCACCGGGCGCAGGTAGGGCGGCTTCTTTCCCTGAGGCTGGCCGTCAATGAAAACTTCGCCGGCTGTTGGCAATTCAAAGCCGGCAATCATGCGCAAGGAGGTCGTTTTGCCACAACCGGATGGGCCAAGCAGCGAGAAGAACTCACCATGGCGGATTTGCAAATCCACGTGATCGACCGCCACCAGTTCATGTCCTTCTGGGGTAATAAAACGTTTGACCACATCTCGCAGCTCAACAGCAAATTCGCTCATGTAGTATTCTCACTCCTATTAGAATTTGCGGCTCCATTCCGCCGGCCAGCGCTCGATGACCACTTTCTTTTGGGTGAAGAATTCCACCGCATCCCAGCCCTGACCATGCATATCGCCAAAGAAACTCTCTTTCCAACCGCTGAAGGGGAAAAAGGCCATCGGCGCGGCTACACCAATGTTGACGCCGATATTACCGGCCTCCACCTCATAGCGGAATTGCCGCGCTGCCGCCCCATCGCGCGTGAAAATCGAAGCCATGTTGCCGTAGGCACGATCGTTGACTAACGCGATGGCCTCCTCCAACGAATTCACGTGCATCAGCCCCAGCACCGGACCAAAGATTTCCGTGCGCGCCACCTCGCTATGGGGCGGAAGATCGGCGATTACGGTTGGGCGAACGAAATTGCCTCGCTCATAGCGCGGAATCACTGCACCGCGTCCATCCACCAGCACCGAACCGCCTTCTTCTGCTCCCTTGCCAATGAGAGCTTCGATGCGCGCCTTGGCTTGTGGCGTGATCACGGGGCCCATTTGCACTCCTGCTTCCAGGCCGTAGCCCACCACCCGTGAAGTCGCTGCATCGCAGATCAACTCGTTGAACCAACCACGCGCCGCTCCCACGGTGATGGCAACCGAAGCGGCCAAGCAACGTTGACCGGCCGAGCCGAAAGCGCTATCGGCAACGATCTGAATAGTACGTTCTGGATCAGCATCGGGCATGATCACCACCGGGTTCTTTGCTCCGCCTTGGGCCTGAACGCGCTTCCCGTTCGCCGCCGCTCGGGCATAGACATGGCGTGCCGTCGGCGTGGAGCCGACAAAGGTCACCGCGCGCACCAGGGGATGATCGAGGAGCGCATTCACGGCCTCCTTCGAGCCATTTACCATGTTGACCACGCCTTTCGGCAAGCCGGCCTCTTCGAGCAGGCGGAAAACCTTTTGCATGGTTAGTGGTACGCGTTCCGAAGGCTTGATGATATAGGTGTTCCCGGCGGCGATGGCATAGGGCATGAACCAGAACGGGATCATCGCCGGAAAATTGAAAGGTGCAATGGTAATACAAACACCCACGGGCTGACGGATCATGTGCTCGTCAATCCCACGGGCAATGTCTTCGTTATTATACCCCTGGATGAGGCTAGGCATACCGCAAGCGACCTCTACATTTTCGATGGCGCGGCGCATTTCGCCTTGCGCTTCTTCCAGGGTCTTGCCGTTTTCGATCGTGATCGTGCGCGCCAGGTCCTCAAAATGCTCTTCCAGAAGTTGCTTCAGGCGAAAGAGATATTGCACCCGCTCGGTGACCGGCGTGCGGCGCCATTCGGCAAAGGCTGCCTGGGCGGCCTGCGCAGCTGCATCTACTTCGGCCGGGCCGCAAAGGGGCGTGCGCGCCAGGAGCTCCGCCGTGGCCGGGTTGTGCACATCAAGATACTCACTTACGTTTGGACGTGACCATTCTCCGCCGATATAGTTCAAGATTTCTTCCATGCCGTTTCTCCATTGCAAACCAATGGCAAAGGTAACACTTTGAGAACACAAAAGGCCCTCCCAATCCTTCAGATCAAGAGGGCTTCTCTCTAGCCGTCACAAATGCCAGCGCCTCTTCGATGATCTCCAGGCCTTCTTCGAGCTGATCTTCGGTGATGCACAAAGGCGGCACCACGAAGAGGATGTTCTTGAAGTTGAAAGCAAAAAAGAAATGTTGCCGCAGGAACTTCATGATCGGTGCCAAGTCAAACGGTTCCTTGGTCGTGCGATCTTTGACCAGCTCCAGCGCCGAAAAGAGGCCGATATAACGCACATCGCCGACGATCGGGTAGCGCGCTTTGATCTCCTCCAGCCGCCGCCCCAGGTACTGCCCGACGCGCCGTGCGTTTTCGATCAGCCCGTCCTCTTCGTAGACCTCGATCGTCGCCACCGCCGCTGCACAGGCCAAGGTGTGGGCCGAATAGGTCAGGCCGGCCGGCAGGTATTTATCCTCAAAGAAGCGGGCGATCTTTTCGCGGACGATCACCGCACCCAACGGCACATAACCAGACGTGATGCCTTTGGCCGTGGTGATGATATCCGGCACTACCTTCCAGTGATCCACGGCGAACCATTCTCCAGTGCGCCCCCAGCCGGACATGACCTCGTCGGAGATGAGCAGAATGCCATAGCGATCGCAGATCTCCCGAATGCGCGGCCAGTAGTCATCCGGCGGGATGATCAGGCCATTGGTGCCGGTCACTCCTTCGAGGATGATGGCAGCGATCTGATCCGGCCCTTCGTGTTGGATCACCTCTTCCACGTGGCGAATGCATTCACGGTGGCAGGTTTGCGGCGTCCAGCCAAAAGGGCAGCGGTAACAATAGGGATCGAGGAAATGCACCACACCGGGCATGGCCGGCTCGGCCGGCCAGCGACGGTAATCACCGGTCAGCGCGATGGCCCCGTGGGTCGCGCCGTGGTAAGAACGGTAACGTGCCAGAATCTTGAAGCGCCCGGTGTAGAGGCGGGCGATCTTGATGGCGTTTTCGTTCGCTTCGGCACCGCCCAGGGTGAAGAAAGTTTTCTTGAGATCGCCGGGGGTGATCTCGGCCAGCTTCTTGCCCAAGCGGGCGCGTGGCTCGGTCGCCAGACCCGGATGCGCCATCGGCAAGGTCGCTGCTTGGTCTTGAATGGCCTTGACCACCTTTGGGTGGGTATGGCCGATGTTCATATTGACCAGCTGCGAGGCGAAATCCAGGTAGCGGTTGCCATCCGCATCCCAGAAATAGACGCCCTCGGCGCGCACGACCGGGATTGGGTTTACCTGCGATTGCACTGACCAGGAAAAAAAGGTGTATTCGCGGCTCCAATCCACAATCTCCTGAGAGGAGAGACGAGACATATCACCCTCCTAACCTTCTTTACGAGCGTTTAGCCAACTTGACGATATCGGCATAGACGTTGAGCGTTTCGTCAATATCGGCATTGCTATGGGAGTAGCACAGGAACCACGGTTCGCGCGGATCGTGATCGGGCATCACGCCGCGTTCCACGGCCATCTCCTGCAGGTGCAGGTAAAGCTGCTTATCGCTTTCGTTCCATTCGCGCTGCGAGGTAACCCGCTCAATGCCCAGGGAAAAGGAGAACATGGTCGGATAGCCACTGATGACCGCCGGTATGCCGTTATCCTCGAAAATTTCCTTCAGTCCTTTCATCAGGCGCTCGCCACGCTTCCAGATCGTCTGGATCACCGGCTCGCGTTCCAAGATGGTCAGGGTGGCCCAGGCGCCGGCCATGCCGGCTTTGTTGTTGTTGAAAGTCCCACCCTGTGCCACGCCGTGACCGATGATGCTCATGATCTCGCGTTTTCCGCCCACCGCGGCGAACGGATAGCCGTTGCCCAGCGCTTTGGCATAGGTGGCCAAGTCGGGACGGATGTTGTAGTACTCCTGTGCGCCGCCGTTGGCAATGCGAAAGCCGGTCTTGACCTCATCCAGGATGAAAACGATGCCGTATTCATCGCACTTTTTGCGGATGAATTCCAGGAAGCCGGGCTGCGGCTCGATCGTGGCACAATTGCCTTGGGCCGGCTCGGTGATGATCGCCGCTACTTGTTCGCCCATTGAGCGCAATACCCGATCCAATCCTTCGAAATCGTTGAAGGGCAAGGTGATGATCAGGTCACGCAGCTGGTGCGGAATGCCGGAAGAAGCCGGAATGGGCTGGTGCGGAATGCCGGAAGAAGCCGGAATGGGGATCGGGCTGCGCGGGTTACCGTAGGTATCGGCCGGGGCATAGGTGGACCAGAGGGTGTAATCCTGGAAGCCGTGATAGTTGCCCTCAAATTTGATGATCACATCGCGCCCGGTGTAGGCACGGGCGATGCGTAGCGCGTGCATGGTGGCCTCGGTGCCGGTGGTGGCGAAACGCACCATTTCCACGCCGGGGCAGAGGCGCACGATCTTTTCCGCCACTTCCACTTCTAGTTCGCTTGTCATGGCGAAAAGGGCTCCTTTGCGTATCTCTTCGACCACCTTTTCGTCCACCTCGTCGTAGGCGTGTCCCAGGATGATTGGGCCGAAGGCCAGGCGGTAGTCAATATACCGCTTGCCCTCCACATCCCATAGGTAAGCACCTTTGGCGTGAGAAACGTAGGGAGTTTTCTTCTGTCCCCAGAACGTAGGGAGTTTTCTTCTGTCCCCAGTACCGGAAGTTAGAATTGACACCGAGAGGGATTACCTTCTGGGCGCGCTCTTGAAGAGCATGGGTTTTAGGGCCGAACAGCGTCATGAAACACCTCACGAAGAATGAATTTGCACATTGGGTTCTAGCGCGTCCTCAGGAACGCGCCATTGATACACGTCTTTGAGCACCAGAGGGACGATCGAAGTAGTGGATTTGCGCACGCCGGGAATGCGCCGCACTACTTCGGTGACAAAGCGATAGACTTCATCTGTGCTGCGCGCAACCACCTGAATGCTGACATCCGTCTCTCCGATGGCACTGGCCACGTAGGTGACGTTCGGATAGGTAGCCAGGGTTCGGGCCACTTCCATGATGTGATCCGATTCCACCTGCAGCCAGACATCTGCAAAAATGGTATAGCCAAATGCCTGTGGCTGCACGATCGCCGTTATCTGGATCACGCCGCGTTCGATCAGGCGCTGAATGCGATAACGCACGACGCGTTCGGAGATGCCGTGCCCGAGCCGTCTGGCGATCTCGGCGGCTGGCATTCGGCCGTCTTCCAAAAGCAGGTTGATGATCTTCAGGTCTATCGCGTCCATGGGTGGAATCCTTGTCGTCAGCGCGTAATTCCTGTATAATTTGGAGTGTAGGGCCACCTTAGCTCAGCTGGTAGAGCAGACGATTCGTAATCGTCCGGTCGTGGGTTCGAATCCCACAGGTGGCTCTATAATTCGTTAAAGATCGAGTCCAAGTCTTCATCCGGCACATCGAAGACTGATTGGTGTGGGGGCAATGGCTCTGCTTTCATCCACTGCGGCAAGCGATCGTCTTTCGCAGTAAAACCGGCCTGGCGGTTGAACTCGCGTTCCAGACGGATTGTTTCACGTCCCAGTTCTTGGAGCACGTTATCCGGCACATCCCAGCCATAGCGTGCCCGTAGCAAACGGGCAATGACCGGCGAGGGGGCCGTGGCGTAGCCGAACCCGGCGAAGATGCAGGCACCCAGCGTGTCGTAGCCGGCCATGTTCAATTGCGCCGCCAATGAAACCGGTTTTTGCACGCTGGGGTCCAAGTGGTTGACCTTGGCGCGAATGGTCAACCCTGCCGTGTGATCGGCGCCCTGTGGTGAAGTGGCATACGTGATCCCGGTCCCTTTGATGGCGCGTGGCTCGTAGGCGGACATGGCCTGACCTTTCACCACCGGAATGCGCTTCACGCCCAGGTGCCGGCCGATGCTCAAGGCGCCGTTGCCCAATATGCGTCCCAGTTCGGTGCCGCGCCGGATTTCATCCAGCAAAGCCAAGGCACGTTCGCCATCGGCCCAGGTCATCAGCCCACCTTCGGCGGCTACGCCCAAGGCAGCGCCGATCTCGATTGAGTCCAGGCCAAGATCGTTTACCTGCCAGTTCAGGCGGGCGATCGTATCCAGCGAGCCGATCCCCAGATTAGAGCCCATCAGGCCGATCGTCTCGTATTCAAGAGGGGAGACCACCATTTTGCCGTTTTCATCGGCGAAGATGTTCGAGCAACGGATGATACAGCCGGCCATGCAAGCATGACTGGGGTCGCCTTCGCCGCCTCGCTTTAGGATGAACTCGCGCAAGGTTTCGCCGCTGATGGCATCTACCTGCTCAAAGTGACCACTGGAAAAATTGCGCGTCGGCAAACCGCCAAAGGAATCGCACATATGTGCCATAGCGGCGGTGCCAAAATCGTGATAGGTCTTAGTCTGCGGGTGGGCCTGTAGCGCCAGGGTATATTCTTTTTGGGCCTCTTTGAAGGCCTGTGGATCGTGGATCGGCGGACGGCGTCCCCCTTCGGCATCGAAGATGATGGCTTTCAGGCGTTTGGAGCCCATCACCGCGCCTAGGCCACCGCGCGCTGCGATGCGCGATGGGATCCCATCCTTATCCAAATTCTGGATGCCGGCCGCTTTCAGGCGCATTTCTCCGCCGGGGCCGATCAGGGAGATGGCGACCTTCTCACCGTAACGCGCTCGCAAGCGTTCGGCACTTTCATAGACGCCCAAGCCGATCAGGTCATCTGCCCGATCCCAGCGGGCGCCTTCTTTGGAAAGATGGAGCACCCACCAAGCGTCATCCTGCGGCGTGTCTTCGAGGATCAACGCATGGATGCCCAAGTAGGCCATGTGCAGGCCAGTGCGACCGCCGGCGTTGGATTCTTTTACACCACCAGTCAGCGGCGATTTGCCGCCGATCGAAATGCGATCGGTGGAGGAGAGCATATGCCCCACCAACAAGCCGGGACAGAAGAGGAGCTTATTGCCCGGTCCAAGCGGATCGGTGGTAGCATCCACCTCGTCTACTAGGATACGAGCGATCAATCCGCGCCCTCCCAGGCGTTCCCAGGAAGTCGGGACAGGTTGCCGTGAAAGGGTCCGGGTACGGGTGTTTACACGCCAGATTTCCATAGCAATCTCCTCACGAGAGCAACGTCCTCACGCTTTCACGAAAAACCTGGGTGTGATAATCCACATCGGCTTCGGTGGTATCGGCGGCGATCAGTGCCATGTTGTGGAAGGGGGTCATCAGAATGCCCCGGTTGAGGGCAAAGAGATGCATGTAGCGATCTAGCTCCGGGTCCATGGCGGCGTGCGCTTCGCCCCCATTGCGCGGCGGTTTGGGACGGAACCAATACTCGGTGCGGTTGCCCAATCGCTTGACTACCCACGGAAGTTGAAATTCTTCGATCACCTCTTCCACGCCGCGTTGGAAGCGCTCGGCCAGGGCGATAGCCCGTTCGTAAAAGGCCGGGGTCAGGACGTGTTCCAGGGTGGCGCGCATGGCCGCGATGGAGAGGGCATTGCCAGCCAAGGTGCCACCGATCCCACCCACATCGGCATCGTCCACGTTCAGGCGCGCCTGGAAGGCCTCGGCGATCTCTTCGGTGAAGCCATAGACGGCTGCCGGAACGCCACCGGCAATCGGTTTACCGATGGTGAGGAAATCCGGCTGCAGGCCGTGGGCGGCCGTATAACCACCCGGCCCGGCACAGATG